>JAPPOT010000218.1 GCA_028817855.1 Myxococcales bacterium
GTGTCGAGCTCGAGGGTGGCGGCGACCCCCGTGTCTCCCAGCGCCTCGAGCTGGAAGGGATGGCCGCAGAGCAGGCGATGGAGGTCGAGCCAGGCGGGCAGGGGCGCGACGCGCACGCGGCGGGTGGTCATCGCGGCGCGCTCGCCGGCGCGACGCGCACGCAGCGCGTGCTCATGGAGCGGCCGCCGCGCGGGCGTCGGTGCGCAGGGCGACGAGCGTGCCGCAGCCGCCGTTTTGCTCGATGCGCGCGGTGGAGCTCATGCGAACGCGCAGCCCGCGGGCGGTGAGGCGCGCCCACAGGGCGTCGTAGCGGGCGCGGGCGATGGGCTTGCGGTCGCTGGAGGGCACCGGGTTGTAGGCGTAGAGGTGCACGGTCAGGCCGAGGGCGCGGGCGCGGGCGGCGAAGGCGTCGACCTCGGCGTCGCTGTCGTTGTCGCCGGCCATCAGCAGGTAGGCGAGCGCGGTCTTCTTGCGCTTGCTGGCGCTGAGCGTGGGGACAACCTCGGTGAGCACGCCGAAGAGGCCGTCGAGGCTCGGCGCGTTGGGCACGAGGCGCGCACGCGTGGGCTCGGTGCCGGCGTGCACGCTGAGGGTCAGGCCGTTGTGGTGCCAGGTGAGGGCCTCGGCCAGGCGCGACAGCGGCCCGCCGGAGGTGGTGAGGCTGGCCTTGATGCGGCGCGCGCGGCAGTGCTCGAGGAATGTGCGCGCGTGGTCGAAGTTGTGGAGCGGCTCGCCGACGCCGGAAAGAGTGACGCGCGCGATGGGGTGGCCGCGATCGAGGGCGGCGTCGAGCTGGCCGATCAGCTCCGGCAGCTCGAGGTTGCGGCCGAAGCCGCGCGCGCCAGAGGCGCAAAAGGGGCACGCCACCGCGCAGCCGACCTGGCTCGAGACGCACAGGGTGTCGCCGCGGTAGACGACGCTCTCGACGCGCGCGCCGTCGGCCAGACCCACCACGTAGCGGTGATTCTGCCGGCTTTTGTGCTCATTGAGCAGGTCGATCACGGGCTGCTCTGTAGCACGGCCTAGGCAAAAGCTCAGCTGGGGACTTTGTCGCTGTCCAACCCACACCCCGGCGCCCTACAATTCGTGCGTGAGCTCGCAGATCCCGCCGATCGAGCAGATGTTGGGTGCCATGGAGTCGTGGGGGGCGTCCGACCTCTTCGTCTGCGCGGAGAAGGTCCCGGCGGTGCGGATGAACGGCCAGGTGGTGGCGCTGGAGGTGCCTTCCACGCCCGGCGCGGAGGTGGAGCGCTTCCTGGGCGCGGCGCTGGCCGAGCACAAGATGAAGGAGCTGAAGCGCTCGGGCGACCTGGATGCGGGCTTCAGCCTGCCGGACGGCAAGCGCTTTCGGCTGAACATCGCGCGGCAGCTGGGGCGGCTGAGCCTGGTTGCGCGCGCGCTGCCGGGCGGCAACCTCAAGTTCGACGAGCTGGGCCTGCCGTCAACGCTGCGCGGCTGGGCGGAGCGGCAGCGCGGGCTGGTGCTGGTGACGGGCGCGACGGGCGCCGGCAAGTCGACCAAGATGGCGGCGATGATCCACCACATCAACCAGACCCGCGCGGCGCACGTGGTGACGATCGAGGACCCGGTGGAGTTCGTGCACCCCGACGTGCGCTCGCGCGTGAGCCAGCGCGAGGTGGGCACCGACACGCTCGACTTCGACGTGGCCCTGCGGCAGGCCCTGCGCGAGAGCCCGGACGTGATCTTCGTGGGCGAGCTGCGCAGCGCCGAGGCCCTGCGCGTGGCGATGCAGGCGGCGCTGACCGGGCACCTGGTGCTGTCGACGCTGCACACGGTGGACGTGGCGCAGACGCTGCAGCGCATCGTGAGCATGTTTCCCGAGCACCACGCCCAGCAGGTGGCGCTGGATCTGTCGATGGCGCTGGTGGGGGTGGCGGCCCAGCGGCTGGTGCCGAAGGCCGACGGCAAGGGGCGCGCGGCCGCCGTGGAGCGGCTGCAGGTCTCGCCGGCGGCGGCCAAGCTGATTCGCGACCAGCGCATCGAGGACCTGCAGGACATGTTGCGCACCGAGCGCGACCCGCACATCGTGGGCTTCGATCGGGCGCTGGTGCAGCTGGAGCAGAGGGGGCAGATCCAGCTGGAGGCGGCGATGGCCTACGCCAGCCATCCGGACGAGCTGGCGCTGATGGTGCGCGGGATCAGCACGCGCACGCGCGAGTCCCAGGCGGCGCGCAGCGGGCACTCGGAGCTGAGCATCGAGCGGCTGCTGGCGCGCGTGGAGGAGTACGGCGCGTCGGACCTGCACCTGTCGGTGGGGCAACCGCCGATCGTGCGCATCGGGGGCAAGCTGCGCGCCGAGGAGGCGGCGCCGCTGACGCAGGACGACATGCGCCTGTTGCTCTACTCGATCATGAGCGTGCGGCAGCGCTCGACCTACGAGCTGGATCGGGAGCTGGACTTCTCGCTCGGGCTCGGCAAGGGGCGGCGCTTCCGCGTCAACGCCTACTACGAGCGTGACAACATGGCGGCGGCCTTTCGCGCGATCCCGTCGGAGATCCCGGAGGCGGAGTCGCTCGGGTTGCCGAAGGCGCTGCTCAACATGGGAGCGGCGCCGCACGGGCTCTTGCTGGTGGTGGGGCCGACGGGCGCCGGCAAGACCACGACGCTGGCGTGCTTGATCGATCGCATCAACCGGGCGCGGGCGTGCCACGTGCTGACGATCGAGGACCCGATCGAGTACGTGCACCACAGCAAGAAGGCGATGGTGCACCAGCGCGAGGTGGGGGCCGACACCGAGGGCTTCGCCCAGGCCCTGCGCTACGTGCTGCGCCAGGATCCGGACGTCATCCTGATCGGCGAGCTGCGCGACCTGGAGACGGTGGCCTCCGCGCTGACGGCGGCCGAGACCGGGCACCTGGTGCTGGCCACGCTGCACACCAATGACGCCATCCAGACGGTGGACCGCATCGTCGACGTCTTCCCCCCCCACCAGCAGGCCCAGGCGCGCTCGCAGCTGGCCGCCGTGCTCACCGGCGTGGTCTCCCAGCGCCTGCTGCCCCGCGCGGACGGCAAGGGACGGGTGGCGGCCTTCGAGGTGATGGTGGCGAACGCGGCCATCCGCGCCCTGATCCGCGACGGCAAGATGCACCAGGCCCTGGGGCTGATGCAGGCCGGGCGCGGGATCGGGATGACCACGATGGACAATTCGATCGAGGAGCTGATCAATCGGCGGCTCGTCGACAAGAACGAAGCCATGCGGTACATGCTCAGCCCCCAGAACGCGGACAAGCCGCGTACCCGGACTCCCTGAGCCAGGCCTAGCCCCAAATGGACGAGCGAGACGACCCGGCGCAGCCGATGGCCGATCCCGGCGCCGGCCCAATGGATACCGCGGCGGCCGATGCCGCCGATGCCACCGCAGCCGATGCCGGCCCGCAGGGGCCCTACCCCGAGGACGTGCAGGTGCTCACGGTCGGCGGGCGGCGCATCGTGCTGGTCGGCACCGCGCACATCTCCCAGGAGTCGGTGGACCTGGTGCGGATGGTGATCGAGCGCGAGCGGCCGAGCGCCGTGTGCGTGGAGCTGGACGAGCGGCGCTTCGAGGCGCTGTCGCAGAAGAAGCGCTGGGAGGCGCTGGACCTGCGCGAGGTGATCCGCAACCGGCAGCTGGCCACGCTGCTGCTGAACTTTTTCCTGGCGTCGTACCAGAAACGCCTGGGCGGCAAGCTCGGCGTGACGCCCGGTAGCGAGCTGCTGGAAGCGACCAAGGTGGCCGATGCGCTCGGCGTGCCGGTGGTGCTGGCCGACCGCGACGTGCGCATCACCCTGCGTCGGGCGTGGGCGGCGCTGTCGCTGTGGAAGAAGCTGCTGCTGGTCTCCGGTGTGCTGGCGAGCGCCTTCGAGACGCCGGAGCTGGACGAGGAGGAGCTGCGCAAGCTGCGTCAGAAGGACGTGCTCAGCGAGCTGATGAACGAGCTGGGCAAGGCGATGCCGCAGCTCAAGCGCGCGCTGATCGACGAGCGCGACACCTACCTGGCGTCGAAGATCCTGGGCGCGGAGGGCGAGACCCTGGTGGCGGTGGTCGGCGCCGGGCACGTGGCGGGGATGGTGGAGGCGCTGGCCAGCGGCGAGATCGCGGACCTGAGCGAGATCGAGAAGATCCCGCCCGTGTCGACGACCTGGCGCACGATCGGCTGGGCGATCCCGGCGGTCATCATCGGCGCCCTGGTCTACATCGGCGTGACCCAGGGGCCGACCGCGATGGGCGAGAACGCGATGTTCTGGTTTCTGGCCAACAGCATCCCCAGCGCCATCGGTGGGGTGATCGCGCTGGGGCATCCGCTGACGGTGGCGGCGGCCTTCATGGCGGCGCCGTTCACCAGCCTCACGCCGTTGATCGGCGCGGGCTACGTGACGGCCTTCGTGCAGACGTACCTGGTGCCGCCGCGGGTGATCGAGTTCCAGACTGTCGGCGAGGACATCAGCGTGGCCAAGGCCTGGTGGCGCAGCCGGCTGCTGCGCATCTTCCTGGTCTTCCTGCTGACGGGCGTGGGCAGCATGATCGGCACGTGGGTCGGCGGGGTCGAGATCATGCGCAACCTCTTCGGGTGACGATGACGAAGGCGCGAACGCTGGGCTGGCTTGTGATGGCGCTCCTGTTGGGCGCTGGCTGCGCGGCGAGCGCGGCCAGCACGCGGCCGACGCTGCGCGAGCACTACCAGGCGCCGGGCACGGCGGAGGCGCACTACCGCAGCGCGCCACCGCCGGGGGCCGCACTGACGGGGCCGCACGCCTTTCGCGTGGGCCAGGGGATCGAGGCCGCACCGGCGGCCGAGGCGCTGAGGCCGGATCCACGCCTGGGGCAGCTGGCCGCGTGGGTGCTGGAGGAGCGCGGGCCCGAGGGGGAGACGCCGCCGCACCCGGTGATCGATCTGTGGGCGCGACACCTGGGGATGCCGGAGCCGGCGCCGCACCTGATCGTGCTGGCACAGAGCGATCCGGAAACGCTGGCGCAGCGCATTGAGGACGAGCTTTCGCGCGTGCTCTCGAGCCAGCGCTACACCCACTACGGCGCGGCCACCGGCGACCTGGAGGGCGTGGTGGTCACGGTGCTGGCCCTGAGCTGGCGCTGGGCGGACTTCGAGCCGCTGCCGCGGCGGCTCACGCCGGGGGCGCCGCTGACGATCGCGGGCAAGCTGCACGCCGACCTGCGCGATGCGATGCTGGTGGTGAGCTACCCGGACGGCACGAGCACGCGGGCGCCGAAGCAGAAGGGGCGCGACTTCAAGGCGGACGTGCCGACCGAGCAGCGCGGCGAGTACCGGGTGGAGATCCTGGCGGAGGGCAAGCTCGGCACCACGGTGGTGGCAAACTTCCCGATCTACGTGGGCGTGGAGCCGGCGCGTAGCGTGACGGTCGAGCGGGCGGCCGACCACGGGGAGCGGCTGCCCCCGAGTGAGGTGGGCGAGCGGCTGCTTGCGCTGATCAACCGCGACCGCGAGCGGGCCGGGCTGTCGCCGGTGGAGGCGCACTCGCCGCTCGACGCCGTGGCGGCGGCGCACAGCAAGGACATGCACGACCACGGCTTCGTCGGGCACACCTCGCCGACCACGGGCGGCGCGGGCGACCGGGTGAAGCGGGCGGACATCCGCACACCGTACGTGCTCGAGAACATCGGGCGCGGCTACAGCCCGGAGGAGGTGCACCGCGGGCTGATGGACAGCCCGGGGCACCGCGCCAACGTGATGACGCCGGATGCGACGCACGTGGGCATCGGCGTGGTGGTGGAGATCGAGGACGAGCGGCCGGCGTATCTGGTGACCGAGCTGTTCGGGCGCTTCGCGGAGCCGATCGACGTGGATGACGCGGTCGACGACCTGGTGGAGCTGCTGGACGCGGAGCGCAAGAAGCGCGGGCTGCCGGAGCTCGCGATGAACGACACGCTGACCGAGCTGGCGGGTGCGACGGCGGAGCGCTTCTTCGCCGAGCCCGGCAGCGACCAGAACGCGCTGCTGCAGGCCCTGAGCAAGCGCGCGGCGCAGGCGGGCGGCGGTTACAGCCGCCAGACCGCGATGATGACAGTGGTGCCGGCGCTGGAGGATGTGCTCGGGATCGAGGCGCTGCTCGATCCGGCGGTGCGCGGCGTGGGGCTCGGCGTGGCGCAGGGTACCCGCGAGGATACGATCGAGCTCGGCATCGCCATCGTGGTGGTGATCGGCTACTAGAGCCCGGATCGCGGAGGGCTCGGCACGAATCGCCGTGCTCAGCGCGCGCCTTTGCCGGTTGGCGGGGCAGGGCAAGGGCACGTTGGCGCGTTCGTCGCTCGTGCTAGCAGGCTTCGGCGCAGACCTCTTCGAGGCAGCCCAGCCAGCGCTCGTACTCGTCGCCGATCGGGCCGCACTCGTTCAGGCAGGCCTCGTGCTCGGGCTCGCCGTGGCACTCCATGTGGCAGATGCAGGTGGGGTCGTCGTGGCAGAGCACGAGGGGCTCGCAGCACTCGTTGCGCTGGCACTGGAGGCAGGCGGGCTCGGCCGGCTCCTCGCACATCGCCAGGGGATCGGGCGGGGGC
>JAPPOT010000812.1 GCA_028817855.1 Myxococcales bacterium
GGCCGGGGCCGGGGTGGTCGCCGTGGTTGCCGCGCATCCGACAAGCAGCCCCACCATCGAGGTCCAGCACCGGCTCACCCGGTCAGGGTACCACCCGCCCGCGTGCCTTCCGCGTGCACCCTCGCGCGCGCCGCAGTAGCGTGCAGCCGTGCTTCGTCAGGTCATGCTCGGCTTGCTGGCGCCCCTGCGCGGGGGGTGGATCTTGTTGCGAACGCCGGGGCTGTGGATCTACGCCCTGCCGCCGCTCGGCCTCGGGGTGATGTGGAGCGCCATCTTCCTGCTCGAGCAGCTCGCCCTGCCCGAGCTGCCCGCGGACGACGTCTGGTACCTGAGCGCCCTGCGCTGGAGCGCCGAGATCGCGCTGGCTGCCAGCGTGCTGCTGATCCAGCTGCTGATCGCGCTCTCGGCACCGCTGCTCGACTGGCTCGGCGAGCAGACCGAGGAAGCCCTCGGCGTGGTGCCGAAGGGGCCCGGCTTCTGGCGCGAGCTGTTGACCCTGGGCTTCGTGCGGCGCGGTTTCCGGGCCCTGCTCGAGGCGGCCAAGCTGCTCGGCTTCAAGCTCGTACTGTTCGCCATGGCCCTGCCGCTGGGCCTGATCCCGGCGGTCGGTCCGGTCCTCGCCTACCTGCTGTCCGGCATCGCCACGGGGGTGGACTTCATCGACTACCCGCTGGCCCGCCGCCACTACACCCTCCACCGCAAGCTGGCCTGGGCGCGAGACCACTGGCCGGCCACCCTGGCCTTCGGCGCGGGCGTCTTCGGGCTGCTGTCGGTGCCGGTGCTCGCTGCCCTGATGCTGCCGGCATGTGTAGTGGGGGGCACCGATCTGGTCTTTCGCCTGGGCGAGCTGTCCGGTCGCGCCTCGGTGCGGGCCCCGGCCCCGGCGGCGGCGGCCTGACAGGGGCCCGAAATTCCGGCAAAACTGGAAGCCGTGCCCACGAGCGACCCCGCTGAGCCCCTGGAGCCGCCTCGGGGTACCCACTCCACGGTGAATGCTCATGCGAGGAGCTCCCAGACCGGCGCCGGACCCTCGGACGCAGCCCTGGTGGTGGCGGCCCGGGCCGGGGAACGCTGGGCCCAGGAGGCCCTCTTTCGCCGCTACACGCGCATGGTCAATGGACTCGCATACCGCCTGCTCGGGCGCGACGACGACCTGGACGATCTGGTCCAGGACGCCTTCCTCTCGGCTCTGCGCAGCCTCGACCGGCTCGAGAATCCGGCGGCCTTCGGCAGTTGGCTGGGCTCGATCGTGGTGCGCACCGCCCACAAGAAGCTGCGCCACCGCAGCATGCTCTCGCGCTTCGGGCTGCGCCCGGGGCAGGGCGCCGACCCCGACCTGGCCCTCTCCCGGGCCGCGCCGCCGGAGGTCGTCGCCGAGCTCTCCTCGCTCTATCGCGCGCTCGACTGCTTCCCCGCCGACGTTCGCGTCGCTATCACCCTGCACCGGGTGGAGGGCATGAACGTGAGCCAGGTTGCCGAGCACATGGGGGTGAGCGTCTCGACGGTGAAGCGCCGCCTGGCCGACGGCCAGCGCCGGCTCACGCGCCTGCGCGCGGCGGAGGACAAGGCATGACGGAGCCGGAGCCGCAGAAGCTGTCGCGCCACATCGAGACGCCGCTCGACGATGCGCGCGTGGAGCGCCAGTGGGCCGCGATCCAGGAGGCGGGCCTGCCCGATGGCGCCGGTCGCGCGCGACGTCTGGGTGCGGGCCTGTGGCTTGGAGCCGCGGCGGTGGCGGCCGGTGCGCTGCTTTTCGTGCTGGCCCCGGGTGAGGGCGGCCCTGCCGAGTCGACGCGGGCCAGCGCGGGCGAGGTGATGGAGAGCGCGGTCGAGCCGGTGACGATGGGCCTGTCCGATGGCTCCGAGGTGGAGCTGCTGCCGCGTACGCGACTCAAGCTGGAGTCCGAGCGGGCCGAGGCGGTGGAGCTCTCCCTCGAGTCGGGCGTCGCCCGCTTCTCGGTGTCCAAGCGCCGTGCGCGGCGCTTCAGCGTGCGCGCCGGCGACGTGCGCGTGACGGTGATCGGAACGCGCTTCGAGCTGCGCCGCGAGGGTGCAACGGTGGACCTGCGGGTGAGTGAGGGCGTGGTCGAGGTGAGCGTGCCGGGTGGCGAGGCCTCGCGCCGGGTGCTCGCGGGCGAGCGCTTCGTCTGGGATCCGTCCGCACGACCGGAGCCGGTGCCGGAGCCCGAGGCCGAGGAGTCCGAGCCGGTGGTCGAGCAGCCACGCCCGGAGCGGAGCAGCCGCAAGCGTGCGCCCGCCCCGCCTACCGCGGCGGAGCTCTTCGAGCGCGCCAACGTGGCGCGCCGCTCGGGGCGCATGGCCGCGGCGGTGGACGCCTACGAGCAGCTGGTCCGCGAGCACGGACAGGACGCGCGTGCGGGCCTCTCGTCGTTCGAGGTGGGGCGCATCCGCATGGACGCCCTGGGGGACCCGCGCGGCGCCATCGCCGCCTTCAGGCGTGCCCTGTCAGCGAGCGGCGGGAGCTCCTACCGTGAGGATGCGATGGCGCGCATCGCGCTGGCCCACGACGCGCTGGGCGAGCACGGGGCCTGTCGCAAGGCGCGCGAGCGCTACCTTTCGCGCTACCCTGCGGGTGTTCACCGGGCGGCGCTCTCCGCGCGATGCGGCGACGCCGGGCAGTGACCATCCCGGTCGTCGTCGTCGATGCGCTCCCTTTCCTCGGTTCGACTTGCCGGGTCGCTCCTGCTCTGCGGTTGCCTGCTGGTGCCCGTCGCGCGCGGGGAGCCGACCTGTGGTCGCGCGGGCAAGCCCTGGGTGGCGCTGGCCTTCAAGGGCGACGCCTGGAGCCCGCAGCTGCGCGCCGAGGTCCTGGCGGACCTGCGCGCCGAGCTGGCGCTGCAGGGCTTCGAGGCGTGCCCGCTGGGCAATCGCGGCAGCCAGCCGCCGCTGGCGCTGATCGAGATCAGCGCCGAGCAGGCCGATCGGGTGCGCGTCGTGATCGGCGTGCACGATGCCATCACGGAGAAGCGGGTCGTGCGTGACGTGGACCTTGCCGACGTGGCCGAGGACGGGCGCGGCCTGACGGTGGCGGTGGCCGCGGACGAGCTGCTGCGCGCCAGCTGGGCCGAGCTCACCCTGGACGACGCGCCCGAGCCGGCGATGGAGCCGCCGCCCGAGGTGGATCGCACGCTGCGCGCGTCGATCGCGCCGCGCTTCGCGGGTGGAGGTGCGGGAGGGCAGCGCCTGGGCGTGCGCTTCGCCACGGAGCATCACACGGGCGGCCAGACCTGGCTCGGAGGCGATGCGCTGCTCGGACTGTGGTTTCATCCGCGCTGGGGCACCGAGCTGAGCGTGGGCGCGCGCGACGGCGTCGCGGTCGACGCCGATCTGGGCCGCGTGGACTCGACAGCCTTGCTCGGGACGGCCGGGCTGCGCTTCGCCCTGCTGCGGCGCGGCGGGCCCTTCGAGCTGAGCGCCGGGCTCGGCCTGAGCGCGGCGAGCGTGCAGCTAACGGCCGAGGCCGACGCTGGCAACCGGGCGCGCAACGGGGCTGCCTTCGGCCTGGGCGCGCACGCCTCGGGCTCGGCGGGCGTGCTGCTGGGTGGGCCGCTCGAGCTGCGCGTAGACCTGGACCTGGGCCTGCCCCTGCGGGAAGTGGAGGCGGTGGACGAGCGCGACGCGATCAGCTCCACCGGTGGGCTGAGCGTGCGCGCGGGCGTGGGGCTGGGGGTGCGGCTATGAGGCGCGCCGCAGGCATCGCCACGCTCGCGCTTGTGCTGGTCGCTTGCAGCGAGTCGGTGCGGGTGCTGGAGTCCGAGCCCGACGACGGTCCCACGACCGGTCCGACGACGCCGCGCCTGGACGCGGGCCTGGACGCGCCGGACCTGCCTGATCCTCCCCGCAACGCGACGGCCGGGCCGACCAACGAGGACCCGTGCGGGGGGTGTGGTGCCGGCGAGCTGTGCACGGCGCAGGGCTGCGTCGCTTCGAGCGGACACACGATGGTGGAGTCTGGGCGCGTGCACACCTGCCTGGTCTCGGACGGGCGGCTGTATTGCTGGGGGTCGAACACGAGCGGGCAGCTCGGCGTGGGCGACCAGGAGAGCCGTATGACGCCGGCGCGGGTGGGCAGCGACAACGACTGGTTGGCCGTCTCCGGCGGGGAGCTGCACACCTGCGGCATTCGCTCGCCCGGGGAGCTCTACTGCTGGGGCGAGAACAGCAAGGGAGCGCTCGGACTCGGCGACACCGGCAAGCGCCTCGCGCCCGAGCGGGTCGGCGACTTCGACGACTGGGAGGCGCTCAACTGCGGTGGTGACAACTGCTGCGGCCTGCGCGACGGCGGTCGGCTCTACTGCTGGGGTGACAACCACGAGGGCAAGCCCGGGCAGGATGATCCCTTCGACGCGGCGGACGTGCTCGAGCCGAGCGAGGTCGCCGGTGACGCGCGCTACCTTCAGGTCGCCCTGGGCCAGGGCCACGTCAACGCGATCACGATGGAGGGCGTGCTCGTGGGCTGGGGGCGCAACCCGATGGGTGAGGCGGGCATCGGATCCGAGGAGCCGCAGACGCGTGCGCCCCTGCCGGTCGACGATTCGGCGGAGTGGGTGAGCGTGGGCGCGGCCCAGCATCACAGCTGCGCGGTGCGCGCCGACGGCAGCCTGTGGTGTTGGGGCACCTCGCCCTTCGGCGAGCTGGGCGGCGAGGTGGCCGACGCGATCGAGCTGGTGCGCGCGCCGCTGCAGACCGGCGCGGAGCTGGACTGGGCGGCGGTGGCGGTGGGCTGGTTCCACACCTGCGCCATCAAGCAGGACGACTCGCTCTACTGCTGGGGCCGCGCGATCGAGGGGCAGCTGGGGCAGGGCGGCGGCGATCCCATCCCGAAGCCGACCGCGATCGCGCCGGAGCAACGCTGGCAGCTGCCGGTGCTCGGCGGCTTCCACACCTGCGCGCTCGACGGAAGCGGCGACCTCTACTGCTGGGGCCAGAACAGCGGCGGGCAGCTGGGCACCGCCGGCGAGGAGCGGTATTTCACGCCGCAGCCCGTCTCCCCGCCCTAGCAGTTTCAGTCACACGGGCGTTGCTTTGACGCGCGTGATGACTAGGTTGGCGCACGTGGGTCAGGGCCGTTTCGCGAGACGTCGCCAGGCGATGGTGAGCTTGGTGGTGCTGCTCCTCGCTCTGCTCGCGCCCCACGTCGGCGCGGCGCAGGAGCCCGGCTCCGCGGGCGCCCCTTCTGCCGAGCCGCTCGAGTGGAAGGCCTCGTGGCACCGCGCCAACTGGATCGATGGCGCGGTGATCGTCGGGGGCTTCGGTCTGTACCTTGCCGACCTGGCGCTGATCCCCGACCGCGACAGCGCCGTGTGGCGCGGACCGATCCTGTTCGACGAGGCGGTACGCGACCTGCTGCGAATCCGTGTCAAGGGCGACCGCGGGACCGCGGCCACCATCAGCGATGTGATGCTCACGGGCTCGCTGATCCACAACTGGTTGTTCGACAATCTCGTGGTGGCGCTGGCGCTGCGAGGGAAGCCGGACGTGGCGTGGCAGATGTCGGTTGCCAACGCCCAGGCCTACGCGATCAGCTTCTCGGTGACGGGCCTGGTCAAGACGGCGGCCGGACGAGAGCGACCCTACCAGGGCGAGTGCGGCGACGATCCCGAATACAGCGACGACTGCGATCAGGCGACCAGCTACCGCGCGTTCTTCAGCGGGCACGCTGGTGCCACCGCGACCGGTGCCGGCCTGCTGTGCGCACACCACACGCACATGCCGCTCTACGACGGTCGCATCCTCGATCTGGGTGCGTGTGCGCTTGGCATTGGCATGACGCTGCTGACGGGCGCGATGCGCATCTCGTCGGACAAGCACTGGGCCACCGATGTATTGACCGGGCACCTGGTGGGCTTCAGCTCCGGGTATCTGGTGCCGACGCTGCTCTACTACAGGGACGAGGAAGAGCCCGCCGACACCGTGCTGCTCCCGCGCATTTCCCCGGACGGGCTCGGCGTCGTGCTGATGGGCCGCATGTGATGGAGCGCAAGGGCGGGCTTGCTTCGCGCGGCCCGGGTGGGTACCTGGTCCGTGTGATGCGTTTGCTTACTGTCGTTCTGCTCCTGGTCGGTGCTTGCGGTGCGCCGGCAGCCCAGACGGCGCCGGCAGGTGCACGTGAGCCGGCGGCGCCCGCGTCGAGCGACGTACCGGAGCCGGCCGTGGCCGGCGGTGAAGAGGTGTCCTCGGCCGAGCCCGACACGGCGGCCGATCGCATGTGGCACCACTTCTGGCCGACGGTGCACGCGCGCAACGCCGTGGTGCAGGGCGACCTGGAGCGCGCACGGGAGGCGCTGGCCGAGATCGAGGCGGGTGACTACGGCATCGAGGTCCCTCAGGAGTGGATGGAGCCGCTCAAGGACATGCAAGCCGATGCCCAGCGCGGTGTGCGTGCGGGCGACCTTGCCGGGGTGGCGCGGGGGGTGGCGGCGGTTGGTCTGCATTGCGGCGAGTGTCATCGCAAGGTGGCCGAGCGCAGCGTCCTGCCCGAGGGCGACACCCACGGATACCGGGCCC
>JAPPOT010000896.1 GCA_028817855.1 Myxococcales bacterium
CCCTGCTCTTCGGGCTGGGAACTGCCGGCCGGGCCCGCGCCCAGGCGCCGGTCAAGGGCGAGGTGCTGGTCGTGCTCGCCAAGGAGGCTCCCGGGCCGGTCGATGCCCGGCTCAAGAAGCTCAAGGCGCTGCAGAAGCCGCCGTTCAGCAGCTTCAGGTCGATGAAGGTGCTGTCGCAGAACGGCGTGGTCCTGACGGACAACAACGCGCCGACGGTCGATCTTCCCAACGGACGCACGCTCAAGCTGCGCCTGGTCGAGCGCATGCCCGACGGCCGTCACAAGATCGAGGTGGCGATCAACAAGAAGAACAAGAAGGACTACCTGCCCCTGCTGACCGTGATCGCGTCGGGTGAGCCCTTCTTCGTCGCCGGCCAGAAGCACCACGGCGGCACGCTCGTGATCGGGGTGCGCATCGGCACCAAGAGCAAGGCGAAGAAGTAGGCCGCAGGGCGCCCTGGGGCGCGCGCTTTCGCCGTGTGCTAGCTTCCGCCCGTTGATGCGACGCGACCATCCCGACGCCTTCGAGGTCGCGGGGCCCGCCGCGCTGCCGGCCGACCCCGCGGAGGTGATCGAGGCCCTCGAGCCGCTGCTGCTGCCCGAGCGCATCGCGCGCATCGACGCGATCCTGGCGCGGCGTACGCGCGCCGTGATCCCAGTGCTAGACGGGGTCGACGACCCCCACAACGTGGCCGCGGTGCTGCGCTCGGCCGAGGCCTTCGGAACCCAGGAAGTGCACACGATCCGCGGCGAGGAGCCGTTCATGGCCTCCCAGCGGGTGACCCAGGGCACCGACCGTTGGCTCGACCTGGTGCGCCACGACAGCGCCGGCGCCTGCGTCGCTTCGTTGCACCGGCGCGGCTACCACGTGTATGTCGCGACCATGGATGGCGAGGCCACGCCCGAGGATCTGGCCCGCGTGGAGCGGGTGGCGATCGTCTTCGGCAACGAGCACGCCGGCGTGCGCCCGGAGCTGGCCGAGCGGGCCGATGGCCGCTACACGATCCCGATGCGCGGCTTCGCCCAAAGCCTCAACGTCTCGGTCGCGGCCGCCGTGACCCTCTACGGCGCGACGCGCGACCGCGAGCGCGCCCTGAGCGATGACGACCGCCTCCGCCTGCGCGCGCGCTTCATGATGCTCTCGGTCCCGCGCGCCGACGAGGTCGTCGCCGAGCACCTGCAGCGGGCGGTGTCATGACGCTTTCGGCCCACTCTGCACCGCAGGAGGAGCGAAGCGACGACCTCGCGGGATGCCAGGCCCCGGGCGGCTCTGACGAACGGGGGGAAGGGTCGCGTGATCCTTCCCCGGGCCGGGCCGAACGCCCGACGAAGAAGGCCCTCCCATGAGCGAAGCGAAGAAACGCAGCTCGCGGGCGCCGGCCAAGAAGAAGACAACGGCGAAGGCGAGCAAGAAGAAGAGCTCCCGACCCCCGGCAAGCAAGGCGAAGGGGAAGAAGAACGACAAGCCGGCGAACAACCGCAAGAAGGGCGGCGCACGCCGCCGGCGCACCAGCCGCCTGACCTGGCTCAAGCGCGGGCTCGTGGCGACGATCTTCCTGGGCTCCCTGGGGCTGCTGTCGGCAACCGCCCTCTTCTCCTACTACGGGCGCGACTTGCCGACGGTCGACACCATGCAGCACTACGACCCGCCCCAGATCACGCGCGTGGTCGACCGGCGCGGGCGCATCGTCACCGAGCTCTTCGAGGAGCGCCGCACGGTGGTGCCGATGGCGAAGATCCCGCGCGTGCTGGTGCTCTCGGTGCTGGCGGCGGAGGACGCGGACTTCTACCGCCACCGCGGCCTGGACTACGCCGGCATCCTGCGCGCCCTGGTCCGCGACATCGTCAGCGGGCGAACGATGCAGGGCGCCTCCACGATCACCCAGCAGATCGTCAAGAACCTGCTGCTCACCTCCGAGCGGACGATCGCGCGCAAGGTGAAGGAGCTGATCCTGGCGCGGCGGCTCGAGCAGGAGCTGAGCAAGGACGAGATCCTCCACCTGTACCTGAACCACATCTACTTCGGTCACGGCCGCTACGGCGTGCAGGAGGCCTCGCGCTTCTACTTCGGCAAGGACGTGGACGAGATCAACCTGGCCGAGGCCAGCATCCTGGCCGGCATCCCCCAGGCGCCCTCGCGGCTGTCACCGATCACGCATCGCGACGCCTCCGAGCGGCGCCGCAACTACGTCCTCGACCAGCTCGAGGGCAAGCGCGCCCAGTACTGGCCCGACCTCTCGGCCGAGACCATCGCCGAGGCGCGCAAGAGCTTCCCCCGCTTGCACGGCAAGGCCACCGGCGACGGCGGCGCGCCCGAGGTGGCGACGCTGGCGCGAAGACAGCTCGAGGCGCGCGTCGGCAAGGAGGCCGCGCGCCATGGCGGTTACCGGATCGAGACCACCATCGACCTGAAGCTGCAGAAGGCCGCGCGCCGTGCGCTGCGCGAGGGCCTGCTGACGATCGACGAGCGCAACAAGCTGCACGGGCCGCTGAAGGTGCCGAAGCGCAAGTCGAAGAAGAAGCTCAAGCGCGTCAAGAAGCTCCACGTGGGCCCCACCTACGACGCGGTGGTGACCGGCACGCGCAAGGGCGAGGTCCTGCTCGACGTGGGCGGCCACCGGGGCGTGGCCTCGCTCGCCGATGTGGGGCGCCATAACCCCGAGGGCCTGTCCGCCAAGGAGTTCGCCGAGGTGGGCGCCCGCGTACGCGTCACGGTCCAGCGCCCGGGCGAGGGCAAGCAGCCCGCCCGCGTTCGCATGGAGCTCGGCCCCCAGGGGGCGGTGGTGGTGATCGACCCGCGCACGCGCGACGTGCTGGCGCTGGTGGGCGGCGACGAGGCGGTCTACGGATTCAACCGGGCATTGCACGCCGTGCGCCAGCCGGGCAGCACCTTCAAGCCGGTCACCTACGCGCTCGCGCTGGAGAGCAAGCAGTACACGCCCGCCAGCCTAGTGCTGGACGCGCCCGAGGTCTTCGACAAGTGGAAGCCGGGCAACTACGAGACCTGGAACTACCAGGGCGCGGTGCGGCTGCGCCAAGCGGTGGCCAAGTCGATCAACCTGGTGGCGGTGCGCGTGATGAGCGACCTGACCCCTGAGCGGGTGGCCGGCTTCGCGCGGGACCTGGGGATCGAGAGCGAGCTGGATCCCTCGCTGGCCCTGGCGCTGGGCGCCAGCGGCGTGCGACCGATCGAGCTGGTCAACGCCTACGCGACCTTCGCGGCGGGCGGTCGCTGGGCGCCGTACCGGCTGGTGCGCGCGGTGCGCGACGCGGGCGGCCGACCGGTCAAGCGCGAGCGCGCCGAGCGGCCGCGGGACGTCATCTCGCCCGCGTCGGCCTACGTGCTAACCAGCATGCTCCAGAGCGTGGTGCAGGACGGCACCGCCAAGGCGGCGCGCAAGCTCGGCCGACCGGCGGCCGGCAAGACGGGCACGAGCAACAAGGCGCGGGACGCGTGGTTCGTCGGGTACACGCCAGAGGTGGTGGTGGGCGTGTGGGTCGGCTTCGACGACCACCGCCCGCTGGGCAAGCGCGAGAGCGGCGGCCGCAGCGCCCTGCCGATCTGGATGGAGGTGGTGCGCGCCGCGGTCGGCGACGCGCGGCCCGTCGAGTTCCCGGTTCCGGCCGACGTCGAGCGCGCGCGCATCGACCCGGAGAGCGGCCTGCTCGCCTACGAGGGCATGGAGGCGGCGATCGAGGAGGTCTTCGTGCCCGGCACCGTGCCGACCGAGGTGGCGAGCGCGCCCGACCAGCTCGATACGAGCAGCTTCCTGATGGAACAGCTCACCGGGCCCTGAGGACCACCACGGAGGCCATCACTCCATCCCGGAGACCAGCGAGGCGGCCTGCTCCAGGTACGGGATGAGCGCGTCGTCCACGTCGTCGAAGGCGACCGCGATGCGGTACGGCCACATGCCCTCGGGGTCCTCCGTGTTTTCCTCGATGCGCACCACCCGGCCCTCGACCACGTGCTCGGCGGGGGAGTCGGGGGGGACGCGGAAGGTGATCTTCACGTGCTCGCCTTCGCGCAGTCGGGCGCTCAAGGCCATCAGCATGCCGCCTGCGCTGATGTCGTGGTTGACGGCCATGCCGTCGACGTCGTCGGAGGTGACGCGGACGGGGAACCACACGCGGTAGCGACCGTGCTCCCTTCGCTGCACTCCTCGATGGTAGCGGCGCGGCGGCAGTGCGTCCATTCGGCCGCTTGCGGGCGCCGCGCCACCTCGTGTAAGCCGGCAGCATGCGACTGCAGCAGCTGGGCGAGCTGAATGCGACCATCACCGGCGGGACCGACCGCGAGGGGGGTGGCGACGGCCCGGTCGTGGTGCTCTGCCACGGCTTCGGCGCGCCGGGCGACGACCTGGTGCCCCTGTGGCGCGTGATCGACGTGCCCCACGAGGTGCGCTTCGTCTTTCCCCAGGCGCCGCTGACACCGGAGGAGTTTGCGCCCTTCGGGGGCCGCGCCTGGTGGCGCCTCGACACGGCCGCGATGCAGCAGGCGCTGGCGGGCGGCGAGCGCCCCGACCGCAGCGACGAGGTCCCCGAGGGCCTGGCACCCGCCCACGCGGCGCTGGTGTCGGTGCTCGACGCCGTGGAGCAGGAGCTCGGCGTACCGGGTGAGCGAATCGTGCTGGGCGGCTTCTCGCAGGGTGCGATGGTCTCCTGCGACGTGGCCCTGCGTGAGGAGCGCCCGCTGGCGGGCCTGGTGATGCTCTCAGGGACGCTGCTGGCCCAGTCCCTGTGGCGCCCGCGCGTGGGCGCCCGCGGGGCGCTGCCCATCTTCCAGTCCCACGGCAAGCGCGATCCGCTGCTGCCCTTCGATGCCGCCGAGCGCCTGCGCGACATGCTGCGCGAGGAGGGCTGCCAGGTGGAGTGGGTCGACTTCTTCGGCGCCCACGAGATCCCGCTCAACGTGACCGAGGCCCTCGGTCCCTTCCTGCGTCGCTGCTTCGGGCTTCAGTCATGAAGGTCCACCTGGTCGACGGCACCTTCGAGCTCTTCCGCGCGTACTACGGCGTGCCGGGCGCGACCTCGCCCAAGGGCGTCGAGGTGGGCGCCACGAGGGGCCTGATGCGCTCGATGGCCGCGCTCCTCTCCCAGCCCGACGTCAGCCACGTGGCCGTCGCCTTCGACAGCGTGGTCGAGTCCTTCCGCAACGACCTCTTCGACGGCTACAAGACCGGCGAGGGGATGGAGCCCGAGCTCTTCGCCCAGTTCCCGATCGCCGAGCGCGCGATCGCGGCCCTCGGCATGACCGTGTGGGGCATGGTGAAGTTCGAGGCCGACGACGGGCTGGCCACCGGTGCGGCGCGCTTCGCAGCGGACGACCGCGTGGAGCAGGTCGTGCTGTGCTCGCCCGACAAGGACCTCTGCCAGTGCGTGCAGGGCGACCGTGTGATCACCCACGACCGCATCCGCGACCGCTGGCTGAACGAGGCGGGCGTGCACGAGAAGTTCGGCATCGGCCCGGCGTCGATCCCGGACTACCTGGCGCTCGTGGGCGACACGGCCGACGGGATTCCCGGCATCCCGCGTTGGGGCGCCAAGTCCACGGCGACCGTGCTCGCCCACTACCAGCACCTGGAGGCGATCCCGGACGACGTCGCCGACTGGGCCGTCAAGGTGCGGGGCGCGGCCACGCTCGCCGCCAACCTGGCCGAAGCACGCGAGGAGGCCGCGCTCTACAAGAAGCTGGCGACCCTGCGCACCGACGTGCCGCTCGAGGAATCGCTCGACGACCTGCGCTACGCCGGCCCGGGCGACAACCTGTGGGAGATGTGCGACGAGCTTGGCGAGTCGGTGGAGCGCTTCGAGCGGCTGTCGCGCCTGAAGAAGGGCTGATAGCATGCCCCGCGATGCAGCCCTTCTGGCAGTGGCTGGCGGAGGTGGACGCCCAGAACGACGTGGTCGAGTGGGCGCGTCCCTACGAAGCCGACCTGCCGAAGCTCTGGCGCGAGTGCCCGCGCGGCGACTGGCTGCTGGCGATCGCCGCGCGCCTGGGCGCCGAGCGCAACGCGCTCGTGTCGGCCGCCTGCCGCTGCGCACGCCTGTCCCTGGCTCACCTGCCCGAGGACGAGGGACGGCCGGAGGACGGCCTCGAAGCGGCCGAGGCCTGGAGCACCGGCGAGGGAGACGCCGAGGCCTGCGGTGAGCACAAGGACGCGATCTCCCAAGCCTTGGACGAGGCCGCCGACCCGGCCACCGGCGCGGCCATCATCGCCAGCATGTCGGCGCTCGACGCCATCGACGACCCCGACGCTGCGGCCAACGCCGCGTCCTTCGCCATCCAGGCCGCTGTGCTCGACGCCGGCGACTGCGCGATGATGGAAGCCATGCGCTTCGCACAGCGCCGCTCGGCCCAGCTCGTCCGCGAAGCCATCAGCGCCGACGACATCGATGCGCTCTGGCCACAAGAACGCGCCTAGGTCTTGCGCGGAAGCGCCCTGCATGACCGTGCGCACACGCGCCCGCGCGTCCCTCAGCGGGGCCGAGCCCCGCATCCATCAACGG
>JAPPOT010000531.1 GCA_028817855.1 Myxococcales bacterium
GACCGCGCACGCACCGTGCCGCGTCCCGCCCCCTCGTCGCCAGCCGACGATGCGGCGGCCCGCGCGCGCCTGGGAGCACTGGTGTCGGGTGACGTGCGCTTCGAGCTCGAGCACGACGACGGCTTCGTCCGCGGTCTGCGCGAGGGCGCCGACGAGACCACCTGGAAGCGGTTGGAGGGTCGCGGCTTCGCGCCAGAGGCCACGCTCGATCTACACGGCCTGGGTCGCGAGGCGGCGCGCAAGGCGACCGTCGACTTCATCCGCCACAAGCATCGCGGCGGGCTGCGCTACCTGCTCGTGATCGTCGGCAAGGGCAACCACTCGGAGGGCGGCGTGGGCGTGCTGGCGCAGGTCGTCGCCAGCGCCCTGACCGGCAGCGTCGCCGCCCCGCTCGTACACGGCTTCGCGTCGGCCCATCCGTGCCACGGCGGGCGCGGCGCCCTGGCCGTGCAGCTGCGCTGAAAGCCGGCACGGCGGGCAAGCGGGTGTGCTACTGTCCCGCCGCCATGTTTTCCCGTGAGCTCGAAGTCGCCAGCGCCCTGGCCCGCCAGGCCGGAGAGATCCTGCTCGAGATCTACGCGTCGGACTTCGCCGTCGACTTCAAGGGCAAGTCCGATCCTGTGACGGAGGCCGACCGCCGCGTCAACGCTTTCCTGGTCGATCGCCTGCGCGCGGAGTTTCCGCAGGACGGCATCGTCGCCGAGGAGAGTGCCGACCACTCGGATGCCCAGCACAAGGCGCGTTGCTGGTTCGTCGATCCGCTCGACGGCACCAAGGAGTTCATCGCAAAGAACGGCGAGTTCTCCTGCATGATCGGCCTCTCGATCGACGGCGCCTCGCGCCTCGGCGTGGTCTACCAGCCCCAGAAGGACAAGCTCTACCGCGGTGTGGTCGGTGGTGGCGCGGCGCTCGAGGTGGGCGGCGAGGCGGGTGAGCTCTCGGTGTCCGCGGTCGCCGACCCGGCAGCGCTCAAGCTGGTGGTCTCGCGCTCCCACCGCAGCGCGGACATCAACCGCATCGTGGCCGGACTCGGCATCCGCGAGGAGCGCCCGAGCGGCTCGGTCGGCCTCAAGGTTGGGCACATCGCGGAGCGCACCGCCGACCTCTACGTCCACGTCTCGGATCGCGCCTGCAAGTGGGACGCCTGCGGGCCCGAGGCCATCCTGCGCGCCGCTGGCGGGCGCTTCACCGATCTCTTCGGCGAGCCCTTCGACTACACGGAGCCGACGATTCAGAACGCGCGCGGCATCCTGGCCTGCAACGCGGCTGCCTTCGACGCGGTCTTGCCGGTGGTGAGCGAGGCAGCGCGGGAAGCGGGCTTCTCCGCCGCGGGGGACGGCGCCTGAGCCATGGCGCGCGCCAAGCGCCGGCTGGTCGTCGTCAGCAACCGCGGGCCCTTTCGCATGCAGATCGTCGGCGGGCGCAAGCGCCCGGTGCGTGCGGCTGGTGGGCTGGTGGCCGCGCTGGACCCGGTGCTGCGCGCGCGCGGCGGCGTCTGGGTGAGCACCGGCGACGGGGACCTGCCGAAGGACCTGCGCATCGATGGTGCGCGGCTGCCCTACGAGATCGCCCAGGTGAAGCTCACGCGCAGCGTGGCCGAGGGCTACTACGAGGGCGTCAGCAACGCGATGCTGTGGCCGATCATGCACTCGATGGCGGCCACGGTGCGCATGACCGGGCCCGCCTTCGAGGACTACGCCACGGCCAACCGCGCCTTCTGTGAGGCGGTCCTCGCCTCCAGCAAGGACTCGGACCTGATCTGGGTGCAGGACTTTCACCTCATGCTGCTGCCCGCGATGCTGCGGGCCGAGCGCCGACGTGCGCACATCGGCTGGTTCTGCCACATCCCCTGGCCCGGCTCCGACATCTTCCGCGTGCTGCCCTGGCGCGAGGCGATCCTGCAGGGCCTGCTGGGCGCCGACCTGATCGGCTTCCACACCGAGGGCTACGCACAGAACTTCCTGCGCTGCGTCAACGATCTTGTGCCGGCCGTGCACGTGGACTTCTCACGCATGCAGATTCGCCACGGGCGCCGCACGGTGCGCGTGGTGGTCGCGCCCATCGGCGTGCCCCTGGACGCGATCCAGACCCTGGCCGCCGACCCTCGCGTCAGCGCGGAGGTGGAGCGCATCCAGCAGTGGGTCAACAACCGGCGCATCATCCTAGGCGTCGACCGGCTCGACTACACCAAGGGAATCGAGCAGCGCCTGCTGGCGTTCGAGCAGTTGCTGAGGTCGGACCGCGCCGCGCGCAACCGCTACGTCATGGTCCAGATCATGGTGCCGAGCCGCACCGACGTGAAGGCCTACGCCGACCTCAAGACGCGCATCGACCAGCGGGTGGGCGACATCAACGGTCGCTATGCGTCGGCCGGTCGCATCCCGATCCAGTACTTCTACCGCAACCTGCCTCCGCCCCAGCTCTACGCCCACTACCGCGCCGCCGACGTGGCACTGGTCACGCCCCTGCGCGACGGGATGAACCTGGTCGCGCTCGAGTACGTGGCCTGCCGCATGCAGGGTGGCGGGGTGCTGGTGCTCAGCGAGTTCGCAGGCGCGGCGGAGTACCTGGAGGGGGCGCTGCGCGTGAACCCCTACGACGTGCATGACATGGCCACGACGCTGAAAGCGGCCCTGGCCATGACGGCCGACGAGCAGGAGCCGCGCATGCACCGGCTGCGCGCCGAGGTCCACAAGCTCGACGTGCACCGCTGGGCCGATGGCTACATCGCCCAGCTCGAGCGCTGAGCGGCATCACATTTACGTTCGGTTTCTGGCCGTGCATATAAGCATATGAAATTATAGAAGCATCTTTCTCAAATTAGAGACTTGATTCGGTTTTGGCTTCGGCTAGTCTGGAGCCATGGCCGAAGGCCTCAGCACCCACGCAACCCCGGGCCGGCGCACCCAGGCGCGCGGCCAGGTCACCCGCGACAAGGTGCTCAAGGCGGCCGAGGGCCTCTTTCGTAGCCAGGGCTACGACGGCGCCTCCATGAACGACGTGGCGCGCAAGGCCGGCGTGGCGGTGGGCACCCTCTATCACCACTTTCCGGACAAGCGCTCGCTCTTGCTCGAGCTGGTCGACCGCATCGGTGACCGCATCGCCTCCCAGCGCCGTGGCGAGCTCGACTTCGAGGCCTTCCTCGGTGATGACCCGCGGCGCGCGATCGAGCGTTGGCTGCAGCGCGCCCACACGCGCTTGCGCGAGCGACCCTCGATCTACCTGGTGTTGCTCGACCTGGCGGCGCGCGACGCCGAGGTCTCGCGGCGCTACCGGCGCATCGAGGAGGTGGCGATTCAGCGCCTCACCGATCTGATCCGCTTCGCCCAGCGGCGCGGACTGTTGCGCAAGCAGCTCGATGCGCCCTCGGCCGCCTTCCTGATCCACCACAGCATCGACATGGCTGCCGTGCAGCTGTTCCTGCGCGGCGCCCAATCGCCGGATCCGCAGCTGGTGCTGAGCGAGCTGACCGACATGATCTGTCGTTACGTCCTGGAGAACCCCGAATGAGCACGAACTGGGAAACCACCAATGTCCTCAAGTCGCCGATGGAGGTCTGCTGGCAGCTCTCCTACGACATCGACGAGGAGAAGCTCTCGCGCCTCTACACCAAGGCGAAGAAGTTCCAGTGGGATGCCGAGGAGCAGATGGACTGGAGCTACGAGGTGGATCCGAGCCGTCCGCTGATCGACGAGTCGCAGTTCGGCCTGGGTCAGATCCCCTTCGTCCAGAGCCTGCCCAAGAGCCAGAGCGACGCCTTGCGCGCCCACATCGCGGCCTATCAGCTCTCCCAGTTCCTGCACGGTGAGCAGGGCGCGCTGATGACCGCGGCGGCGCTGACCCACGCGGTTCCGGACTACGAGGGCAAGCTCTACACGGCGACCCAGACGATGGACGAGGCCCGCCACGTCGAGGTCTTCGACCGCTACATCAAGAAGATCGCGATGATCTACCCGATGGGGAAGTGGCTCAAGGAGCTGATCGACGTCACGCTCACGGCCGACCACTGGGTCAAGATCGCGATCGGCATGAACATGGTGGTCGAGGGGCTCGCCCTGGGCGCCTTCCACAACATGAAGAACGTGACGAGCTGCGAGCTGCTGCGCGATGTGCTGACCTACGTGATGCGCGACGAGGCGCGGCATGTCGCCTTCGGTGGCGTCTACGTCGGCAAGACCATCGCCGAGATGCACGAGGACGACCGCGAGGAAGTGGCCGAGTTCGCCATGCAGGCGCTCAAGCTGATGCGCGGTAGCCGCGTCCGCAACGGCCAGCAGTTCGACGCAGGTTTCCTCGAGGTCCTCAAGGCGGTCGACATCGACCCGGCCGACCTGGTCAAGGGCGTGATGGAAGCGCGTGCCCAGGGCATCAAGGTCAAGCCGCCCACCGACCAGGTCCACGCGTTCAAGCACCTGATGATGCCGGCGCTGATCCGGGTCGGTGCGATCACCCAGCGCACCCGCGAGGCGCTCGAGTCCGAGGGCATCCCCGTCACCGAGGACAGGGCCATCCTCGAGTCCTTCGAGGAAAGCCTCGACATGAATTGATGTCGGGCTGCGCCTGGCCGGTATGTGACGCCCGACTCGTCTTCCCCGAGGGATTCTCTTCGTGTCACCGGCGCTCCCAGGTGGGCCGCCTTGCTGACTGAAGGCACGCTGTTTCGTGCTCCCGCTCGGGCGGTGACCGGCTCTGCCCCGCACAGGCATCCACACAAACGCACTGTGTAACGCAGTTGATCGGCCGTTTTGGCCACCCTGGTTGACCGGTATGGCCGCCGAAGCACGTTGTGCGCCACTCACTTCGCCGAACTTTGCTTTTTCTCAATTCTGGCGAGCCAAAAGCTGCAGCGGGGAGCACACCGGATCCGAGGTTGGTGTCTTCGCGCTGAGGAAAAATGGTCGATTCACGCTTGTTCTACGGTCTGGTTGGGGCCGTGGTCGTGCTGGGTGCATGCACGACCGAGGGCGCGCCCGAGAGCCCCAACAGTCGGGCTGACGGGCCGCCGAGCGCCCCGAGCAGCACACCCGATTCAATGGATGACGACGCCGCCGATCCCGCCGACACGGGCGGCGCCGGCAGCAATGCGGTGGGGACCGATCCGGACGCACCCGCGCCGGACGGGGATGACACTCCGATGGACCCGGGTGGCGGTCGCACCTCGCTCGGCAACACGCCGCTGCCGTGTGAGGTCGATGCCGTGCTGCAGACCTCATGTCGTGGCTGTCACGCCGCCGACCCGGGCATGCAGTCGCCGATGGCGCTCGTCACGCACGAGGACATGATGGCAGACTCGATCACGCAGCCGGGCACGCCGGTGTGGGAGCTGGTGCAGCTGCGTGTCCACAGCGAGGATGCGCCCATGCCACCCATCGGTGGCGGCCGGCGCCTGCTCGACACCGAAATGGGCGAGCTCGACGCATGGTTGCAGGGCGGCGCGCCCGCGGGGGAGACGGCCTGCGACGAGATGCCGGGCGTGCCCGACGTGCCGCTGGACGACGATGGCAACCCCGTGATCGACTACACGCCGCCTGCGGCCGACGAGATCGATCAGTGCTACCAGTTCTTCGCCCACGCCAACCCGGTCTCGGGCGACACCACGCCGTTCCCCGCGCGCGGTGGGGGCGAGTACTACGCCGCGTTCTTCTGGGACGTGCCGTGGGAGGGCGAGAAGCAGGCGCTGGAGTTCCGCTTCAACGCCAACGCCGTCACCCACCACATCCTGCTCTACGACACGACCGAGCCCGCGGCCGACGGCTTCGTCAACGGCAACACGACCGGCAGCCATCCCGGCGCTCCCGACCTGCTCGCCGCGTGGGCGGTGGGGCAGCAGCTCGTCCAGTCCATGCCGCAGACCGTCGGCATGCACCTGCCGTCACGCAACACCGGCCACCGCTTCCTGGTCGAGGTGCACTACGCAAACTACGGCGCCCAGGTGCCCGACGACTCCGGCATCGAGGTCTGCACCGGCAAGGAGCTGCGCCCGAATACCGCAACCGTGTCCTGGCTGGGCACCGAAGCGATCGCCCTGCTGCCCGGGGCGCGGCTCGACCTGCCGGGCACCTGCACCCCGCCCTACCAGGGCGACATCTACATCTTCCGCTCGTTCCCGCACATGCACGAGCAGGGCATCCACCTCAAGACCGTGGTCAACCATCCCGATGGCAGCACGAGCCTGGTCGTCGACCGTCCCTTCGACTTCAACAACCAGCTCATGTACGACACGCCCGCCATCGTCCGGCCCGACGACTTCCTGACCACCACCTGCACGTACCAGAACACCAGCGATCGCCTGATCGGCGTTGGGTACGACTCCTTGTCGGAGATGTGCTTCAACTTCGTCTACGCCTGGCCCGCCAAGGCGATGGTCAACGGAGTCAGCCTCACCGGCACTGCCACGCCCTGTCTTCTATAGTCGCGCCGGAGGCGCGACCCGGGGAAGGGTCACGCGACCCCTTCCCCCCGAGTGGCAAAGCCACTCGGGGCCCCCCTTCCCGCGGGGTCGTCG
>JAPPOT010000382.1:0-20714 GCA_028817855.1 Myxococcales bacterium
CCCTCCCAATCCGGCACCCCAAAGCCAGCGGGCCCGTGCCCGCCCCCCGTTGCGGGTCGGACGCGAGAGTGTCAGACGCTGAGTATCATGCGAAGCGAGTGCGCGCGAGACGTCGAAGAGCCACGGAGATCACACACGCCCCGCGCCCGAGCCGAGCAGCCTGCCGCCTCCCCACGGGCCCTCGCCACAGCCCCACACGCTCACCGACCCCGCCGTCTTCCGGGATCGTTTGTCCTTTGACCAGGCGGGACCGCGGCGAAGAGGAGGGCTACCGCGCGCCACGACTGGATGCGGACGACAGTCACGCGCCCAGCCCACCGTCAGTCATTGCAGTCATCGACCGACATGGAGGCGATGGGGGACCCCACGGGAATCATATCCACATGCGGTGACGGGTCGGCGGCTTCGTGCGGACCTCGCCGGCTTGCTGGAAGCGGCGCGATGGACGGCGAGGCACGACGGCTGCGGCGAGTGGATGCGCCGTGCGTCGGGGGGTGTGCACTATCCCGTCGTCGCCCACCCGCACGCGCACGCCCCAGGCGTTTGAGCGGTTCGGTCGAGCACTTCCTGCGACGCTATGGCGCTGGCGCAGTGGGCTGAAGAATGGGGAGCACGACTGGCCTGGCGACTGCCGGGGCGCCGGAGGAACGCGCTGGCGGCGGCGCTCGACATCAGCGCCGCGAGCGCATCGAACCTGCTTGAACACGTGCCGCAGCAGCCAGGCCCAAGGGTGACGGCCCGAGCGCGGCGGCGGGTCGGGCGAGGGTGGAGGTGGGGGAGCTGTGCCGTCCGGTTGCAGCAGCGACAGCTGCAGGGGCGGCTGCAGCTCGGGGTCTGGTTGGGGCGTGGGCACGACCTCAGCGCGAACCTTGTTTGCCGAGGACAGCACGCCGAAGAAGCGGGTCATGTGCATGCGTGGGGGCGGTACGAGCGCACACAAGCGTGCGATGAGGTCCAGGGGCGACAGCGCGATGGCCTCGGTGCCGTCCGACCACGGCGTCTTGAGCGACAGCGACAGCCGGCCATCAGGCAGCTGTGCGAGGCGGTCGTGGGCGAGCGGCGGGCGGGCGAGGTAGCGGT
This sequence comes from Myxococcales bacterium, assembly GCA_028817855.1. Lineage (GTDB taxonomy): Bacteria > Myxococcota_A > Polyangia > Polyangiales > JAFGIB01 > JAOUOP01. Next base: position 1,081 of record JAPPOT010000382.1, read on the forward strand.
ACAGCCGCTCAAGCTGTTTGCGGTCGCGACCATCCACGACGCGCTGGGTATGCACATTGACGCCGCGCACCTCGGCCACCAGTGTGGCCTTTCCCCTGGTCTTGCGCCCAGGCGCTTGGCCCACGAGCCTCAGTGCAGGCTGACCAGGACGGTTGCCCAGCAGCAGCTGGCCTGCGGTCGCCGCCCGGTAGCACGAGGCCAGCGCCGGATAGTCGAGCGAGAGCTGGTCGTCGCCAGCGTCAGAGCGCTCGTCGAAGTCGCGGCCATGAGCTTGCAGCACGCGCTCGATGCGCGCGGCGGTGGCTGCGGCCACGGAGGTGACCTCGGCCACCGTCGGCTCCGGGAGCGCATGAAACTCCAGGACGCCGTCCCCGTCGCGCACGTAGACGCCGTCGAGCACCAGCGTGTGGGCATGGGGGTGGAGACGCAGCGCACTGTCGAAGCGCTGCACGAAGGTCACCGCGCCGGTCAGGGCATCGCTCACCGACGACAGGCCCAGCGCACGCTTGGCGCGACGCCGGTAGCTGCGGGACAGCTCGCTCGCGAAGGCGCCCATCAGGTCCACGCACAGCCGGCGGTCGTAGCCCATGGCATAGCGCAGCTGCCACGGGAAGCTGCAGACCCATTGACGGATCGGCCCCCTGCTGCCCTCCCCTACGCAGCCACCTCCAGCTCGACGAGATCGGCGGGTATCACCTCCGTGAAAATCCCCCTGGGGCCGGAGAGTGTCACCGCAGGAGGCGGCCGATCGGGATCGACGCGGCCAACGAGGAGGATCTCAAGGAGCATCTCTAGGAGCCCAAATAGGACCATATCTGCCCGAATTCGGGTAAAACCTTTGCAAAATGGCGCCCGCCCGAGCAGTTTTCGGGTCATGGATGCCCTCGACGAGCTGGTCGATCACCTCTGCCGCAGCAGCCGGCTGCCCACCGGCGAGGCCCAGAAGCTGGTCTACGAGGTGCTCGCCTATCTGCGCGAGGACGTGGAGGGCTACGTCCGGCGTCGCCACGGCGAGCTGCAGCGGCAGGGCCTGCGCAACGACGCCATCTTCGAGCGCCTGCGCGCCGAGCTTCCCCTGCGCCGCTTTGCGGCGCCCGACCTGAGCGCGCGCCAGCTGCGCCGCATCGTCTACGGATAAGGAGCGCCAAGCATGTGTGGAATCGTTGGCTACGTGGGGCGGCGCGACGGCGTGCCGATCGTGCTCGAGGGGCTGCACCGTCTGGAGTACCGCGGCTACGACTCGGCCGGGCTGGCCGTGGTCGGTCGCTCGGCGCTCAAGGTGCACAAGGCGGCCGGTAAGATCCGCGCGCTCGAGGCGACGCTGCCCAAGCGGCTCAAGGGCAGCCCCTGCATCGGTCACACGCGCTGGGCGACCCACGGTGAGCCGAGCGATGACAACGCCCACCCCCACTGCGACGCCGGCGGGCGCCTGGCGATCGTGCACAACGGGATCGTCGACAACGGCGCCGAGCTGCGCGCCGAGCTGAGCGCGCGCGGGGTCGAGCTGCGCTCCGAGACCGACAGCGAGGTGCTCGCCCACCTGATCGCGCAGGCCCTGCCGTCCGCGGGCAGCCTGGAGCAGGCCGTGCGCGAGGCCGTGCGCCGGGTCGCCGGGACCTACGGCCTGTCGGTGGTCTCGGCCGATCACCCCGATCGCATCGTGGTCGCGCGCAACGGCAGCCCGGTGGTGCTCGGCGTGGGCGAGCGCGAGATGTTCGTGGCCAGCGATGCCGCCGCCCTCGTGCGCCACACCCAGCAGGTGGTCTATCTCGACGACGGGGAGATCGCGGTGCTGACCGCCGACGGCTACGAGACCAGCACGCTCGACGCCGAGCCCACGGACAAGCGCCCCGATCGGGTCGGCGTCGTGCCGGAGGCCTACGACAAGGGCGAGCACGCCCACTACATGCTCAAGGAGATCAGCGAGCAGCCGGAGGCCGTCGAGCGCACCCTGCGCGGGCGGCTCGACCGGCGCTTCGAGACCACCCACCTGGGTGGGCTGAACCTGGAGCCCCGCGACGTGCTCGCGATCCGGCGCATCAAGATCCTGGGCTGCGGCTCCGGCTACTACGCGGGGCTCTCGGGCGCCCACCTGCTCGAGACGCTCACGCGCATCCCCACCCACGCCGAGCCCGCCTCCGAGTTTCGCTACCGCAATCCGGTGATCGAGCCGGACGTGCTCTACATCGCGATCAGCCAGTCGGGCGAGACCTTCGACACGCTCGCCGCCGTCCAGGAGGTCAAGCGCAAGGGCGGGCGCGTGCTGGGCGTGATCAACGTGGTCGGCTCCACCATCGCGCGCGCCTGCGACGGCGGCATCTACATGCACGCGGGGCCCGAGGTCAGCGTGACCTCGACCAAGACCTTCACCTGCACGCTGGTCGCGCTCGCGCTGCTCGCGCTGCACATCGGCCGCGTGCGCGACCTGGGCCCCGCCGATGGCCGCCGCCTGATCGAGGCCTTGCTCGCGCTGCCCGAGCAGATCCGGCAGGTGCTCGGCGGTCGCGATCGCATCGCCGAGCTCGCCGCGCGCTACAGCCAGTACCGGCACGCCTTCTTCATCGGTCGCGCGGCCGGCTATCCGGCAGCCCTCGAGGGGGCGCAGAAGCTCAAGGAGGTCTCTTACATCCACGCGGAGGCCTATCCCGCCGCCGAGCTCAAGCACGGGCCGCTGGCGCTGGTGTCGCCCGACACGCCGACGGTCGCCGTGCTGCCCCACGACCACCTGCTCGACAAGTCGGTGTCCTCGCTCGAGGAGATCCGCGCGCGCAAGGGGCCGGTGCTCGGCATCACCCACGCCGGCGACGCGCGCCTCGACGCGCTCTGCGACGACGTGTTGCACGTCCCCCGCAGCGCGCCCGAGCTCGATCCGATCGTGCTCGGCGTGCCGCTCCAGCTGCTGGCCTACGAGGCCGCGGTGGCGCTGGGTCGCGATGTCGACCAGCCCCGCAACCTGGCCAAGAGCGTCACGGTAGAATGAGCGCGCGGGCCACGTGAACATCCTCACCTACAACATCCTCGAGGACCTCTTCCTGCGCGCCCACCCCGGTGGCTGGCGCCCGACGCGCCCGACCGATCTGCTTGCGGACCGACCGCGCCAGCGCCTCGACTACGCGCTGGCGAGCGCGGACCTGGCCGCGCGTCTGCAAGCGTGTGAGCCGATCGACACGCCCGCGTCGCGGCGCGCCTCCGACCACCTTCCCCTACTCGCGTGCCTGCGACCCTGAGCCCACGGCACAGCGGTCGTGCAGCCCACCCAAATGCGCTATGCTCGGCCCGCTTCTGACGCAGAGCTCGAGACGGGGGACTGCTGACGACGATGGTCGAGGAGGGGAAGGGGCCGGCCGAAGCCGGCGGCTGGGCCGCGCGAGTGCTCTTGAGCCCGCTGTGCCGTGGGGTCGCGCTCGTGATCCTCGTCGCCTCCTTCCTGCTGCCGCCCCGCGGCCTTGGCTTCACCATCTGCTGGTTCAATCGCTGGACCGGCTGGCCCTGCCCGGGCTGCGGTCTGACACGCAGCGTCACGCACGTGTCCCACGGTGATCTCCTCGGCGCCGTCGACTACCACCCCTTCGGGCTTCTGGTCTGGATGCTCGCGGTCGCGCTCTGCCTGCTGCAGCTCGGCGGACCGCGCCTGCGCGCGGCCGTGCAGGCGCGCCTCGCCCCCCACGAGCGGGGCCTGCGGCGCAGCTACATGTTCCTGGTCTACGCCTTCATCGCCTTCGGCGTGGTGCGCATGGCGGCGGCCATCCTCGATGACACCAACCTGATGACCCACGCCATCTGAAAGGACTCAGCCCATGGCCATGCTCGCGATCGGCGGCCTCCTTCTGCTCGCCGCCACCGTCTGCCAAATCATCATCCTCGTCCACGCCTTCAAGGAGAGTCTGGCCCAGGGCTTCCTTAGCCTCTGCGTGCCCTTCTACATCCTCTACTACATGTTCGCGAAGTTCGAGCACGACAAGAAGGCCATGATCATCGGTATCGCGCTGGGTGGCGCCATCGTAGGCAACATCCTGATGCAGGTCGGCGTGGCGAGCATGGCCGGCGCGATGTAGCTACTCGAGCACCTGGCAATCGAGGATCACGTCGACCACGGTCGTCGGGTCCGCCTTCACGGCGAGCGCCGCGCGGCACGACGCGACTCAGCTCATCGCTGCCGTCGGTGCCCTTGGCGAGCTGCCAGCGGCGGCGAAGTCCGCCGCGCGCGTCCGCGCAATCCGTGGCTCCCAGGAAGCCCAACTCCGAGAGCATGTGCGTGGGTGGGAATTATTCTGCTCACAGCTTGTGACTCAACAAGCGATGCATCAATCATTCGAAATAGTTGAGCGAGGACACGAGGATGGCTCGATCGGTCCTGAAGCGATTGCTTGAGCCAGTCCTGACTTCCTGGCACACCAAGGACTTAGGGTGATGTGGGTCTGGAGAGGAGAGCTTCGCGATGGGCTCGACCTGCGGACGGGTGGTCGGGGTGCTCTGCACCCTAGGGTTTCTGATTTCATGCAGTGAAGGTGACTCGCCGATCGATCGGGTGAGCGGCAGCGCCGGTGGTGGCGGGCCCGCCGTCGACCAGACCGCGGACTCGCCGACGGGCGACAGTCCCAGCAACGGCGCCTTCGGCAACTCGAATGCCGAGGCTCCGACGCTCGCTCCGATCGACGGTGCAGAGGAAGGCGGCATGTCCGGCGACCCGCAGGAATGCGAGGTGGGCGTCTTCTGCGAGTCCAACGAGCCCGATCCGGACAACTGCGGCACGCTGCGACTCGAGGCCGACGTGGAAGTCACGCGTCACCCGGGCAACCTGCTGGTGATCTTCGATCAGTCCGGCAGCATGGACGGCGGCTGGGGTGCGACCAGCAAGCTGCAGGCGGCCCAGATGGCGCTGGTCAACGCGATCACGCCGCTGCAGGACATGCTGACGGTGGGCGCGGTGTTCTTCCCCACCTACGACTGCGTGCCCTTCCTGCCGCCGCCGCCGGGCACCGGCGCGGTCGCGCCGATCGACGGCCCCGGGCAGATCCCGTTCCAGCCCGGCCCCCAGTTCCTGACCGCGTGGCAGCAGCACTGGACGGCGCCGCGCACCGGCCTCGGCATCGGTACGCCCATGCAAGAGGCCTTCGATCGGGCGGACGCGGCCATCCAGAACGCCACCCTCGAAGGCAACCTGGCCATCGTCGCCTTCACCGACGGCGAGCCCAACTGCTTCCCCGATCCGAACATAAGCGGCCGGACCATGCTCGAGCCGGAGCGCGCCGCGGGCTGGCTGTCGAGCCTGAACACCCAGACCCACGTGGTCGGCCTGCCGGGGGCCAACGGCGTGCCGATCCTCGATCAGGTCGCGATGAGCGGCGGCACGGGCACCTACCTGCTGCCGGACGATCCCGCCCAGCTCGAGATGGTCCTGGCCCAGGTCGTCAACGAGACGGTCTCGATGGGCTTCGACTCCTGCTCGATCACGCTCACGCCTGCCGCCGACGTGCCCGACGAGCTTCTGATGATCGTCGAGGAACCGGGCACGGGCACCGCCCGCGTGCCACGCGACCTGGGCTGGAGCCTGAGCGACGACGGCAAGAACGTGGAGATCACCGGCGCCCTGTGCGACGACGCCATGGAAGGCCGCTTCACCAGCATCACCTTCGAGTACGCCTGCCCCGAGATCGAGCCACCGCCGCCGATCCGCCCGCCGGAGTGATCGCTAGCGCAAGGCGCGGATCACGCCCTCGCACTGGTCGAGCATGATCGCGCTGCGACAGTCGAGGCCATCGAGCGCCGCCAGGCAGTCTTCGTAGCCGAGCTCGACCGCGATCGCGTCCTCGCACGACAGCCCGGAGGCTGCCTCCAGCGCGGTCAGGCACTCGTCGAGCGTGGCGAACTGGTCCGAGCACTCGTTCTGAAGCTCGCAGGTGCGTTGCATGAAGGTGTTGCACTTGTCGACGGCGGGCGCCGGGTCGGCGATGTCTGAGATGTCGCAGGCCAGCGGAGGACCGGCACAGTCGGCGTCGTTGAACGCGTTGGAGCACTCGCTGGCCTCCTGGTCGGAGAGGCACTCGACGCCCTTGTACTGGCTGTCGCAGGTCGTGCGATCGACCGCGCCACAGCCCACGGCGAAATCGCAGATCGCGTCCTGCCAGTCCTGGCATGCGACACTGCCCCGCCCCGGGGGCCCGGAGTCGCCACCGCTGTCGTCGCCGCACGCGGACATCGCCACCGCGCCCATGAGCACAAAGAGCCCGACTCGATTGCGCATCGCCCCCCCTCCTGCAAAGTCAGCAGACGGAGTCTAGCACGCCGCGCGTCGGGCTGCGGCCCGGCGGCCTACGCCTCCTCGCGAGCCCGCGCCGCGAGGTAGCTCGGGTACTTGGGGCTGTCGATCGCGAGGCGCGCCATGGTCGTTTCCCGCAGCAGGCGCAGCAGCCGCGAATCGGTCGCATCGACCTCGCCGGCGCGGATGCGCTCGCACAGCGCGGCCTCGAGCGCGGGCAGGCTCCCTTCTTCGCCGAGCAGGTCGGCGATTCCCGCCCGCGCGCGCTCGTCGCACTCCGGGCGCAGCGACAGCTCGCGCTGCACCGTTCCGAGGGCGCCCAGCGCCACGCCCCCGCGGAACTGCGCGTAGCCGTCGAGCCGCGGCATCACCTCCTGCTTGATCCACTCTCGCACCGCGCGTAGCAGCTCTTCGGTCGTGGGCTCGTGCGCCATCAGGCACCTCCTCCCGGGTCGATGCCCTCCAGCAGGTCGAGCAGGTCCAACTCGGTCTCCGCCAGCCTGCGCCCCACCAGGCCCCGCTCGAGGGAGGGGTCGTCGCCGTCGCGATAGACCCTGAGCTCGCTCATCGTACCGATGCACCAGCGCACGGTGTGGAGGACCTGGCAGTGGTGGAAGCGCGCCCCGTCGACCGGCTCTCCCGTCACGGAGCTGTAGCCCGCGAATAGCTCGGCCTTCGTACCGAAGCCCCCGGCCGTCCGATCGAGGCGACCAAAGCGCCATGGCGCCATGCACAGAAGCGCCAGGTCCTCGAGCGGATCACCGGCATGGGCGAACTCCCAGTCGATCACCCCGGCCAGCCCCTCGGCACCGACGATCAGGTTGCTGTTGCGGTAGTCGCCGTGGCAGAGCACCGGAGCGATGGGCGGGGGCGCGTTGTCGCCGAGCCAGCGCAGGCCCAGCTCCACCACGGGGCTCTGCTGCGATCGCTCGTCGTAGAGCTCGTACAGCCGCTCGACGGTGATGTGTTCGGCCAGCTCCGGCAGCGAGGCCAGGTCGATCGCCTGCATCTGCGCCGCCACGGCGCCCACCTGGAAGGCCAGCTCCTGGCGCGCCGTCGCCAACACACTGTCGCGGGCGATGGCGACCGGGTCGCCCACGCCGGTGACGCGGTCCATGGCGAAGGCCGGTCCCAGCGGTGAGTCCTCGCCGGTGGTGAAGTGCACGCGCGGCACCGGCAGGCCCGCCGCGCCCACCGCCTCGATCACGGCGGCCTCGCCCGCCAGCGAGAGCCCGCCGATTGTGAAGCCCTCCCCCTGCGGCGCTCGGCGCAGCACCAGCGGCCGCCTGCCGTCGCCTTCGAGCACATCCAGGCTCCAGGTTTCCTTGGAGGCGCCCCCCACCAGGCGCTCGAGCCCGACGAAGCCGTCCGACTCTGGAAACGCCTCGGCCAGGGCCGTCCGCAGCGCCCCCTCCAGCTCCCCCTGATCCACCGCCAAACACTACCAGACTTCTTGCCGGGCGTGTCCGCCGCCGCCGCGCGGCCTGACGCCGCTCTGAAGTACCATCGCCGGCATGTTTCAGGACATCGCCGACGCGAAGTGGTTTCAGAACTTCATCGTACTCGTGATCCTCGCCGCGGGCGTGCTCGTCGGCATTCAGACCTACGAGACGACCAGCCCGACTGTTCGGGCGCTAATCCCGACACTCGATGTGGTCGACGAGATCATCCTGTGGATCTTCGTCGTCGAGATCGCCATCAAGATGGCGGCCCAGAAGGGTCAGCCGTGGCGCTATTTTCAGGACTCCTGGAACATCTTCGACTTCGTGATCGTCGCCGTGTGCTTCCTGCCGCTCGACGTCGAGTACGCCGCCGTCCTGCGCCTGCTGCGCCTGCTGCGCGTGCTGCGTCTGGTGCATGCCCTGCCAAAGCTCCAGATCCTCGTGGGCGCCCTGCTCAAGGCCATCCCCAGCATGGCCTACGTCTCCATCCTGCTGTTCCTGCTGTTCTACGTGTACGCGTGCGCGGCGGTCTTCATCTTCGGCAACAACGACCCGGTCCACTTCCGGAACCTCCCCATCGCCATGCTCTCGCTCTTCCGGGTGGTCACCGGGGAGGACTGGACCGACGTGATGTACATCGCGATGGAAGGCTGTGCGAGCTACGGCTACACGCAGGAGATGATGGTCCAGACCGTGGGCGGCGAGGTCTGGCGCTGCGCGGACTACAGCAACGGCATGCCGGTCTTCGCCGCGCTCTTCTTCGTGTCCTTCATGCTGCTCGGCGCCATGATCATTCTCAACCTCTTCATCGGTGTGATCATGGGCGGCATGGAGGAGGCTGACCTGGAGCTCGCCCGCGAAGAGGCGGCCGAGCAGGAGGCACGCGGAGGTCCCACGCGGGAGCAGCGCACGGCCGAGCTGCTCGACGAGCTCGATCGCATCCGCAAGGAGCTGACGATGCTCACGCGCAGGCCGAGCTCCTAGACGGCCCGTTCGGGCTGGTGGTTTTGCTGCGCCAACACGATATGATGCTCGAATGTGCGCGAGGCTGATCGCGCTCGCGGTTGTGGCGCTGTTGGCAGGGGGATGTCGGGAAGGGGCTCCCCAGCCGCCGGAGGCGACCTCCGTCGAGTTGCCCGGTGTGCTGGTCGAGGCGGAGTGGCTGCGTACGCATCGCGGATCGGCGGAGCTCCAATTGATCGACGCCCGCACCCGCGACGCCTACCGCGCCGGTCACATTCCCGGTGCGGTCTCGTTGCCGGCGTCGTCACTCGACGACAGCTCGGGCAACCTCGCGAGCGTCTCTACGATCGAGGGAATCCTCAGCCAGGCGGGTGTCCGCATGGACCGCCTCGTCGTGATCTACGACGAGGCGGTCGACCACCGCCCCGCAGCGCGCCTGCTCTGGGCCCTGGAAGTACACGGGCATCGGAGGGTCGCCGTCCTCAATGGCGGTCTGCCCACGTGGCGCAAGGCGGCGCCTGGCTCGCTCGAGACCACCCCGTCCCGTCTGGCGCCCAGTCGCTTCGTGGCCCATCTTCGTCCCGATCGCATCGCGACGAGGCTCCAGGTTTTGCGTGCATCGTCGAATCGCGAGAGTCTGTTGCTGGACGCTCGATCGCTTCCCGAGTACATCGGCAAGCAGTCCAGCGGTCCGCGGGCGGGCCACATCAGCGGTGCCCACCACCACGACGCCAGCAGCAACCTCGAGATCGACACCAGCACCGGTCAGTGCAGCATGCGCGACGTACACACGCTGCAGTCGATCTACGCCGACCTGCCCCGCGACCGTCAAATCATCAGCTACTGCAACTCCGGCAAGCGCGCGAGCGTCGCGTACCTGGCTCTGCGGGCGCTCGGGTTTGACGTGGCGGTCTACGATGGAGGTTGGCTGGAGTGGTCGAGCCATCCCGACCTTCCGATCGACGTCGGGGACTCGCAGTGAGCGCTCCCCCCACACCGGGCATCAGAGCGCGACATACATTGCGCTGGAAGCTCCTGCTCACCACCGTAGTTCCGATGCTCGCGACCATCATGCTCGTGCTCGCGCTCGACTTCCGGAATCGGAGCACGAACGCCCGGCGCGATCTGCTCAGCAGGACCGAAGCCGTAATCGCCGCTGTGGAGTACGATATCGCGCGGCTCGCATACGAGCACGACCGGGAGCTGGCGGTCGACATCGTACGAAGGCTGGAGTCCTTTGGCGACCTCGAGCGCCTACACGCCTATCGGCCCGATGGCACTGTCCTGCTGGCGTATCAGAAGCCGGCATGGCTCGGGACGGCCCTTCCGGCGGTGCCCACGCGAGAGGAGGTCGAGTTCACCGACGACCGGCTCGTCGTGAGTGCGAACATGGGTGGCTTGGCCGCTGTGCGGGCCCACGCGAACGTCGCCAGCGTGCAGGCCGCCGAGCGCACGGCCATCCAGACCGGCGCGATACTCGGTATCTTCCTCGCGCTGATCGGGGTCGGCGCGGTACTCCTGTTGCAGCGTACCGTAGTACGCCGGATCCGTGGTCTCGAGCAGACGGCTGCGGAGGTCGTGCGCTCGGGGGACTACTCGATCCGAGCGGACACCGGCTCCTCCGACGAGCTAGGTACGATCGCCGATGGCGTCAACTCCCTGCTCGAGACGGTCGAGCAGACCCTGGAAGAGAAGCTGGAGACCGAGCGCCAGCTCCACGAGTCGCAGAAGCTCGACTCGCTCGGCCGCCTCGCCGGCGGGGTCGCGCACGACTTCAACAACCTGCTGACCGTGATCCTCGCGCGCGCGAGTATGATCCAGCAGCGCCATGGCGATAGCGGCGCCGAGCTGATCGTGGAGGCTGCGCAGCGCGCCAGTGAGCTGACGAGGCAGCTGTTGAGCTTCAGCCGAAAGGCAGTGGTTGAGCGCAAGCATGTCGAGCTCGGCGAGCTGCTGAGAGAGCTAGAGCGGCTGCTCGAGCACGTGATTCCCGAGAACATCGCGGTGGAGGTACGTCCCGATCCACAAATCTGGGGGGTGCTGGCCGATCCAGGACGACTGCAGCAGGTCCTGCTGAACCTGGCGATCAATGCGCGCGACGCCATGCCCGAGGGTGGGCGCCTCACGCTCGACGCGCGCAACCTCGAGTTGGACAGCGATGGCCACGCCGACACCGTCGAGATCCGCGTCGCGGACACTGGCCATGGCATGGACCCGCACACCCTGGCGCGTGCGCTCGAGCCCTTCTTCACGACCAAGGCGGATGCGGGGACGGGCCTCGGCCTGGCGGTCGCATACGGCATCCTCAAGCAGTTCGGAGGGGATCTGGAGATCGCCAGCGAACCCGGGTCCGGGACAGTGGTTCGTGTGCGGCTCCCACGAAGCGAGGGCGAGTCCGACATCACCGCAACCGGCGGCACGGGCAGCGTGTCGGCCGGGTCCGGTACCATCCTGCTGGTCGAGGACGAGGCGCTCGTCCGCGACAGCACCGAGGCGCTCCTGGCGGAGAGCGGATACCGAGTGATCACCGCATGCGATGGTGAGGCTGCGCTCGAGCACTGGCAGTCATGCGCGTCCACGATCGATCTCCTGATCGCAGACATGGTCATGCCAAAGCAGAGTGGGCTCGACCTCGCGCGCACCATGCGGAGTGAGCGGCCCGAGCTCCCGGTGCTGTTGACATCGGGCTACACGGACGACGGCTCGCTCGACCAACTGCGGGCGAGTGGGCGCTTCGCGTTCCAGCCCAAGCCCTACACGCGTGCGGAGCTCCTGAAGTCGGTCGAGACCCTCATTCATCCGGCGTGAGGCCGGGCTCAGGAATTCAGGCAGGCCACGAAGGCGCTGAGCTCCGCGTCGCACGCCTCCACCGTGGGCAGGCCGGAGTCATCGCAGGTCACGGGCTCGCCTTCGGCGCAATCGATCACCGCGCCGTACTCGGTGGCGCAGGCGCCGACCCGGTGCGCCTCGCAGTCCGCTTCGCAGCCCGCGGCGTCGGGGGGGCCGTTGTCGCACTCGGCGGCCAAGGTAGCCTCACAGCCCATCGTGCAGGGTGAGGCCGCAGGTGCGGAGGACCCGTCCCCGCTCGCGCCGCCTCCACTGTCGTCTCCGCCGGCGTCGTCGTCTCCACACGCGTGGGTGAGGGCCAGCACCGAGCACAGGACCACCATTCGTGTCGTCGTCATGCTCCGAATGATGGCAGCCGATCACTCTCTCGTGAAACCCGGTCCTCTCGATCTGCGTCGGAGTGTGCGACGGATCTCAAGCCCGTGCGGATGCAAGGCCGAGGTCACGGGCCACGACACGCATCGAGGGACTAGACCGACTTCGCGTCAGGGCGCCCGGCGGTGCCGGAGACCATGTTGCGCACTTCCTCCGACGGGGCCAGCGTGGGTGTGCGGCCGCGCCTGACCTGGTGGGCCTCCGTGTCGAGCTCCTCCAGCTGCAGCTCGCCGCCGAGCACCCGCTGCTTCCAGCGCTGGTGATCCTCGTCGCGATCCACGAACTCGGGCATCACTTCCTTGGCGAAGAGCTCGAGGCTCTCGCAGATGTCCTCGTGGCGGTTCTTGCCGGCCTGGTTCAGCAGGATCACCTGATCCACGTGCGCGTCCTCGAGCTCCTTGAGTCGGCGCCGGATCGTCTCGGGCGAGCCGATCAGCTCCGAGCCGGAGCGCTTCTGTCCCGCCGGCGTCTTCTTCCACGCCTGGTAGCGCTCCCAGAAATTCACCTTGCCCGGCTCGAACGGCCCCTCCTTGCCGTAGAGCTGCAGCGCGAACTGGAAGAAGGTCCAACCGTCCGCCTTCTCCCACGCCTCCTCGTCGGTCTCGGCGCACATGAAGCCGCTGACGGTCGCGATGTTGGCGTTGGTCGCGTGGTCGCACAGCGTCTCCTGATCGGAGACGAAGGTGTTGTAATAGGCGTTCACCCAGGCGCGGGCGGCGTCCAGGTTGGCGAACTTGAAGCAGAGCGCGCCCATGCCGCGGTGGGCCGCGTAGCGGATCGTGTCGAGCTGCGAGCAGGCCACCCACAGGGGAGGGTGCGGGGTCTGTCGGGGCTTGGGCAGCACCGCGCGCAACGGGAACTTGAAGAAGGGGCCGTCGTACTGCCAACCGTGGTTCCAGAACATCGGCAGCAGGCACTTGACCGCGTCCTCCCACACGAGCCGCTTGTCACGGAAGCGCAGGTTGAAGGGATGCAGCTCGGTCACGCTCGCGCCCTCGCCGAGCCCGAGCTCCACGCGGCCGTCCGAGATCAGGTCGAGGGTGGAGACCCGCTCGGCGACGCGCGCCGGGTGGTTGGTGGTGAGCTGGATGATGCCGTGCCCGAGCCGGATGTTCTCCGTGCGCTGGCTGGCCGCCGCCAGGAAGACCTCGGGGGCGGAGGAGTGCGAGTACTCCTCCATGAAGTGGTGCTCCACCTCCCACGCGTAGTGGTAGCCGAGCCGATCGGCCAGCTCGATCTCGTCGAGCGATTGGTGGAAGAGTCGATGCTCGCTGTCCGCGCTCCACGGTCGCGGCAGCTGATGCTCGTAGAAGATTCCAAACTTCATGGGGTCGCCTCCGGACCACCCCAGAACCCGGCGCCATCCTTGTCGACCCGGGCGCGCGCCGTCAAGCGCGACAATGCACTGCGTTGCTTGATCTGGCTCAAAGCTGCGAGTCGAGGCAGCGCCACGCCGCTTGACCCGTGACCGTCCTTACTTACGGTCGTGTAAGTGGGCTGGAGCCGTTGGAGAGCGAGGTCGGTTCCATGGGTTTGCGGATAGGGTCGAGCGCGCTCGCCATCCTCTGGATGGCGGCGGTCATGACGGGTTGCGGCGACGACGGCGCTGGCGGAATCGAGGGTGCGCCGGGCGATGCCGCAGACGGACCCGACGCCGCCGATGATGGTGACGCGGACGCGGAGCCACCGGGGGACGACGCCGCGGACGATCGCGCCCGCGACACCTCCGAGTCGGACGGTCGGGGCTATGCGATCGATCCGAGCGCGCCGATCGAGCAGGGCTGCCAGGGCTTCGAGCTCGAGGGCCTGAAGTACAGCCCCGGTGGCGACGTCCTGCCCAACACCTGTGAGCCCTTCCACCCCACCTGGAACAACCCCTACGCCGTGCTCTGCGTGCAGGCCTGGCCCTGGTACGAGTCGGGCTTCCTCGGTGACGAGCTGTGCATCCTGCCGCCCGAGCCCGGCAAGGGGATCCAGGTTGGCTTCCACCCCCAGAGCCCAGACTACTGGGCCCAGATGGAAGCCCAGGATCTGAGCGGCTACGCCGACGTGAGCGACGCCTTCCTGGTCGACGTCGGCGAGGAGGAGACGCGCAACTTCGTGATCCCGACCTTCAACGACCAGCCGCGCAACTACTACCGCACCTACTTCCGCATGCGCACGGGCTCCCACCACAACATCATCACGCTGCACGGACCCAGCGACGAGCCGCGCTGGCTGGAGGCCACTGGCGACGCGCTGCCGGGCCTCTTCGGCAGCCCGGCCGGCCCCACCATCGGCGTGCTCGGCGGTCAGCAACGCCCCGATGACAACACGCCTGCGTCCTTCGAGAAGCCGCCGGAAGACGCGGGCCTCTACCTGGACTGGCCGGTGGACCCGTCGGTGCTCTTCAACCTCCACCACTTCAACTCCACCGACGAGCCGATCCTGAAGGAGGGGTGGGTGAACATCTGGTGGGAGCAGGACGCCACCGAGCTGGTCGAGTGGTACATGGGCCTCAGCTTCGAGCACGTGGTCGGCCTCGACATGGCGCCGGGGGAGACCCTGGACGAGCATTACAGCTGGACGATCGAGCAGCCGATCCGCCTGCTGCGCGTCTTCGGCCATCGCCACGTCTGGACGCCCAACTTCTCGACCTGGATCGAGCGTGGGGATGGCGAGGTGGAGCTGATCTACCAGAGCTTCGACTGGTTCGACATGCCGACCTACCGCTACGACAGTGTGGTCGACAACCCGCCGCTGAACCCGGAGGCGCGCGTGGACGGCGCCACCTCGGGCGTGCTGCTGCTCGAGGAAGGCGACGAGCTGCATTTCAACTGCCACATGGAGTTCACCGACGAGCGTGCCGTGGCCGAGAGCGCGCCGATGCCGGCCGAGATCGGCAACCTTCGCTTCGCCAACGAGGCCTACTCCGGCGAGATGTGCATCCTCTTCGGCAACAACACCGGCGGCGACATCGGGCAGCCCTCGAGCGACGACGGCCCGGTTCCCGACTTCGCGCGCTAGCGATTTGGCCTCGGGTCTCGCGGCGCGTACCTTCACAGCGTGCCCGCGATCGCACGACTCGGCGCGCTGGCGTGGCTGTGCATCGCGACGCCCGTTGCCGCAGCGCCCCCGGTGCCCGGCCCGGGTGACGTCTTCGACGGAGCCTACGAGATCGAGCGCAAGATCGGCGAGGGCTCCGGCTCGATCGTCTACGCGGCCAGGGACCTCCAGGGCGGCGGGCACGTGGCGATCAAGTGGTCCAAGCTGCCGGTCAGCGACGGCCCCAAGCTCAGCCAGCGCCTCGAGCGCGAGTACCGCGCAGCCCGCAAGGTCGAGCACCCGGGCATCGTGCACATGCAGCGCCTCGGCCATCACATGGGACACGTCTACCTGGCGATGGAGCTGCTCGAAGGAGAGCCTCTCAGCAACGTGATCGAGCGCGGCCCCATGGAGGTGGCGCCGGCCGTGGACCTGGTCCTGGAAGCGATGGAAGCCGTGGCGGCCTGCCACGCCCACGGCGTCATCCACCGCGACATCAAGCCGGGCAACATCTTCGTGCTCGCCGCGGATGCGCCGGGCGACGCGCGCGTCAAGGTGATCGACTTCAGCCTCTCGAAGCTGCAGCCCGATCCCGGCGAGATCGATCTGGAGCTCACCCAGCAGGGGCAGGTCCTGGGCACGCCCCTCTACATGGCGCCCGAGCAGATCCGCCACGCCGGTCAGGTCGACGTGCGCGCGGACGTCTACGCCTTTGGCGTGGTCCTCTACCGCATGCTCACCCAGGACTATCCACTGAAGGGCGAGAGCTACCAGGACTTCCTGGTGCGCCTGGCGACCGCCGCGCCGATGCCGATCCAGGTCCGGCGCAAGGATCTCCCCAAGGGGCTGTCCGTCGCCGTCATGCGTGCGATTGAGCACGACCGCACCCACCGCTTCCCCGACCTGGCGGCCTTCGCGAGCGCGCTGCGACCCTACTCCAGCACGGCCCCGCCACCCGAAGGCGGCCGCGGATACGGCACGCACGCGCTCGTCGCGGTGTGCCTGTTGGCCCTCGGTGCGGCCGTCGCGCTCTGGCGCGCGCGTCGTCGCAGACGCGGCGCCTGACCGTCGTGCGCTACTCGGGGTCGAAGCGGAGCAACAGGCCCCGCGTCTCGCCCTCGAGCACGCGCGCTAGCACGAAGGCGCGATCGTCGCCGTCCACCTCCACGTCGACCGCGTCCGAGCGCGCTTCGCCGTGCTCGTAGGTCCACAGCGGACCTCCGTCCGGTGCGAGCTTCCGCACGATCAGCAGCGGGTCCGGCCCGCGCGCTTCGGTGCTCGCCGTGAAGACGTTGCCCGCGGAGTCGAGCGCCAGCGCGTCGACCGTGCTCCCGCCGTCGCCGGGCTCGGCCAGCCACTCCCAGGCTCGCTCACCGTCTGCCCCGATGCGCGTGACGAACCCGCGCAGCGCGCCGCCGTTCTCCACCCGCGCGCCCGCGAGCAACAGGCCCCCGTCGGCGCTGGCAGCCATCGCGTGCACGTGGCTCGAGCTCAGCTCCAGCTCCCACTGACGGCTCAAGTGCTCGCCATCCTCGGCGTGCAGCGAGATGACCACTGGGCGGGATGTGCCGTCATCCACCACAGGGTCGATGACCGCGTAGCGATCGGTCGAGAGCTCTGTGACGCGCACGCCGTCCTCGCCCATCTCGAGGGGAGAGAGGGTAGTGGACACGCCCAGCGGCGGCTGCTCTGGAAGCGCCCAGGTGTGCCGCCGGTTCGGTGCCTCGCCGGGGGCGACGACGCTGATGCAGCGGCGCGTCACCGAGCCGCACTCGCCGCCGCGCTCCATTAGTACGAACGCACCGGTGGTTGCGGCAGGGCCAAAGCCCTGCACCGAGCTCCCGTCCCGGTCCCCCAGGTGCCCATCGCGGCGGTCGTAGTCCGACAGCCACAGGCGATTACCGTCGTCGCGCCACACCAGCGTCGCCAGACTGGCGCGCACGTACAGTGCGGCGGCGAGTCGCGGCGGTCGCGCGGCCAGTGCGCCCCCGCCGGCGTCGGAGTCGGCCGAGGTGTCGACGCCCGCTAGCGCCTGGGATGCTGACAGCTCCGGGGCAGCGCCGATCGGTCCGGCTACCACGACCGCTTCCGCTTGCGCAACGCCGACCGCCCAAAGCTGGTCACCCGCGAGCGCGAAGTCATCCAGGTGCATGCCCTCGAGCGCGATGAGGGCGGCGGGCTGGTGCCCGGTGGAGCGCCATGCCGGTGAGCCGGCATCCACGGAGCCCGCGTCCAGCGTGAAGACGTCTCCGACGGCCCCATCGCGACCCACGCTGCCCGGTCCCTCCACCGTGCCCTCGTCGCCGCAAGCGGGGGCCAGCGCGAGCAGCACCACGGACGCGAGGAGCGATCGCATCCACGCAATGGTAGCAAAGGGATGAGAGCGGCTCAGTCGCGGCGGAGGATGAACACCATGAATTCCAAGGGCTTGACGCCCTCTTCGGGTTGGACGAGGGCAGGGCGCAGAGCCGTGCCCACCTCGACCTCCGGCCCGCGCCGGTCCTCAACTTGATTCGCAACGACATCCGCGCGGAGAGCAGCATCCGGCGGACCGGGCGCCAACAACGCGCCGAGATCGAGGCGGGGCGGCGGAGTCCGTCGCCCTGGTGGCCTGAGCAGATTCCGACAAGCTTGGGCTACCCCACGTAACGCGGAGGCGCGACCGCGCAATATCCCTCGCGATCGGCATTTGCCGGTATGCTTGCGCGCAATTCTGCCCTCGAGGCCACCCCACCATGAGCCAGCCCCCAGGTTCTGCTCGCCAGGCGCAGGCCGCGCCTGGTCCTGGCGCCCCGCCCCAGTCCCCCTTCATCGACCTGCTCTACCGCTTCCGCTGGCCCGCGGCGCTGTTGATGCTGCTCTTCTGCGCCGGTGTCATGGCTGCCGGCTGGGGACGCATCGCGGACTTCTCGCAGCGCGTCGACTCGCTCGCGGACCCACCACCCGAGGATCCGCAGCCGCGGATGTTCGATCCGCGCTCGGACATCTGGTTCGATCCCAACGATCAGGCCCTCGCTGCCTTCTATGACATCGAGGAGCAGTTCGTCGGCGAGGACATCGCCTTCGCGGCCTTCGAGGAACGAGAGGACCCCCACGGCGTCTTCGGCGTGAAGTCGCTCGAGCGCATCGCGCGGGTGTCGGAGAAGCTCGAGCAGATCCCGTTCGTGCGCAACGTGCGGAGCCTGACCGACAACCCGTGGATCCGCTGGGGTGAGGTGGCACCCGGTGAGCAGGGGTTGATCGTCAGCGACCTCTTCGAGGAGCCGCCGGCGAGCTACAGCGAGGAGCAGCGCATCTCGCGCATGATCGCGATCCTGGGCGCCGAGCGCGCAGCTGCCCTGATCGGCGAGCAGGCGGTGCGCGCGATGCTCGGCGCTGACGCCGACTTCGCTGACCACATCGGCGAGCCACGCCTGATCCGCGGCATCGTCAGCGAGGACGGCCGCGCCACGGCGATCCAGATCCAGATCCTGCGGCCGCGCCTGACCGACGCGCGCCTCGCTGAGGCCTTCGGTGAGGATGCGTCCGACGGCAAGGCCATCGCGCCCGCCATCCACACCAGCACCATGCAGGGCGGCGCGCTCGATGCGATCGATGCGATCCTGGCGCAGGAGGCGGGCGTGGAGTGGCACCTGGCCGGCGTGCCGGTGCTCGAGCGCCACTTCCCCAAGATCGGCCAGTCCGACATGCGCTACGTCGGCCTGATGTTCGTGGCGATCGCCGTGATCCTATTGATCGTCTACCGCCGCGTGGGCGGCGTGGTGATGCCGATGATGATCGTGATCGCGACGATCATGGGCATGAACGGCACGGTCTGGGTCAAGGGCGACCTGATGAACAACCTGACCGCCATCGCGCCCAACATCATGACTGCGGTCGGCGTCGCCGACTCCGTGCACCTGGTCACGGCCTACTATCTGCTGAGGCCGAAGCACGACGACAAGCGCCAGCTGATCATGGAGGTGCTGCGGCTCAATGCGGTCCCGGTCTTCCTGACGTCCATCACCACCGCCATCGGCTTCTTCTCGCTCACTACCAGCGACATCGTGCCGATGCGCACGCTGGGATACACGGCAGGCATCGGGACCCTGCTCGCCTACCTGCTGTCGATGACCGTGATCCCGGCGATGCTCTCCCTGATCCCGCTGCGCAAGCCGGCGGGCATGGTGGCCGAGCCCGAGTCACTCGACCATGACGATCTGGACCACTGGAGCGCCAAGCTGGTCGCCTTCACCAGCAAGAACCGCGTCGTGCTGACGGCCCTCACGCTGATGGCGTTCGTCACCGCCGGCTATGGGCTGACCCAGATGAGGTTCTCGAGTGACATGCGCATCATGTTCCCGGAGGACGATCCCGTGCGCCGGGACCTCGAGTGGCTCGGCGACAACCTGGGCGGCGCGGGCGACCTGGAGTTCGTCTTCCGCGGTCCGAAGCCCGCGGGCAGCCCACAGGAGGCGGACGCGAGGCTGAGCCGGATCGCGCAGCTGCAGCTGAAGAGGAACGCCGCCGAGGTCGCGAAGGCGGCGCCCGTGGCCGAGTCCGAGACCGAGACCGAGGCCGCGCCCGGGTCCGAGTCCGGGTCCGAGCCCGAGACCGGGTCCGAGTCCGAGTCCGCGCCCGAGCCGCCGCCCGAGCTCACCGCGGCCGAGGCCCAGGAGCTGGCCAAGCTCGAGAGTGAAGAAAGGGAGTACCGCCGCCGTCGAATAGGCGCCTCGGCGGAATTG
>JAPPOT010000382.1:20724-24071 GCA_028817855.1 Myxococcales bacterium
GCGGAATTCCTCGGGAAGGTCGACGCCTTCCAGGCCCGACTCGAAGCGGAGGCCCAAAAGCCCGGCGGCAAGCTCGAGAAGCTCACCAACTTCGACAGCGGGCTGTCGGTCCTGCGCAAGATGCACCAGGTCCAGAACGAGAACCGGCCCGCTTTCTACCGCGTGCCGGTCGAGGACGACGTGCCCATCGAGGCGCGCCAGCCGACCGTGCTCGTGGACGAGGTGCTCGAGGAGGAGACCTTCATCCCGGCCCAGAACGCCTCCTCGATGGCTTCCCAGTACTACCTCCAGTACGAAAACGGCGCCAAGCCGAGCGAGAACCTGGCCTCCATGATCACCCCCGACCGACGCAGCTTCCGCGTCTCGGCGCGCGTCGATCAGGGCCCCACCCACGTGTTGCTCGAAGCCTTCGACGAGATCCGCAGGATCGCCGACGCGCACTTCCCGGAGATCCGCGGCACCCCCGCGGCGGTGGAGGATGGGAGCGCGCTGTCGACGATGACGATGACGGGGCGCTTCTACCTCTACATGAACATGATGACGCGCTTCGTCGGGACTCTGGTCGAGTCCCTGTCGCTGGCGCTGCTGGCGATCACGCTGCTGATCGTTTTCGTCTACCGCTCACTCACGCTGGGCGCCGTCAGCCTGATTCCGAACGTGCTGCCCATCATCACGCCGCTCGGCCTGATGGGCCTGCTCGGCGTGCCACTGGACGGGCCGGCCGTGCTGGTCGCCGCGGTGGCGCTCGGCGTGTGCGTGGACGACACCATCCACTTCATCACGAAGTACTCGAGCGCGCGCAAGGAGGGGCTCGGCATCGATGCCGCGCTGCGCAAGGCCTTCCGTCTGGTCGGGCCCGCGCTCACCTGGACGACCATCGTGTTGGTGCTCGGATTCTCGGTTCTGATGCTGAGCGACTTCCGACCCAACATCGTGATCGGCATCCTGGGCAGCATCATGATCTTCCTGGCGTGGTTCGCCGACTTCGTACTGCTGCCCGCAGTCCTCAGCCTGATCGGGAGAGAGAGCACATGAACATCCAAACGTCCCGCGCGATCTTGATGACCGTGGTGCTGCTGCTGTCGGCGGCGCCGAGCGCCCTTGCCCAGGGGCTGCCTCCGGTGCCCCCCGAGCCCAAGTTCGACAAGTCTGATCCGGTCAAGTACGGCACCTCTCTAGCCAAGTATGCCGAGGCGCGCGATGCGGGCTGGATCGACTCCTATTCCAAGTCGAAGATGACGCTGACCGACGCCCGTGGCGATAGCGTCACGCGCGAGACGCGCCAGCTAATCCTGGAGGGCCAGGACGGCGACAAGTCGATCGCACGCTTCATGAGCCCGGCCGAGATCCGCGGCGTCGCCGCGCTCACCCACGAGCATCCCGGCGGCACCGATGACAGCTGGCTCTACCTGCCCTCGAGCCGACGCGTGCGCCGCATCTCCGGCGCCAACCGCACCTCGAGCTTCCAGGGCACCGAGTTCACATACGAGGATCTGTCGAGCATCGATCCCGACGACTACACCTGGAAGCACCTTGGAGACGACAAGCTCACAGTGGACGGCAAGCAGGTGGAGGTCTACAAGCTCGAGGCCAAGCCCACCTACAAGAACACGGGCTACTCCAAGCTCGAGATCTACATGAGCAAGAAGCTCTGGCGGCCCGAGCGCACGGTCTACTACGACAAGGCCGGCCGCAAGCTCAAGACGCTGACCCAGAGCAGGTGGCAGCACATCCACAAGCGCTACTGGCGCGCGACCGTGCTCGAGATGACCAACCACCAGACCCACAAGAAGACGGTGATCGCCAGCAGCGCGCTCTTCCTGAACATGGCCCTCTACAAGGGCAAGAACGGCAAGCCGCGCAAGAACCTCACCGCCGCCCAGTTCACGCGCCAGGCCCTCGAGAGCAAGTGACGATCAGCACGGCGGGTCGAGTGGCCCGGGCCCTGTCGGCGAGCGTGTGCCTGGCCCTGGGTCCGGCGGGGACGCTCTCGGCCCAGGATGACATGGACGCGCTCGACGAGCTGGATGCGCTCGACGAGCTGGATGCGCTCGACGAGCTTGACGAGATCGCGCCGCCGGACGAGGGCGGCCTGCGAGTGCGCGAGCGCAAGGGCTTCGCCGCCACCGAGGTGCGGGTCTACCTGGCGGACCGAGAGCGCCCGGGGGAGCACGAGCAGGCGATCTTCGAGTACCAGCTCGAGCTCGACGTGAACCTGATGGGCGGTCTGGGGATGTTCATCCGCCCATGGATCTTCATCGATGTGCTCGACACCGAGCTGGTGCGCTACGAGCCTCTCGAGGGCTACCTCGAGTACCGCGCCGAGCACGGGGATCTGCGCGTGGGCCAGTTCATCGAGAGCTGGGGCATCGTCGACGCCTTCAACCCGATCGACATCCTCAACCGTCGCGATCTGGGCGTGGACGCGCTCGACGCCGAGCCGCGCGGCGAGCTGGGTGCACGCGCGCGGCTCTTCGGACGTGGTGGCGAGGTGATCGACCAGCCGGTGTTCTCGGTCTACGCCATGCCGATCTGGCGTCGCACCGAGTTCCCGACGCGCGACAGCCGCTTCGCCTTCGCGCCCGAGGGGCTGCGCTTTCGGCCCAACGGCGCCGAGCGACTGGAGGGCGGCGACGCGCTGCTCGCGGCCATGCGCATCGACCACACGCTCAACACCGCGCTCTTCAACGCGGACATGCAGTACCTGATCGCGCGCGGGCCGGATCGCTTCCCGGTCTTTGGCGTCGTCCCCCAGGCCGACGGCACCGCCGATCTGGTGCCCGAGTACCACGGCGTCTTGCTGGCCGGCGGCGGCTTCCGGGCGGTGCCCAACGGGGAGCTGTTGTCCAAGTTCACGCTCAAGGCCGAGGTCGTCTACAAGAAACCGTTCGAGCTCGATGCCCTCTCGGGCGAGCTGCCCGGGGACTACGTGCAGTTCGCCACCGGCGTCGACCGCGTCGTGCCGCTGGGCGACGCCCACGAGCTCACCATCATGCTCGAGTACATGGGTGAGCAGGGCGCCGACGACCCCAGCGCCGACCTGCGCATCTTCGATTCGGATGTGGCGCTACGCCTCGCCTGGGCCGCCAACGACTTCGCGCGGACCTCGTTCGAGGTGCGCGGCATCGTCGACACGGGCAACGGGGAGCTGATCGGCGAGGCCGTCTTCAAGCGGCAGCTGCGCTTCATCGACGACGACCTGCGCCTGGAGCTGGCCGGCCAGCTGGTCCGCCCCGACGAGGACGGCCAGGGCCTGCTCGCCCGCTTCCCCGACCCCACCCGCGTCGACGCCCGACTCCAGTGGGATTACTGATAGCGCCTGATAGCGCCGTCCCCGAGCCCCGCCC
>JAPPOT010000688.1 GCA_028817855.1 Myxococcales bacterium
GGTGGCGTCGGCGGGCGCGGCGTCGGTGATCACGACCCCGCCCTCGGGCAAGCCGGCGCTGGCGAGCGCCTCGAGCAGGCGCCGCTCGAGCACGCCGGCCGGGCTGATCACGTCGAGGCGCTGGACGCCGCGCGCCGACAGGGCCTGGGCTGCCTGCTGCAAGGCGGGTGGGTCGGTCGCGCCGGCGGTCGCGATGCCATCGCTGAGCACCCACAGGCGGTCGCCTAGCTCCGGCAGCTCCAGCAGCTTGTGCAGGGCGCCCTGCAGGTCGGTGGCGCCCAGCGCGCCGCGCGCCTCGATCAGCTCGCCGACCTCGTCGCCCAGCCGATCCGAGCGCGTCTGTAGCAGCGGCACGCTCTCCTGGTCGAAGGCGACCAGCTGCACGGGGAAGGGGGCGCCCTGCCGCTGTGCCACTGCGGCGGTGAGCTTGCGCAGGCGTTCGAGCTGGGTGTCGAGGCTCTCCACGGAGGAGGCGCTGGTGTCGAGCAGCACGGTCAAGCGCTCGAGGGGCGAGGGCTCGGTGCGCTGCAGGGGCGTGACGTGGAGCAGCGCCAGGTCCCCGTGGCGCAGGGCGCCGTGCGTGGGTGGCGCGGCGATCGGCACGAGCAGGTCGCCCTCGGGCTGCCAGCCCTCGCGATCGAAGCGCAGGCGCTCGGGCTCGCCGCCGGTGCCCAGGTGCTCGACCTCCACGCCCAGCCGCGCCACCTTCGGCAGGCCCTGCAGGTGCAGCCGGTAGGGCTCGTCGTTGCCGTCGATGCGCTGCGAGTAGGCGACGATCACGCGCTTGGTCTCGCGCGCTTCGATCGGAAAGACGCGCACGCGGTACTGGTTGCCGCCGTCGCGCTCGAGCAGCGCCGGGTCGCGGCGCTGGTGCAGCGCTTCCTCGTAGGCGACGTGGGCGCGCCTGCGCTCGACCACCTCGCCCTCCTGGTAGTTCGAGCCGATCTGCAGGGCGAGCCGGGAGATGGCGGCGCCGGGCGGCAGCGCGATCTCGAAGCGCCCCTCCAGGCGGCGCGGCTGAGGGTTCTGGAACTCCAGCTCCAGCTGGGTGAAGGCCAGCGGCGGCTCCAGCACCACCCGGGCCGTCAGCCCCTGCAGGCGCAGGCCGGTGCCGTCGGCAGCGGTCAGCGACATCGGCGCGCTCGCCCGCTCGCCCCCGGAGCTGACCAGGATCTCGGGCGTGAAGGCCGGCGCCTGCGCGACCCCTGCGGCCACCGCATCGGCGTCGTGCGCGACGCACCCCACCATCCACGCCAGCGCAAGCATGGCGCCCGCTCGTGCTCCCATATCGAACACCTCCGACCATTCGACACCGCACGCCGTGTCGAGTTCCGCCCGATGACAGCAGCCACGCTCAGCACTACGCTCCGGACCCATGGAACGGATTGGACAGCACGTGGCGCTGATCACGATCGATCGGCCCGACAAGGCCAACAGCCTGGACCCTGCGACCCTGCGCGCCCTGGCCGAGGATTTTCAGCAGGTGGCGGCCGACGACGGCATCCGCTGCGCCGTGCTGACCGGCGCGGGGGACCGCGTCTTCTGCGCGGGCATGGATCTGAAGCGCACGATCGTGGTGGCGCGCCAGCTCGCAGCCGGCGAGCGCATCGACGAGGCCGACTTCGAGGGGCTGCGCAGCGTCTCGACGGCGACCCTGGCCGGCTTCGACCTGAAGACGCCGCTGATCTGCGCGATCAACGGCCACGCCCGCGGCGCGGGCTTCGACCTGATGTTGGCCTCCGAGCTGCGCTACGCCGTGCCGAGCGCGAGCTTCGCCCTCGAGGAGGTCGCCATCGGCCAGTTCCCCACCGGCAACGCCGCGGTCCTGCTCGCGCGCCAGATCGGCTGGGTGCACGCCCACGACCTGCTCCTGACAGCCAAGCCGATCGATGCGGAACAGGCGCTGCGCGTCGGCCTCATCAACGCGATCGTGGAGCCGGGCAAGCTGATGGACGTCGCGCTCGCGAAGGCCGAGGTGATCGCAAACAACGCCCCCCTGGCCGTGGCCGCCACGCGCGCCGCGGTGCGCGAGCTTCTCTCCATGCCGCTGCCGGAGGCCTACGAGCGCCAGGAGCAGATCGGCAAGCAGCTGCGAACGACCGAGGACGCGCGGGAAGGCCAGCGCGCGTTCGCGGACAAGCGAGCGCCGGTCTTCCACGGGCGGTAGGGCAGACTCGGACCCGGTCACGGTCACGGTCACGGACATACCGACGATGCCGAGGCCGCCGGCACCGCCTGCCTCGGCCAGGATCCGGTCGACCCGTCGCTCATGCCGGAGCTCGAGGCGGTCGAGCACTGGGTGATGCTCGAGATCGACCGCGGTCGTCCCGCGGAGATCGCCGCCCTGGTGGAGCGGCTGGTCGAGCTGGAGGCGGCGCGCGCTGGCCCCGGGCGACCTCTCCCACGCTGCGCGCCAGACGCGCGCTCACTTGAGCGTGTAGCCCAGGTGCACCTCGAGGAAGTGGACCGCGTCCTCGGAGGGGTAGTCCTCGCCGGGCAGGAACACACCGTAGACGCCCCGCAGCCCCAACCCCTTGCCGAGGGCTAGCTTGGCGATCAGATCCAGCTCGGCGCCGGCGTAGCCGTCGTCGCCGGCGGCGTTCTGCTCCGGTCGTGAGAAGAGGTGCCCGTCGAGCCCGAGGGTGAGGCTGTCGCTCGCCTTGCCTTGCAGGTGCAGTACTCCGGACATCACGTTGGCGCGCGCGCCGATCACGTCCATCAGCCCGAGGAACTTGTGCGCCGTCGGGAAGAGCTGGTTCCACGCCTCCAGGTCGGCGGTGCCCAGGTCTTCGCCCGAGGCCATGAGCCCCTCGGCCGCGAGCCGGACGCGCCCGTCCGCGAAGCTCACTCCCAACTCGAGGTCCCCGTGGTAAGCGAAGCTGCTCTCGGCGCTGTCGCCGACCAGCCGCTCGCCGCCCTGGATGCCGGCCTCGATTCGGTAGTCGAACGTGCCAACCTTCTGCTTTGCACGCACGCCGAGCGTCGCCTCGGTCGCCCCGTCCCGATCGGCGGTGCCGTCGGCGGGATCCATCGAAACGGGCACGTCGTCGGCGGCGGGGGTCACGAGCGCCAGGAGGTAGAGGTCCAGAGCGAGCCCCTCGGCGATCATGGGCCCGAGCCCCGCGTAGACGCCGGTGAAGTACTGGTCTCCGGCGAAGGCGGGGTCGGTCAGCGTGCCGTGCCCTTCGGACAGAACGGTCAGGAAGCCATCGAGGAAGCTGCCGCCGTCGTCGAGCTTGCCGCGCGCGCGCAGGCCGTCGAAGCTGCGCGCGGTCTGGTGCCAGCCCAGGTTGCCGATGATCAGCGCGTCGCCGTAGTTGAGCTCGAAGCGTCCGAGATCGAGCGCCACCGCCGAGCCGGCCACTCTGAAGTACCCCTCGTGCAGACCCAGCGCGGCATCGGCGACCGTGCTGGGCAGCGTGCCCAGCTTGCCGCTGGCCTGGGGTGTGAGCTGCAGGCTCACCATGAGTCCGTCGCCGACATCGATCGGGGCCAGACCCAGCCCGAGCCGCGCGCGGTAGAAGAAGGCGTCGCCCTCGACGAAGCGCGCCCGCGACGCACCGATGTCGTCGTAGCCCTCGCGCAGCTCGAAGCGCGTGAAGAGCGACGCCGTGGGGATGAGTGCGGGCGGGGCGGGCGGCTCCTCCACGGGGTCTGTCGCAGTCTCGGCCCCGGCCCCGGTCTCGGCCGCGGTTCCGGTTTCGGCCGCGGTCTCGGTCCCGGTTCCGGTTGCGGTTGCGGTCGCGGTTCCGGTCTCGGTCTCGGTCTCTGCCGCGGTCTCGGTCCCGGCCGCGGTTGCGGTCTCGGTTCCGGTTGCGGCCGCCGTTCCGGCCGCGGTCTCGGTCTCTGCCGCGGTCTCGGTCCCGGCCGCGGTCTCGGCCGCGGCCGCGGTCTCTGCCGCGGTTGCGGTCTCGGTTCCGGTTGCGGTCGCGGTTGCGGCCTCGACCTCCTGCGCTCGCACCTGCCCGACCATCGCCGTGTACAGGGCGCACGCCACCATCGCGGCGCCGCTGCGCCGCCATCCAACCTTGTCTGTAGTCATGCTCAGCCTGCCTTGGCCGCGAGGCCCGCCTGGAAGTCAGCCTTGGCCTGCGCCTCGGTCTCGCTCGAGAAGCGTACGGTCGTGCCTACCGCGCCCACCACCATCACGAAGACGCCGAAGTACAGGAAGCAATCCTGCAGGGCGTAGCCGCTGCGCAGCAGGAACTGGGCGTACATCACCGCGCCCAAGTTGCCGCCGGCACCGACGATGCCGGCGACGGCGCCCAGGGCCTTCGGGTTCACGAACGGCACCACCGAGTACGTGGCGCCCTCCGCCATCTGCACGCACAAGCTGAAGACGATCATCGCGATGATCGCCGGGCTCAGCACGTCCATGCGCGAGAAGATCATCAGCGCGACGCCTTCGGCCATCATGATCAACACCAACCAGCGCACGCGTCCGGTCAGACCACCGGCGGAGGCAAAGCGATCCCCGAGCCAACCACCGAGGCTGCGGGCGAAGATGTTCATCAGGCCGAAGAGCGAGGCGATCACGCCCGCGGTGGTCTCACCCAGCTCGAAGCGACCCTGGTAGTAGGCCGCGGCCCGGCCGTTGACGAACAGCTCCATGCCGAAGCAGCCGGCGTAGATCATGCACAGCACCCACACGCGGTAGTCCTTGCACGCCTCAAGAAAGGCGCCGCCGCTGTTGCGCGCGATCGGCTTCATCTCGGGCAGCTCGTGGTAGTTGCCCTTCGGGCAGTCCGTGGTGAAGCGCCAGTAGAGGAAGGCGATGATCAACATCGCGGTGGCGGGAACGAACATCGCTGCGCGCCACTTGGAGAGGTCCGATTCGGCGAAGCCGAAAGCCAGCATGGCCGCCGCGACCATCGGCATCGCGGCCTGGGTGACGCCGCCGCCCAGGTTGCCCCAGCCCGCCGTGGTGGCGTTGGCGATGCCGACCACATTCGGCGCGAACATGACTGACGTGTGGTACTGGGTGATCACGAACGACGCGCCGATCACGCCGATGCACAGCCGCGAGAAGAGGTAGGTCTCCCAGCTGTTGACGAAGGATGAGCCCGCCACCACGACGGCGCCGAAGATCAGCAGCCCGACGTAGGACCTGCGCGGTCCGATGCGGTCGCAGAGGTAGCCGACGAAGAGCCGCGCGAAGATCGTGACGCCTACGGAGGCGATGAAGGCGGTGATCATCTGGCTCTTCGTCAGGCCCAGGTCGGGCCCGATCGTCGCCGGCAACAGCGGCGCGTGGGAGAACCAGCCGAAGAAGCAGATGAAGAAAGCTAGCCAGGTCAGGTGGAACGTACGCATCTGAACCGTGGACCAGGACAGCAGGTCGATGCGTGTAGCTTTGCCGTTTGCGGTGGTCATGTTTGTAGCCATGCCAAGGCGACTTTTCGTTCTCGTTTCCGCGCGGTGAGAACTGGGTTAACTCCGAACCGTACGTAGATTTCGCAATGTAAACGCGTATGAGCAGCCCTGTTTCGCGTCCGTTTCGGCTGCGTATCAAATGATAAGTAGCCTTGACCGGATTCCTTTGGCCGCTAGTTTGGGGGCAGCTCGTGACGTCGAGCACCTCGCAACATGACCGGCAAGAGCGACATTTCAGGCAAGCGCACCCTCGTCGTCGTGGGCAACGGCATGGTTGGCTACAAGCTGTGCGAGAAGCTCACGGATCAGGCTGACGCGGGCGCGCTGAACCTCATCGTGTTCGGTGACGAGCCGCGACCGGCTTACGACCGCGTGCAGCTGACCAGCTACTTCGACGACGACAAGAGCGCGGACGACCTGCTGCTCGCCGACGCCGAGTGGTATCGGCAGCGCGGCATCGACCTGCGCGTGGGCACCCGTGTCACCGCGATCGACCGCTGGGCGCGCACCGTCACGACCGATGCCGGCGACGTGCAGCCTTACGACGAGCTGGTGCTGGCCACCGGCTCGGCCGCCTTCATTCCCCCGATCGAAGGCATCGAGCTGCCCGGGGTCTTTCCCTACCGCACGATCGAGGACCTGGACGACATCCTCGCGTACACGAGGCAGGCCAGGCGCTGCGCGGTGCTTGGTGGCGGCCTGCTTGGTCTCGAGGCGGCGCGCGCCGTGCAGGCGTGCGGGCTCGAGGTGCATGTGGTCGAGATGGCGCCGCGCCTGATGCCGCGCCAGCTCGACGAGACCGGCGCCCGCCTGCTCGCGCGCAGCATCGAGGCGATGGGCGTAGGCCTGCACCTGGGCAAGCGCACCTCCTGCGTGACCGGTGAGGCGTCGGTGACCGGATTGAGCTTCGACGGCGGCGAGCTACTCGAGGTCGACATGATCGTGGTCTCGGCAGGCATCCGCCCGCGCGATGAGCTGGCCCGCGACTGCGGCCTGTCGGTCGGCGAGCGCGGCGGCGTCGTCGTCGACGACGCCCTGCGCACCAGCGCCCCCGCGGTCTACGCCGTCGGCG
>JAPPOT010000445.1 GCA_028817855.1 Myxococcales bacterium
CGCGCCGCCGCCACCCGAGCCTCCGTTGCCAGCGCCGACCACACCGCAGAAGAGCTGCTCGGTTTCGCAGCCGTTGTCGAGGTCACCGTCGCAGTTGCTGTAGCCGGCCGAGCAGATGTCGATGCGGCAGTTGCCACGGAAGCAATAGGACAGCGCGTTCGGCAGTGAGCACTCGTTGCTGGCCGGCCCCTCGTCGGTCTGGCTGTCGCAGTCCTGATTGATGTTGTCGCAGATCTCCACCGCGGACGGATTGATCGCCGCCTCGAAGTCGTCGCAATCGCCGCCGAAGGCGACGCGCCCGGGGATCACACCGCAGAAGGCCTCGGCCGGCGCCGAGAAGTCGCCCCAGCCGTCGCTGTCCCGGTCGGGGTACCAGACGGTGGCCACGACGTCCTCGTCGACCGAGTCGTCGCAGTCATTGTCGCGGCCGTCGCAGATCTCGAACGAGCCCATGCCCGTGTTGGGGTTGGTGTCGTCGCAGTCGTTGGCGCCAGCCCCGCACTCGACGTCCGCCATCGAGTCGTTGTCGTCGTCCTCGAAGTTGTTGGTCCCGATCTGGAAGTCGGCGGCGCCGTTGCAGTCGGTGTCGATGCCGTCGCAGGCCTCACCGGCCGCCGGGTGCACCGAGGCGTCGTCGTCGTTGCAGTCGCGCGCGCGGATCACACGCCCCTCGACCCGCTGGCAGGAGACGATCACGTCGGAGCTCGGGTCACCGAAGGTGTCGCCGTCCTTGTCCTCGAACCAGTCGACCTGCTGTGGGTTCTCGTCGGTGCGAGTGTCGCAGTCGTTGTCCTTCTCGTCGCAGAACTCGAGCAGCCCCGGGTAGACCTCGGGGTCGTCATCGGCGCAGTCGTCGGTGAGCTCGACGGCGACGAAGCCGGCTTTGTTGCAGAAGTCGCCCCAGGTGACGCCCTCCTCGTCCTCCGCCTCCGCGAGGGCGGCCATGTCGCCGTGGCCGTCGAAGTCGGCGTCGATGTAGAGGCGCTGGCGCACGCCCTCGTCGGTGTCGTCGTCGCAGTCGTTGTCGAAGCCGTCACACGCCTCGGTCGCCTCGGGGTTGACGTTCGGCTTGTTGTCGTCGCAGTCGCGCCCGCAGATCAGCGACGCGTCCTCCTCGTCCGACTCCGGATTGCAGCAGCCGCGATCGAAGAAGCCGTCGCCGTCGGAGTCCTTGTCACCGGCGGTGTTGGGATCGCAGTCCTCATCGTGGTGGGCCTCGTCGCACATCTCGAGGTTGCCCGGGAAGCGCAGTGCATCCTCGTCGTCGCAGTCCATGCCAAAGGGCGTGCCGTTCTCGTCGACACACGTGATGTCGAAGTGCCCATCGGCATCCCGGTCCGGGGGCATGGAGCGACAGCTGCGCGTCAGCTCGGCACACACGTCGTCGGTGCATTCGATGCCGTCATCGCAGTGCACGGGTTCCCCCGATCGGCAACGCCCCTGGACGCACGTCTCGGTGCCATTGCAGTAGAGGTTGTCGTCGCAGTCGGCGTCCTCGCTGCACTCCGGAGGCGACTCGTCCGCGGCCGCATCCTGGACCGGAGGCGCCTCGCGCACACCGGAGTCGGTGGGCTCGGGGTCTGAGCCGCTGTCGTCTCCGCAAGAACCGAGCAACAGCAACAACGGAATGCAACAGAGCGCCTGAGTGATAACGGTCGCGCGCATGGAACCCCCTGCATGGGCAGGCCCGACATGGCCAGCCGCCGGAGAATAGGTCTGGGTCCCTCCCTCGGCCAGTGATCTGGCTCTCAAAGCTCACAAAATGGCCACACTGTCACAGGAGGGCAGCCATCCGCGGCTCCGACGCCCGAGGGAGACCCCGACGGGACCACAAAAGCTGGTCCTTTCAGCCGCCGCGAAGCTGGTAGATCGCGCGCAGGCGGGTCGCCATCACGGGCGAGCTGTCCTCGCGCCGAAAGGCGGCCACATCCACGTCGACGAAGCGGTGCCCCTTGCGCTCGAAGAGGTCGACGACGGCGCCCTCCACAACGAGCTTGGCCCCGCTCTCGATCATCGAAAAGCACTGGCAGTCGGTCTGCAAGTGGAGCCAGGGACCGAGCTTCACGTTGGCCGCCAGGTGCCAGTTCGTCATGCCGAGCACGAAGGCCATGTTGGCCCAGCCGTCGCCGCGCACGCCATCGGGGGGGTGGCGCAGCAGCTCGTGCATGGCGGCGGGATCGCGGTAGATCGTCGCCATCTCCGAGTCCGGCCCCCAGCTGGAGGGCAGGGAGCACATCCCCACCTCGCGGAGGCGCTCGAAGGTCTCGGCGGTGGCCGGCGGGCGCGGCGCGCCCTTCTCCTTGCGCCGATCGCGGCGGCGGATGGGAGGCTCGCCCGCGTCGTCGGGCAGCTCGATGCGCCCCTCGGCACAGACGGTCCCCTCCGCGTCCAGCAACCTGGCGCGGTAGGCGCCGGGGCTCGCATCCTCGACGTCGACGCGGAACTCGCCGCCATCGTAGAGCGGCTTCTTCACCACGATGTGGCTGCGCCCACGCTCGAGGAAGTGCTCGCCCCAGGAGCGGACGGCCGGCTCGCACAGGTAGGCCGACACCGTCACACCCGGCACGAGCCCGCCCTTGAAGCCGTGGCGCTGCGCGACCTCGTCGCCGTGGATCTCGTTCTCGGAGTCCGGCACCTGATTGTAGGCGACGCCGGACACGGAGCTGGGGAGTCGATCGCGCCTCACGAGACCGGACTAGCAGCCGCATGCCACCCCAGTCCACCCAACGTGGATGCCTGCGAGCCGGACCTCGACGATTCGAGTGGCGGGCGGCGCAGGGTGCTGCGCAATGGTGCCACGAGGCAGGCAGGCGGAAACCACCCGAGGCAGCGGTGCAGGCCCCAGAGCAGCCTGCGGACGCGGTCGAGCTTGGCTTCGATGGCCTGGATCGCCGCGGCCGACGTGTAGCCCCAGGCGATGGCGAGCTGCAGTGCGGCGCTCAGCTCTCGGGCGCTGCCGGCCGCCGTGTGGTAGCGGGCGCGGGCGTTGCCGGCGTCGCTGCCTTGGGCTTCGGAGATGTTGAGGACGATCGAGCTTGCGGCCCGTCGGGCCTGGTCGAAGAGCGACCGATCCCTTACACCTCCCCAAGCACCCAGGCTGCAGTGTCTTCGGGAAGCCCCGGAATGCTCGCCATGAAGGTCTCGAGGCTGTCGCCGATCAGCTTGGGGTCCATCTGTCCGGCCAGGAAGTCGTGGTAGCGCTGGGCCACGCGCTCGCTGAGCAGGCCGCAGCGGCGCAGGGTCGGGATGACGAGCCCGCTGACCGGGCCGAGCTGCTGGATGCGCGGCATGCCCGCGGTGATGTCGTCGCGCTCCCGACGCACGCACTCGATGAGCTCCACGACGTCGATGTCGAGGTCGGAGATGGTCTCGAGCAGCGCGGCCATCAGGCCCTGCTCGTTGTTGGAGCCCACCAACACCTGGGAGGCGTGCAGGGCGAAGTCCTCCAGCTCCTCGCGGTCGGCATCGCCGAGGGTCGGCACACACTGCTCGATGTAGGTGACACCGTAGGCGTGGTGGCGCGCCTCGTCTTGGGACACGTATGTGAGCAACTCCTTGAGCAGCGGCTCCTCGGTCATCTGGCGCATGCGGCGAAAGGCGAAGAGCGCCAGCCCCTCGACGACGATCTGCATGCCGACCAGCTTGTGCAGCCAGTTGCCGGTCGCGAGCGTGGAGTCCAGCACGTCCTTGAGCGGGCCGGCGATCGGCCGCACGCAGTCGAGCTTTTCGATGTAGCGGGCGAAGACCTCCACGTGGCGCGCCTCGTCCATCGTCTGGGTGGCGGCGTAGAACTTGGCGTCCATGTGGGGCACCGCGTTGACCAGCTGCGCGGCCACCATCAGCGCGCCCTGCTCGCCGTGGAGGAAGTTGCTCAGCCGGAAGGCCGCCCCGCGCCGCGCCAGCTCCCAGCGGGTCTCCTCGGGCAGCGATCGCCAATAGCTGCAGCGCTCGAACGGCACCGTGCTGCTGATCGGCGTGCTCTCGAACTTGGCCATGTCGATCTGCGTGTCCCAGGGGAGGTCACGCTCCCCGGCCCACTGCAGCTCGACCCCCTTGAGATACAGGTTGCGGAGTCGATCGATGTCCGAGTCGTAGCTCCACTGGTAGACGACCTGCATTGCCGTCGATAGATCCGGCTCCTGGGTCGCGGTCATCCGATTCATCCAACCAGGCTAGCACGGGGACGCAGGCCGCGGTCTCCGGGCGCGGTCTCGGTCTCGGTCTCGGTCTCGGACTCGGACTCGGACTCGGGCTCGGTCTCAGCGACGGCTGCGGCGGCGTAGGGCCGCAAGCGCCAGCAGCAGCCACACGGCAGAACCCGCGGCGCCTTGCCCGCCCACGGCGCAACCTCCGGAGTCGGCCGAGCCCGAGCTGCTCTGCTGGGTCGGCTGGGTGGGGTTGGTGGTCGGTGGCTGGGTGGTCGGCTCCATGGCCGGGTCCATCACCGACGGCATGCCGGTGGCGGGGTCGGCCGGCTGCATGGGGTCGGGTACGCCAGGCATCGGGGCTGCGCCCATGCCCGCGCCGCCCGGCTCCATCCCCGGTGCGGGATCGGTGCCCGGGTCGGTTCCGGGATCCATCCCCGGGTCGGGGTCATCGGTGCCATCGGCGCCGCGCTTCAGCACCAGGTCGATGCACTGGTAGTAGAGATCGTCCGAGGTGTACGACGGATCATAGGGCGCGTGGATGCCGGGGGGGTCGGTCATCACCTGCAGGATCTGCAGCGTGCAGTTGTCGCACTCCACGTCCGGCAGCGTGACCTCCCACGTGTACGTGGGCTGCATGCCGAAGGGCGGGTAGTCGTGCGGGTCCAGGTTGTCCATCAGGACCGTGTCGTTGTTGAAGAAGTCGCTCGCGCCGCATTTGTCGGCGGGGTCGGGCATGCACTCGCGGTTGATCGGATCGACGGTCTGGGGATTGACGAAGTCGTCGTCCCCGTCGTCGTCGAAGGCGATGCGGAAGTAGCCCGGGTGTCCGATGTACTCGGTGACCGAGACGGTGATCGTCTCACCCGGCTCGTACGTGTAGATGTTCGTCCCGCGCTCGCCGCCGGTCAGCCCGCACGGCCCCTGCTTGATGTTGGCAGCGCCGTAGCGGGTGAGATGCGTGCCGGCCTGGTCGGCATCGATATGGGCGGCCGCGGGGAACGCGACCGCGGCGACCAGAAGCACCGCGAATACAAGCGACCTAGAAAACTTCAACAAAACCATTGGCAGACCTCCACCTGACATCCCTCACACACCCCTGCGCTACGAGTCAGCTGCACCATTCGATCAATTGAGCTGTGGCACCCGGGCGGGCCGCCGACAAGTGGGCGATCACGTGCGCGGCGCACTTGGGACGCTGGCGGCCGGCGCCTATCCTGCGCGCGATGAGGATCCGACGCCGCGATTTCCTGGGTGCGGGTGGCACCCTGCTCGCGTCCGCGTCGCTGGCCGGCTGCGCAGCCCGAGTGGCACCCGGGACCGCTGCGGCCAGGAGCCCGGCGAGCGCGGACAGCCCGTTCTCCCACGGTGTGGCGAGTGGCGACCCCCTGCAGGACCGGGTGGTGATCTGGACCCGCGCCAGGCGGGGCGACTCCCCGGAGCCGGTCGAGGTGGAGTGGTTTTGCGCGCTCGACGCGGACGGCCGCGAGCGGGTCGCGGCCGGCACCGTGGTCGCGGGGCGCGAGCGCGATCACACCGTCGCGATCGATGTCACGGGACTGCAGCCGGGCACCACCTACTACTACGGCTTCGTGGCGCTCGGCTGGCGCTCGATCCTCGGGCGCACGCGCACCGCACCACGCGATACGGACAGCGCGCGCTTCGCGGTGGCCTCGTGCGCGAACTACAGCCAGGGCTTCTTCAACGGCTACCGCTGCATCGCCGAGCATGACGACCTGGACGCGGTCATCCACCTCGGCGACTACATCTACGAGTACGAGCGCGGGAAATACTCGGCCGGCGCCGAGCTCGACCGCGAGCCCGATCCGCCCCACGAGCTGCTGCGCCTGGAGGACTACCGCCAGCGCTACGCCCAGTACCGCAGCGATCCGGACCTCCAGGCCGCCCACGCCCGCCACCCCTTCATCGCGATCTGGGACGACCACGAGAGCGCCAACAACGCCTGGCTGGGCGGCGCGAAGAATCACGACCCGAGCGAGGGCGCCTGGCAAGCGCGCCTGGCGGCCGCCACGCGCGCCTACATGGAGTGGCTGCCGATCCGGCCCACGCCGAGCGGCGCGGGCGGGCGGCTCTACCGCACCTTCCGCTTCGGGACCTTGTGCGAGCTCTTCATGTTGGACGGGCGCATCGTGGGTCGGGACGCCCAGGTCGAGGACCGACGCGACTGGGGGCAGGTGATGCGCGGAGACCGCAGCATGCTCGGTGACGCCCAGGAGCGCTGGCTGCACGAGGGGCTCACCCGCTCCCGGGCCGATGGCGTGCAGTGGCGACTGCTGGGGCAGCAGACGATGATGGCGCAGCTTCGTCGCACGGACGGGATCGCCAACAAGGACCAGTGGGACGGCTACCACGCGGCGCGGGAGCGGCTGCTATCCGCGATCGAGGCGGGCAACCTCGACAACGTCGTGGTGCTGACCGGCGACATCCACAGCAGCTGGGCCAACGAGCTCGCGCGGGATCCTTTCGATGCCACACGCTACGACCCGGCGACCGGACGCGGCGCCCTGGCGACCGAGCTGATCTGCGCGGGGATCACCTCACCGAGCCCGTACCTACGCGAGCGGACGCGACTCTTTCCCGAGTGGGTCCGCAAGACCCACCCCCACGTGAAGTACCTGGAGGGGGTGCACCGGGGCTACCTGATCGTGGACGTCGGCCGCGCGCGCACACGGGCGGAGTGGCACCTGCTAGAGACGGTGATGGAGCCGAGCACGGGCAAGTGGGTCGACGCGGTTTTGGAGGTGGAGAGTGGGTCGCCGCACCTCAAGCGCAAGGAAACCCAAACCTAGCCTGCCCGGCGCCCTGCACCACGGACGCCCGGTGCGGGTGAGGCGGGCAGGGGCAGGGGCAGGTTTGGTGCGGCTACCAGTGGGCAATGATGAGCCCCGCGACCACCGTGATCGTCGTGGCAATCGCGAGGGCGACGCGCACCAGCAGCGTGCGGCTGCCGGGGGCACCGACGGGACCCAGCGCGATGCCTGCGGTGCACAGCGCGGGGAGCACGAGTATCCAGAGCTCGCCGTGGCTCCACCACAGGGCGGCCACCGTGCCGAGGTTGAGCAGCCCGATCGCGGCGCGATTGCGCGCCGGGCCGAGTAGCACGGTCGCGCTGCGCTTACCGCTCTGGCGGTCGGAGGGCGCGTCGGGGAGCGAGGTCGCCATCGCGCAGGCCAGGTGGGTCGGCAGCAGTACCGCGCAGAGCTCCCAGGGAAACGCCGCGAGCGTGCCGGCCTGGTTGTAGTAGCCGAAGAGCGGCAGGCAAAAGCCGACGCCGACCATCTGCAACAACTCGCCACCGCCGCGGTAGGACAGGCTCAGGGGCCGGTAGCTGTAGGCCCACAGCATCAGCACGGCCAGCACGCCCAGCGGCAGCGACAGGGGCCGCCCGAATCGCAGGGCCAGAAGCGCGGCGATCGCGACGGTCGCAACGGCCGCCCACTTGCTCGCGCGCAACAGCGCGCGCGGCGTCAGCGCGCGCTCGGCGAGCACCCGCGAGCCCCCCGAAAACGGCGTGGCCGTGCGGTTCAGGGCGTCGGTCTCGCGATCCGCGTAGTCGTTTCCGTAGACGATGAAGAGCTGATCGCAGACCCCAAAAAGCTGCACCCACAGCAGGATCCGCAGCTCGAGCGCCGCCGCCCCGGGCACCGCCAGCAGCTGCCCCAGGAGCAGTGGTGGGGCGATATAGCTCTGGGACGGCGGACGCGAGGCTTGGAGCCACACCCAGGCGCGGGCGGGAAGTGCGGTGCGCGGCAACATTGCGGGCGTGGGCGAGGCGGGCGCGCGATGCTAAATTCCTCGGGTGGCACCCGTCGACCCGGTCCGGCGTCAATTGTTGAGGCGCGCCTTCTTCGGAATGGGGCTGCTCTCGGTCGGACGCTTGCTGCCCGCCTGCGGCCGCGTGGTGGATCGCCCCCCGCGCGTCGACCCCGACTCGGCCGCCGCGACGCGCGCGACCGCGCCGCTCGCACCCGCGCTGAGCGGCCGCGAGCCCCTGCGCTACGCCCACGGCGCGAGCGGACCCGCGGATCCATCGGTGGAGGTCGTGACCACGCAGCCCGGCCGGGAAGCCGCCGGCCGCTACGATGAGCGGCCCTCCACGCCCGACACGGCGCCCGGCAACGACAGGAGCGCGGCCGGCGCTGACGCACCGCTGCCGCCCGCAGACACCACACTTCCGCGCCCGCGTCCCCCGACGATCCTCCTCCAGGCCGAGGACGAAAACGGCATCGAGCTGCCCGCTGGCTTCACCTCGCGCGTGGTCGCGCGCAGCGGGGAGCGCCCGGTCGCCGGCAGCGACTACCTCTGGCACGACGCGCCCGACGGTGGCGCGACGTTCGGCCTGTCCGACGGCGGCCACGTCTACGTGAGCAACTCCGAGATCGCCGGCACCGGCGGGGTCGGGGCGCTGCGCTTCGATGCGGCCGGAACGCTGGTCGACGCCTATCCCGTCCTCGAGGGCTCCTCGCGCAACTGCGCCGGTGGCGCGACCCCATGGGGGACGTGGATCTCCTGCGAGGAGGTCGCCAACGGCCTGTGTTGGGAGTGTGACCCCCTGGGCCGCTGGCCGGCGGTCACCCGCCCTGCCCTGGGCGTCTTCAACCACGAGGCGGTCGCCGTCGACGTGCTCAATCACCACGTCTACTTGACGGAGGACCGCCTGGATGGGCGGCTCTATCGCTTCACCGCGAGCGCCCTGATGGAGGATGGATCCCTGGACCTGCGCTCGGGCCTGCTCGAGGTGATGGAGGTCGTCGAGGATGTGGAGGGCAGCGTGCGCTGGCACGAGGTGCCCGACCCTGCGGCGAGCGTGATGGACACACGTCTTCAGGTCCCGGCGAGCACACCCTTTCGGGGCGGCGAGGGCATCTGGTTCCACCAGGGCGTGGTCTTCTTCGCGACCAAGCTCGACAACCGCGTCTGGGCGCTCGACGTCGAGCAACAGCGGCTGAGCCTGATCTACGACGTCCGCTGGTACCCTAGCCCGACGCTCACCGGCATCGACAACCTGGCCATGTCCCCGAGCGGCCACCTGCTGGTCGCCGAGGACGAGGGCAACATGGAGCTGGCCCTGCTCGACGCCGACGGCGACCCCCACGTGCTGCTGCGCGTGCGCGGCCAGGGCGGCTCCGAGCTCGCCGGCCCCGCCTTCGACCTGACGGGGACGCGCCTCTACGTCAGCTCCCAGCGCGGTCAGGGCAGCGGCAACCGCGGCATCACCTACGAGATCCGCGGGCCCTTCGACCAGCTCGAGATCTGACGCGACGTTCTACTCGGCGAGCAGCTCGCTGCCGTCCTCGAGCCGGTAGCGGCGTGGCCGCCACTCGATCTGCAGGTCGGCGAGCTTGGCCTTGGCGAACTTGTGGTCGCCTTCCTCGGCGGCGTCGAGCGGGAACTTGCCGCGCTTGGTCGCCTTCTTGCCGGGCTTGATCGGCCCCGGGAACGGCACCTTCATCTTCTTGACGGCCTCGCCCTCGATGCTGAAGACGATGAAGCCCTCGGCCAGCAGCAGCTCTTTGTCGCCCTTGTTCTCGAACTCGAAGGCCAGCTCGATCTTCTTCTTGTCCTTGGGGCCCACGAGCTTCTTCTTGGTCACCGTCGCAACGCCCAGGGCGCGCATCTCGGCGCGCTGCTTCTCGCGCTCGGCCTCGCTCCGGGCGGCGGCCTGACGGAGCATCGTCTCGCGATCGAGCTTGGGCTCCGCCGGTGCGGCCGGCGCCGGCGGAGGCTCGGGCGCCTTGCCGCCGCCGCAGGCGGTGAGCACGCCCAGCAGGGCCAGCATTGACGGGAGGATGACCGGAGGGCAGTGCCGTTTCATGGGCGGGAGGGTATCACGCGCACCAAGAGCGTGAGCGCAGCCTCGCATGGTGGAAGACGGGGCCCGCCGGCTGGCGTATGATGCCCGCGCCGGCCCCCCGAAGATCCCAGGTCGGCAGCGGGACTGCCCCCAGGTATCACGACCGACTGCGCGGTGAGCGAGCCCAATCCCCCCGAGACTGTCCTCCGTGTCCAGGATCTGGTCACGACCTTCGCCACCGACCAGGGCGTCATCCGCCCCGTGGACGGTGTGAGCTTCGAGCTCGCGCGCGGGCGCACCCTGGCGATCGTCGGCGAGTCGGGCTGCGGCAAGAGCGTGACGGCGCTGTCGATCATGCGCCTGATCCCCGAGTCCAACGGCCGCATCGAGAGCGGGAGCATCTCCTTCGAGGGCCAGGACGTGCTCGCCCTGAGCAAGCGCGAGATGCGCTCCTTCCGCGGCAACCGCGCGGCGATGGTCTTCCAGGAGCCGATGACGGCGCTCAACCCGGTGCACACCGTCGGCAAGCAGGTCTCGGAGGCCTTCCGCCTGCACCAGGGCAAGAGCAAGGGCGAGGCGTGGGACGAGGCCGTGCGCATGCTCGACACGGTGAAGATCCCCGACCCGGCGGCACGCGCCCGCAACTACCCCCACGAGCTGTCGGGGGGCATGCGCCAGCGCGTGATGATCGCCATGGCGCTGGCCTGCAATCCCGCCCTGCTGATCGCCGACGAGCCCACCACCGCCCTCGATGTCACCATCCAGGCGCAGGTGCTGCGCCTGATGCAGACGCTGCAGGAGGAGCTCGGCACGGCGATGCTCTTCATCACCCACGACCTGGGCGTGGTGGCCGAGGTGGCCGACGAGGTCGCGGTCATGTACGCCGGGCGAATCGTGGAGCACGCGTCGGCCGCGGAGATCTACCGCGAGCCCCTGCACCCCTACACCCGCGGCCTGATGTCGGCGCTGCCGCGCCTGGACGGCGACCGCAGCGCACCGCTGACCACGATCGACGGCATCGTGCCGGCCCTGTCCGATCTGCCGAAGGGGTGCCGCTTCGCGGCGCGCTGTCCGCTGGTGGAAGACGTCTGCCGCGAGCAGATCCCGGACCTGATCGAGCTGCGCGTCGGCGACCACACGCGCAAGCTCGCCTGCCACGTGACCTCCCGCGAGGTGAGCGCATGACCGCGATCCTCGAGGTGGAGGGGCTGAGCAAGTACTTCCCGGTCTATGGCGGCGTCTTCCGTCGCGAGGTGGCGCGCGTCTACGCGGTCGACTCGGTCAGCTTCACCCTGGAGCAGGGCGAGACCCTGGGGCTGGTGGGTGAGAGCGGCTGCGGCAAGAGCACGCTCGCGCGTGCCTTGATCCGGCTCTACGAGCCCAACGCCGGTACCGTGCGCTTCAAGGGCAAGGACTTCCGCGCGCTCGATCGGGACGCCCTCAAGCAGGCGCGCGCGGACATGCAGATGGTCTTCCAGGACCCGTACGCGTCGCTCAATCCGCGCATGTCGATCGGGCGCATCCTCGAGGAGCCGTTCAAGCTGCACGGCATCGGCACGCCGGAGGAGCGGCGCAGCAAGGTGCTGGCGCTGCTCGAGCGCGTCGGGCTGCGGTCCGACGCCTACGACCGCTTCCCGCACGAGTTCTCGGGCGGCCAGCGCCAGCGCGTCGGGATCGCGAGGGCGATCGCGCTGGAGCCGGAGGTGGTGATCTGCGACGAGCCGGTCTCCGCGCTCGACGTCTCGATCCAGTCCCAGGTGCTGAACCTCCTGCGCGAGCTGCAGCGCGAGCTGGGCCTGACCTACATCTTCATCTCCCACGACCTGGCGGTGGTCCGCTACATCTCCGACCGGGTCGCCGTGATGTACCTCGGCCGCATGGTGGAGCTGGCGGAGACCGACGACCTCTACCGGGCGCCGCGTCATCCCTACACCCAGGCCCTGCTCGAGTCCCTGCCGCTGCCCGACCCGTCCCAGCGCGGCAAGGCCGCCCCGCTCGAGGGCGACGTGCCCAGCCCGCGCAACCCGCCGAGCGGGTGCCACTTCCACACGCGCTGCCCCCACGCCGTCGACCGGTGCAAGCGCGAGGTTCCCCCGCTCGTGGAGCTGAAGGACAACCCCAAGCACCGCGTGGCCTGCCACCTGGTGCACTCGGGCGAGCTGCCCGCGCACCCGTCGCCATCACCGTCATCAAAGGAAGAGAGCCCATGACCCACGCACCCCTCCCGCGCGCGCTGCTCGCGCTGACGGTGATCCTCACGCTCGCCCTGGGCGCCTGCGG
This sequence comes from Myxococcales bacterium, assembly GCA_028817855.1. GTDB lineage: Bacteria > Myxococcota_A > Polyangia > Polyangiales > JAFGIB01 > JAOUOP01. The sequence goes on from JAPPOT010000445.1 coordinate 12,241, forward strand.
CGGAAGCAAGTCGAGCTCCGGCGGTGGCGAGGGCGATACGCCCGCGGCGGCGGGTAACCAGAAGAAGGTCCTGAACCTGGTCCGGGGCAGCGCCCACAAGAACCTGGATCCGGTCAAACAGTTCGATCAGGCCTCGGCCGACATCGTCAGCAACCTCTACGACACGGTCCTGAGCTACCACTACCTGAAGCGTCCCTACCAGTTGGTTCCGAGCCTTGCGGAGAACATGCCCACGGCCTCGGAGGACGGGCTCACCTATACCTTCAGGCTGCGCAAGGATGTGAAGTTCGTCGACGACGAGTGCTTCCCCGGCGGCAAGGGGCGCACCCTCAACGCGGACGACGTGATCTACTCGATCAAGCGCTTCGCCGACGCCAACCTGAACGCCCAGAGCTACATGCTGATGGCCGGCTTCGTGGAAGGCATGGACGCGTTCCGCGAGGAGACCAAGAAGGCCGGCAAGGACGCGGACTACGGCACGCTCGAGATCTCAGGTCTGCAGAAGGTCGACGACTTCACCTTCACCATGAAGCTCACGCAGCCCAACCCCCTGGCGCTGCTGCCCCTGGCCGCGAGCCAACTCTCGATCGTGCCGCGCGAGGCCGTCGAGCACTACAAGGCCGACTTCGAGCGCAAGCCGGTAGGCTCCGGCCCCTTCAAAGTCCAGAAGCTCTCGCGCCGGGGTGTGATCATCCTCGAGCGCAACCCGGGCTACCACGGGGTCTACCCCTCCGAGGGCGACCCCGGCGACAAGGAGGCAGGCCTGCTCGCGAGCGCCGGCCAGAAGCTCCCGCTGGTCGACGAGGTGCACCTGCCCCTGATCGAGGAGGCCCAGCCGCGCATGCTGAAGTTCAAGCGTGGCCAGATCGACCTGCTCGGCTTCGACAAGAACAACTTCCGCCAGATGGCCTTCAAGGACGACAAGGGCTTCCACCTCAAGCCCGAGTGGGCCGACAAGTTCGAGATCCTCTCCGGCGAGTCCCTGAGCACGGAGTACTTCGTCTACAACATGGACGACCCGCTGGTCGGCAAGAACAAGGCCCTGCGCCAGGCCATCGCCTACGCGCTGGACATCCCCGGCTTCATCAAGGACATGCGCAACGGCCGTGGCGTGAAGATGCACACCCTGGTGCCGCTGCCCATCGCGGGCAGCGAGCGCGAGCTGAAGGACCTGCAGCGCTACGACCGGGATCTCGCGAAGGCCAAGGAGAAGCTGGTCGAGGCCGGCTTCCCGGGCGGCAAGGGCCTGCCCCCGCTCACGGTCGAGTACCGAAACTCGAGCACGGACACCCGCCAGGAGTTCGAATACCACCGCGCCAAGCTGGCCGAGGTCGGCATCACCCTGAAGGCGAACTTCCAGACCTTCTCCGCTTTCCTCCAGCGGGTCGATTCCGGCAACTTCCAGATGACGATCTCGGGTTGGGCCGCGGACTACCCGGATGCGGAGAACTTCTATCAGCTCACCTACGGCCCCAACAAACGTCCCGGCCCCAACGCCTCCGGCTACCAGAACCCGGAATACGACAAGCTCTACGAGCGGAGCCGGTTCATGCCAAACGGTCCGGAGCGCTACGCGATCTTCAAGCAGATGGCCGACATCCTCTACGAGGATGTGCCGGTCTTCGTGACGTGGACGTATATCCCCGTCTCGATGCGGCAGAAGTGGGTCAAGAACCGCAAGCTCAACAGCATGATCACCGGGCACCGCTTCATCGACATCGACGTCGCGGCGAAGACCAAGGGCGTCCAGTAGCCGCGAGAGTCACACGTGCTGGCCTACACCATTCGCCGCCTGCTCTACATGTTCCCGGTTCTGCTGGGCGTCGCGGCGCTGGTGTTCTCGCTCTTCAACACCGTCGGCGAGGACCCGGTGCGCGTGGCCCTCGGGCAGCACGCGACCCCGGAGAGCATCGCCGACCTGGAGGCCCAGTGGGGGCTGGACCAGCCGCTCTACAAGCAGTTTCTCGACTTCCTGGTTCAGATCGCGACCTTCGACTACGGGCGCTCCTACGACACGGGCGAGAAGCTCAGCGACATGTTCGCGGCCGGGGCGCCGGTGTCGCTCTCGCTGACCCTGCCGCCCTTCGTGATCGGGCTGATCCTCAATGTCTCGCTGGGGCTCCTGATCGCCTATTACCGGGGCAGCTGGCTCGACCGCTTCTCCACCGCGCTCTTCATCGGCGCGATGAGCATCTCCTACCTGGCCTACATCATCGGCTTCCAGTACGTGCTCGCCTACCGCATGGACTGGTTTCCGATCAGCGGCTACGAGCCGGGCATCGAGGGCCTGCAGTTCCTGCTTCTGCCGTGGATCATCTACCTGGTGGTGAGCGTGGGCCCGGACGTGCGCATGTACCGCACGGTCTTCCTGGACGAGACGGGCGCGGACTACGTGCGCACCGCCCGCGCCAAGGGCGTGAGCGAGAACCGCATGCTCTTCGGCCACGTGCTCAAGAACGCCATGATCCCGATTGTGACCTACTCGATGGTCGCGGTGCCATTCCTGATCCTCGGTGCCTTCCTGATGGAGCGCTTCTTCAGCCTGCCCGGCATCGGGGACCTGATGATCACCGCCATCAACAACGGCGACTTCCCCGTCCTCAAGGGCCTCACCATGCTGATCGCGATGGGCTACTCGCTGATCGTGCTGCTGACCGACATCGTCTACGCGTGGGTGGACCCGCGGGTGTCGCTGAGCTGAGATCATGGCCGAGCGACGGGACAGCCTCTGGAGACGGGCCGGACGGCAGCTGATGAAGCGCCGCGGGGTGGTCATCTGCTTCGTGATCATCGCCTGCTACCTGCTGGTGGCCCTGCTCGGCATCCTCGGCCTGCTGCCGGACTACCAGGAGCGCGTCGGCGACTCCTACGACCCGCCCTCGGCCAGCTTCGCCCTGATGCTCGGCACCGACATCTTCGGGCGCTCGGTGGTCTACAAGATCCTGGCGGGCACCAAGACCGCCATGCTGATCGGGCTGGTCGTGCCGGCGATCGCGGTGCCGATCGGCGTGACCCTCGGTGCCCTCGGCGGCTACTTCGGCGGGCGGGTGGACGCCTTCATCGTCTGGTTCTTCTCGGTCATCAGCTCGGTGCCGTACATCCTGATCGTGATCGCCATCTCCTTCGTGCTCGGCAAGGGCATGCTGGCGATCTGCGTCGCGATGGGAACGGTCGGCTGGGTCGGCCTGTGCCGCCTGGTGCGCGGCGAGTTCATCAAGCACCGCCACCGGGAGTACGCCCTGGCCTCACGTCTGCTCGGCGCCGGGGACCTGACGATCATCTTCCGCCACATCCTGCCCAACGTGATCCACGTGGCGATCATCACCGCCTCGCTCCAGGTGCTGGGCGCGATCAAGAGCGAGGTCATCCTCACCTACCTGGGCGTCGGCATCCAGGACGGCTCGAGCTGGGGCACGATGATCTCCGACGCCGCCGGCGAGCTGGTCCAGGGCATCTTCTGGCCGCTGATCGGAGTGGTCTTCTCGATGTTCTTCGTGATCTACGCGCTCAACGTGGTCGGCGACGCCCTGCGCGACGCGCTCGACCCCAAGCTGCTCGACTGACCCGGAGGGAGCCGCCATCGACCGGACGACCTGGGCGCTGTGCGCAGTCCTGATCACCGGTGGCGCGGTGCTGTGGTGGCTGCGGGCGCCCGGGGTGTTCACGATCGACGAGCCGAACCACATCGCCCAGGTGGTCGCGCTGCAACATGGGCAGTGGACGCTGCCGGGGCTCGACGTGCTGCCGGCGAGCAAGGAGCTCGCCTTTTACGAGCCCAACTTCCAGGCCGCCGCCCAGGCGCCGCCGCGCAACGACGTGCCGCCCCTCTACGGGCTGATCGCCCTGCCCTTCTCCCACCTGGGCTTCGACGCGCTCTTCTACCTCAACGGCGCGGCCTTCTTGATCGCGTGCGCGCTGGTCTTCCTCTTCACGCGCAAGCTGAGCGAGGGGCGGCTGGCGCCGTGGCTGGCGCTCTTCGCCTTTGCCCTGGGCGGCTCGACCTTCGAGTACGCACTGGGGCTGTGGCCGCACATGCTGAGCATCGCGCTGTGCACCGGCTGCTTCGTGGCCGCCCACCACGGGCGCGAGCGCGACCGGCTGTGGGCGATCGCGGCCGCCGGCATGCTCGGTGGCATCGCGATCGGCGTGCGCTACCCGAACGTCGTCTACGCCGGCAGCGTTGGGCTCGCTATCGTGCTGTGGGCCCGGCGTCGCACCGAAGCCACCTTGACCTACGCGCTGGCCGCGGGTGCGCCCGTCACCCTGATCGCGGTGCTCAACGACGTACGCAGCGGCGCGGCCAACCCGATCTCGAAGGGCGGCGGCTACCTGAACCCGTCGCGCGCCGAGTCTGGCGGCATCGACATCGCCGACATCCTCGGCACCTTCTGGTTCCGCGTGGTCGACTTCGCCTCGCGGCCCTCCGGCGACTTCGTCGGCTACTCCCTGGACCCCGACCCGGAGACCGGCGCTTTCCTGTGGTTCGACGTGGTGAAAAAGTCATGGCTGCAGTCGTCGCCCTGGGTAGCGATGGTGCTGCTCGCCGTGACCGCGGCCTGGCTGCTGCGCGGCCAGGCCGAGCAGCCGGCGCGACGCACCTTGCAGGGCCTGGGGCTGACGATCTGGGGCGTGGTCGCCGCCTTCTCCGTCGCCGGCTCCGGCCGCCCGGACGGCACCTGCTTCAACCAGCGCTACCTGCTGGACGTGATGCCGCTGGCAGCGATCGCGCTGGGCCTGGTAGTGGATCGCGCGAGCCTGCGCGGCCGCTGGCTCGCCCTGGGCGGCGCGGTGGGCGGCGGACTCGTGTACGTGACCCTCGTCAGCCTCGAGCGCGAGCACCAGCATCGCGCCATCCTCTACCTGCCGCTCGCGCTCGCCGCCGCCCTCGCGCTCACCTACATGCTGCGCCGGTGGCAAGGGCGGCTGCAGAGTGCGATCGCCGTGCTCCTGGGTGCGAGCCTGGCCTGGGGCGCCGGCATCCACCTCGGCACCGACCTGCAGGCCAGCCGCAACCGCCGCCTGCAGGTCGTGGAGCTTCAGGCCCACCTGGTCGGCAAGCTGCCGCCGCACTCGGCGGTGCTGCTCTGGGGTCAATACCGCAGCCTGGCCGTGCCGCTGCTCTTCGAGCAGGACCTCATCATCGTCGACGTGGCGCGCGACCAGGGACGCGACGCGGCCAACGTCACCCGCGCCCTGCAGGTCCGCGGCCGCCGAGTTTACTTGCTACTGCTCGGCCTGCCCCCCACCCTGCGCGTGCACCTGGCCAACACCTTCGGCGTCGCGGGCATGATCCGGGGCGGCGCACCGTTGCTAGAGCTGGCGAACAAGCGGTAGATCCTTTTTCGTGCAGGACAGCTTCATCAGCCCGCAGACGACTGTCGCCCTGGCCCTGGCCGCCGGGATCGTGGCGCAGTCGATCGCGCGGCACCTGCACATCCCCGGCATCGTGGTGCTGCTCGTGGTCGGCGTGCTGCTGGGGCCCGACGTGGCCGGCGTGGTCGTGCCCGAGCTTCTCGGCGACGGCCTGCTGATGTTGGTCGGCTTCGCGGTGGCGGTCATCCTCTTCGAGGGCGGCATGAACCTGCAGCTGGCCCGGCTGCGGCGCGAGAGCCGCGCGATTCGCCAGCTGGTCACGGTGGGCGCGCTGGTCACTCTGTGCGGTGCGGCCCTCGCGGCACACCTGGTGATGGGCTGGGACTGGGTGCCGGCCATCCTCTTCGGCACGCTGGTGATCGTCACCGGACCCACCGTGATCACCCCGCTGCTTCGTCGCTTCCGGGTCGAGCACCAGACCGCCACCGTGCTCGAGGCCGAGGGCGTGCTGATCGACGCCGTCGGTGCGGTCGTGGCTGTGGTCGCGCTCGAGGTGGCGATGAGCCCCAGTGGCAAGGAGCTGGCCATCGGCGTCGCAAGCGTGCCGCTCACGCTCGGCGTCGGTACGGCGATCGGCGCGGCCGGCGGCTGGGTGCTGGCCTGGCTACTCGGTCGCCACGGCTGGATCCCGGAGGGCCTCGAGAGCGTCTTCACCCTGGCGATGGCCCTGGCGATCTTTCAGACCAGCAACGCCATCATGCACGAGAGCGGCATCGCCGCAGTCACCATCGCGGGCATCGTGGTCGGCAACCGCCACTCGCTGGCCACGCGCGAGGTGCACGAGTTCAAGGAGCAGCTGACGGTGATGTTCATCGGCATGCTCTTCGTGCTGCTCGCGGCGGACGTGCGCCTGGCCGAGGTGCAGGCCCTCGGCTGGCCGGGACTGATCACGGTGGCGCTGCTGATGTTCGTGGTGCGCCCCCTCAACGTCCTGGTCGGCACGCGCGGCACCGATCTGACGGTGCAGCAGAAGCTCTTCATATCCGCCATCGGCCCGCGCGGCATCGTGGCGGCCGCCATCGCCTCCTTCTTCACCGCCGAGCTCGAGCGCGCCGGCGCCCAGGCCGGCACCGAGCTGCGCGCGATGGTCTTCCTCGTGATCGTCGTCACGGTGATGGCGGCGGGCCTCAGCGGCGGCCTGCTGGCGCGGGTGCTCGGGCTCGCGCGGCCGGGCAACAACGGCTGGATCATCATGGGCTCCAACGAGCTCGCCCGCGCCCTTGCCGAATCTCTGTCGAACGGCGGCCAGGCCGGGGTCTGTGTCGACACCAATCCCCAGGCCTGCGAAAAGGCCGAGGAAGACGGCCGCCGCGTGATCTACGGCAACGCCATGCGCGAGGGCGTGCTGGCGCGCGCGGAGGTCGACACCCGGGCGGGCGCCATCGCCCTGAGCCCGAACACGGAGACCAACCTGCTCTTCATGCAGCGCATCCGCGAAGAGGCCAAGGTCCCGCGCCTTCTGGTAGCCGCAGGCCGCGAGCGCGAGACCGGCAGCCGCCGCATGCTCGAGCGCGCCCGAGCGCAGCTGCTCTTCGGTGCGCCCGAGCAGCTCGACCTCTGGTCCGTGCATCTTCGCAGCGGCGACGCCCGCGTCGAACGCTACATGGCCACCGAGGAGCTCCGCTCCGACACCGGCGAGTTCGTCCTCGCGGGCGCCCCCGATGGGCTGCTGCTGCCCCTAACCGTCGCCTCCGACTCCACGGTCGAACCGATCGCCGAGGATCTCCACCGCATCCGGCGCGGCCAGATCGTGGAGATCGTCATCGACCAGGAACGCGCCGAGACCGCCCGCGAGTGGCTCGCCAACCGCTGGCTCCGCCGCCTCCTCCCCGAAGACGAGCGCGACGCCGCGACTGCGTCGGCGTAGTCGCCGCGTCATCGAAGTCGAGGCGTACTGAGCACCGCTCACGGCGCCACGACGAGCATCTCGTAGCCCGGCAGCTCTCGGTAGCCGAGGCGTCGAGCCAACTGACGTGACGCTTCATCGCCGGTGTCCCAGCCTGGCGTGAGGCCGTGCTCGAGGCACCACGTGAGTAGCGCTGCCGAGGCCTTGGTTGCCAGGCCGCAGTTGCGATGACCCGGGTGCGTGTTGACCTGGACTTCAATCGCATCCGAAGAAACAAACGCCGAGGTGGCGGCCGAGACCGGTCGGCCCTGGCGGAGCACGCAGAAGCCGACGCCATCGGCTGCGAACGCCCTCGGCTCAGAGAAGCTGCCCGGGAACACGAGGTCCGGGTCGATCTCAGTCACTGCGAGCCGGGCGAGCTCCTCATCCATCCTGACGATCTCGGTATCCTCGTCGGCACGTGTCGCGAGGCTCTGGAGATGGCCAACATCCAGACCCTCGGCGGAGTACGGCGTGCGCGGCGTCCGCAGCGTCCGGCCGGCACAGTGGCGCTCGATCTCGACCAGCCACCGCTCGGTCCCGACGACGACTCCCCCCGCCTCGCCCACCGACTCCAGAAACGCTTCCGCCACGGAGCCCTCGACGTTCCCCGCCGGGAAGAGAAACGGCAGAGCCTCGATCCAGGCGGTCCCGTTGGCGCCCGGTCCAGTGAGCAACCGTCCGCACCGTCCCTCCAGCACGGAGGCCACACACGTGCGCAACGCCGGCACGTCGCGGAACAGCGCGGACCACTGTGTGCGCTCGTGCGAGGAGATTGTCTGGATCGCTGTCAACTTCGAGAGCCTCGGCAGGGACACTGCCCACCACTCCAGCGTCCGTTCGTCTGAGCGCACCCTAGCAGCCTTCGTCGCCGCCAGTGCTAGAGTCGTATTCAAGCGGGCCGGAGGCTTCCGTTCCGCATACCTTCACGTGCTCGAAGGGAACGTCGACGCACGGGCTTTCTACGAGGCGCGGGGTTACCGCGTTGCGAGTCACGTCGCGAGCGTCGACCTCGACAACGTCGCGTCGCGACAGGCGCTGGCCCGCGCCGGCTTCGTGCTCCTGGAGACGCGGCACGACGAAGGTGGTGCCTACGCCGCGTACGCGTGGAGGACTTACGACGCCCTCCCTCCTTGGGACTCCCCCTTCCACGCGGTCGCGGCTAGTCTCGACCGCATGCCGCGCCAGGCCTTCATCGCGGTGCTGCCCGGAATGCTCGGTGCGCTCGCTGCGTGCGGGGACGACCCGGGCGCGGCAACCGCCGGCGCGGCACCGGTGGTGACCATGCCGTCGAACGATGGCCGCGATACCGGCTCGATGGGCGCCGCGGATTCACCAGGCACGGTGCCAGACGCACCGGCGCTCGCGGGCACGGACGCGGGCGTGGCAACGACGACCGCGCCCGACGCGGGCACGGCCCGGGCGCCGGCGTCAGTCGACGCGGGAGCGCAGCCCGGTGCGCCCGCGTGCGAGCTCTGCGACGAGTACGGCGCCGCTGCCTTGCTCGCGAACATCCAGGCCCCCTGGCTCGCGGAGGTCTCCGGAATCGCGGCCAGCACGCGCGATCCCGGCGTCTTCTTCGTGCACAACGACCGCGCCCGACCGGTGGTCTTCGCGCTGGATGGAGACGGCGCGCAGCAGGCGCAGTGGACCCTCGAAGCAGCGGACGTGTCCGACGTGGAGGACCTCGAGGTGGGCCCGTGCGAGGCGGGCAGCTGCCTCTACCTCGCGGACATCGGTGGGAACATCACGCCGCGTACCGAGTTTGCGATCCTGCGCTTTGCGGAGCCCGAGCTGGCTGCGGCCTCGGCCGACAACACGATCACCGACTTCGAGCTCTTTCGGTTCGAGTACGACGACGGCGAAAACCACAACGCGGAGGGCGTGCTGATCGACCCGCACAGCGGCACCGTCTACATCGTGACCAAGGTGCCGGATGGCGAGCCGAGCGCGATCTACCGACTGCCGAACCCTCTGCTCGAGGGCAGCCTGAACGTCGCGACTATGCTGCTGGAGCTGCCGGTCCCGCGCACGGACAACCAGGCGATCTCGGCCACCGCGGCCCATCCGTGCGGCAGCGCCGTGCTGCTCCGCACCTACGACACGATCTTCGAGCTGCGCGCACCCGCCGGAGGCAGCTTCGAAGACGCTTTCTCGGCCACCCCCGTGGAGGTCCCCGCCGGCGATGAGCCACAATCCGAGGGCATCAGCTATCTCGCCGACGGCCGCGGCTACGTGAGCACGGGCGAGGCACCGGCCGCCCCGATCTACCAGACGCGCTGTCGCTGACCGGGCATTCGTAGGACGGCGCCTGGAGCGCGATCATGGCCGCTGTGGCGCGTGGCGGGGGCAAGGGTTCGACGGCATCGACGTTGCTGCTGATCGCGGCGTGGCTCGCGGCGTTGGGAGCGCTGCCTGCGTTCGCGATGATTGCGCTGGCCGAGGCCTTCGACCCGGGGCTACGGACCTCGGTGGCTATCTCTGCCTCGCGGCACCCTTTGCCGCACCGGGGGCGCTCGCATACCTGTCCCTGCTCTCGGTGCCCAGGGACGCGCAGGGCAAGCGGCATGCACCGATGCAGCGGGTGTTGCTGGCGCTCAGCGTGGTGGCCACTGTCGGAGGAGAACCGCCCTGGTGGGCTACGATGCGCACGTGGCGGCGCGCGGCCGCGGCACGGGCCCCGCCCTGGACACCCGCTACGACGGCACACCGGAGGCAACCTTGCTGGCCGCGACGGCCGACCCGACCTGCACCACGCTGTCGGAGGTGCGCGTGGCGCTGCGCAACCCGCACGAGACGAAGCTGCTGGTCGTGGACACGGACGAAGTCTTCGCCTGGCTGGAGTGCGGCGAGCGGAGCAGTCGCTGGCGCTTCGGGCGCACTCCCGGCCGCCTTCGACTGGGCCCGGGCGAGCGCTTCGAGCTGACCTTCGGTGCGCGACGAGAGACTCCGGCCGGCAGCCGCCGCCCGCGCCGTGCCGCGTGCGCGTGCAGTGGGAGAAGCGCGGCGCGCCGGACCCCGGCATCCCCTACGAGTGGCGCGGCAGCCTTCCGGCGGGCGACTGGGTCCCGCTCACGGAGCCGCAGCCGCCGGACGCAGGCGTTGCGGATCCGCGGATGTGCGGCAGTGCTGTGCTGGTACGCCCTAGCCGCTCTGGCGTGGACGCCGCATCAGGAAGTGGAGCTCGGTGTCACCGTAGACGCGGAAGCCCAGCCGCTCGTAGAGCGCGCGTGCCCGGTTCTCGCGCAGCACTTGCAGGCGCACGGGCAGGCCCAGCCCATCGCCCTCGGCGATCACACGCTCGACCACGGCGGCGCCGATGCCCGCGCCCTGCCGTGCAGGCAGCACCTGGACGTCGTTGATGAAGAGGTCATGCGGCTCGACGGTGGTCCACAGCGCGCCGACCGGATCGCGCGCGAGGCGCACGATGCGATAGCCGCCCTGTTCCCACTTGTCGGCGAAGCGAAGATCCTGGTCGGCCTCGTCCCAGCGCCCGAACTGACGCGTCACCACGTCGCGATAGGCGGCATGATTCAGCTGACGCGCGAACTCGCGATCGGAAGGTCGCGCGGGCGTGATCTGGATCTCCATCGTCCTGCCGCCGAGACACTAGCATCCGGGCCCTTGCTGCACGCGCGAGTCATCAGATCTGGACGGTGCACACCTTCAGTATCGTGGGGTCAGCACCCTGGCTATCGTGCGCGGCGGGCTCGAACCGGGGAAAGCCATGACACCAGCACCGAAGGTCTACAACGCGGCGGTTCACGGATGGGATATCCATGTCGACGTACGCGTCGGCGAGGGGCAGGTCGGCTCCATGATGATCAACGGCGAGGCGATCGCCGGCAACGCGGGGCGCTACCACAAGAACCTGGGCAAGGCCGCGGCGCTGCTCAACGAGGACATCGTGATCAACGCTGACGTCGCCCACGTCACGGTCGAGAGCCCGCGCGCCTCGATCGTGGCGGAGGTCTGTCTGATGGGACCCGCGGGCACCGACATGGAGGATCCGAGCTTCAAGCTGGGCGCCCAGGTCTACGTCGACCAGGGTGTGTTCCAGCCGGACAAGGTCGCCCGGCTCGGGATGCGGATCCGCGTGCGATGAGGGTGCGCGCCGCGTACGCCACGGTGCTGACCTGGCTGCTGGCCGCGCCGGGTCTCGCCCAGCAGCCGCCCACCGCGGCGCCGGAAGCGGCGCCGGAAGCGACGCCGGCGGCGACGCCCACAGTCGAGGCCCCGACGCCCCCACAACCCGCGAGCGCGCAGCCCGCGCCCGCGCCCGCACCCGCGCCCACCGCGCAGCCCGCGGCCGCCACGCCGTCGGCGCAGGCCGCTGCGGCTCCCGCAGCCCGCAGCGCTTGCGCCGCAAGGAGCGCTCCAGACAC
>JAPPOT010000561.1 GCA_028817855.1 Myxococcales bacterium
GTAGCAGGTGCGCGTGGCAGACCTGCCGCAGCGGCATCGCCCAGAAGCCGAAGACCGTCGCGCGGTCGCTGACGAGCAGACCGATGAGCTCGCCGAACACCGGTTTGATGGTCTCGCGGCTGCCGTCGGCGAAGATGCGGTAGACCGTCGCCGTCGTAGTCGCGATAGTCCACAGTGACATCAGTTTGCCCGCGCGCGTCCACGTCGTGGCGTCCGCATGCTTGACCTCTGCGTACTGCACCTCGCGCAGCCTCATCGTGAGCGGGCGCGAGCGCATCGCTGGCACGCTTCTCCATCGCGCTGACGGACCCCAGCGAGACCGTGATGCCGAACAGCTCCGAGAGGAGCCGCTGCGTCTTGCGCCGGCTCAGGTGGTAGGCGCCGGTCAGCAGCGCGACCGTGGCCGTCAGGCACGGGCCGAACACAGAGGACGGGATCCTTGCGCGGTCGTAGCGCGCGCGCGTCCAGGTGCCGCAGTGTGGACACTCCGACGGGACCTCAACTCCGCCGCCTCGCGACGCGGACCAGCGCGACCGATCCGGCCTGGCCCCCGGGCCACCTGGGATCGAGTGAGCCATATAAGACCTTGTGATTGCAAGGCAAATCAGCAGTGATGCCATCATCACTAGACCAAAATAGTCCCAAAAATTTTGGGACTGATTGGCACCGTTTCAAATCTGCTTATCGTGCAAGAATTCCATATGGACAAACATGGCCAGCGCAGGGCACTGCGGAGTGCCCGTGCGCGGGATGGAGGTCCACATGTCAGCCAGCGTGATTCCCGCACCCCTCGAGCCGGATGCAGAGGAGTCCGATGTCAGCAGCCGCTACGACGTCGCGGGTCCATCGGCGAGGGTGGCATGTCGACGATCTGGGAGGTCCTCGACACCGTCACGGGTGAGCTCGTGGCCCTCAAGCGCCTCCGATCGCCGTCCGACGGCAAGAGGGCCAGCCGCATGCGAGCGCTGTTCGAGCGCGAGTACCTGACGCTGGCCCAGCTCGCCCACCCGCGCGTGGTGGAGGTGCACGACTACGGCGTCGATCGCGAGGGCCCCTGGTACACGATGGAGCTGCTCGCCGGCGGCGACCTCAACGGGCTCGCGCCGGTCGAGTGGAAGCGGGCGTGTGCCTGGATTCGCGACATCTGTTCCGCGCTCTCCCTGCTCCACGCGCGCCAGCTGGTGCATCGCGACGTCAGCCCGCGCAACATCCGCTGCACCGGCAACGGCTTGGCGAAGCTGATCGACTTCGGCGCCATGACGCCCATGGGCCCATGCCGTCACGTGGTGGGCACGCCGCCCATCTGTCCCCCCGAGGTCGCCAACCGCGGAGACCTGGATGCCCGCTCGGACCTCTTCTCGCTCGGCTGCACTTTCTACCACGCGCTCACCGGCCGCCACGCCTACCCCGCGCGCGACTTCGCCCAGCTGCCGATGGCATGGAACAACGAGACGTTCAGGCCGTTCGTGTCCAGACCGAAACCGGATCTTGCTGCAGCATCAACAGTTCGTGCCTCCCGACATTGATCCGGCTTCCGATGTCCGCGACCCCGCCGGCCGGGTTCAGCTTCCACGTTTTCTCGCACCGAGCGCGCAAACCGCCAGTGAGCAATCGCCGATGTCGCGTGCATGATGTTCCCGGGCACGCCCAGTGAAGGCGTAGGGCCGGTTTTCGGGCACGTGCGGTGATCGGGATGTGCCACGAAAGCCGATGACCCACGCTGCTGCTCATACGAGCCCTTTGACGCAGTACGAGCGGGCCGCTGCCAGGACGGCTGGGGCTGCCCGGCCGCAGGATCGGTCCCGGTCAAACACCGGCCGAAGACAGTAGACGCCGGAACCCCGTCGGCGCGCCTCCATCTTGAGTGCGACCCGCGAGTCATCCGACCCGAGGGCCAAGCGCGGCGGATCCCTTGGCGGCACCGTGGAGGAGGGCCGAAGGCTGCATCACTCACAGACGGCGCTGTCGGGGTGGACGCAGCCGGTGTCGTCCTGCCAGGTGCAGTCCTCGGCGCATAGCTGTCGGTAGGCGCAGGTGCCGCTCGTCGCCACGACGGTGCGGCACTCGCCCGCGTCGCAAGGCTCGGCCGGCCCCTCGCACTGCTGCTCAGTCTCCCACTCGCACTCCGCGTTGCAGCGCTGTCGCTGCTGTTGGCAGGCGGGGCAACCCTCGGTCGTCCAGCGTGTCTCGTCCACGCTGCAGGCTCCGAGCTTCACACAGTCCTGCGCATCCTCCCAGGCGCCGTCTGCGCCACAGTACGTGGGGAGGAAGAAGCACGAAGCCGAGCAGCGCGCGGTGATGTCGCTCGAAACGTAGTCCACCGTGCCCGGCTGACACTCGGCACCGGCGGGGGCGCAGGCGGGCTCCGAGGTCGCGTAGTGGACCTCGAACTCGCCCGACTCGATCCACAGGTCGTCCTGGGGCGTGCCGGGTGCGTCTGGCGTGATCTCTCCGCGGAAGCTGCCGGCCGCACGGTGGCTGGAGACCTCCTCAAGCACTGTAGGCAGGCTGCCCTGCCAGGTGTAGGGAAACTCGCCGTAGCCGATCGTCACGGACCACGTAGAGCCGCGCCGTGCGAGCGTGAAGCGCATTTCTTCGCCGGTGAACATGACGCGCTCTGGCAGGGGGCTCCCCTCCACGCTCACCTCGCCGACGGTCTGCATCACTTCGGTGCCACCTTCAAATGTCCAGGCGATGGTGGCCTCGGGCGTCACATCCATCGTCTGGCACTCCGTGGCGGCCGGGGGCCCGCGGTCGCTGGAACCTCCGTCGGTCGCTGCGTCTGGGCCTCCATCGGGCAGCAAGCCCTGCGTCGAGTCCTCGGCGTCCGCAAGGCCGCCATTGCCGCGGGCCGGTGTGCTGGCGTCATCCATCGCCGCAGGAGGTGCGCCGGAGCCGTTCCCCGCGCCGCCCGCATCCCTGTCGGTGTCTTCCCCACACGCGTTCAGTGCGAGGAGCATCCCCCAGGCTGCGGATCGAGCGAGCCTGCTAGCACGCGCGCTATCCATGACCCGTATCTAGCACACGCCGGGGACGACCTCGACTGCAGTGTGCGGGCGCGGATCCGACCGTGAAGACAGTCGCCGGCCAGACCGCGCTCGACCTCGCAGCGAAGATGGGCTGGCCGAAGGTCAGCGAGATTCTGCAAGCTGCGACCTGAGCGGCCTCGACGGGCTCTAGCTACACCTGTCCCTTGCGTACCGACCAGATGAAGCCGTCGTACCAGAAGTGCATCAGCGAGACCGTGGTGGTGATGCTCCAGATGATGCGAACGTGGTTGCTGGTCGCCTTCATGATGAGGCCGTAGAGGCCGGTCAAGCCGAGAAACAGGATCAGGGCCACGGGTGCGGCGTAGCTGCGCCCGGTCAGGCGGAAGAGGCGGATCATGGTGTTGCGCTCGCGGGCCCAGACGAGCCCCAGGTACTGGACGGCGTGGAACGCGTTCATGATCAGGTACGCCTCGCCCCAGCTATTGAACCCCCAACTTCATATGGAGACCGCCCCGGTGCTCAGCAGCAGGTACACCTTGAGCATTGAGACCCGGTAGCCCTGGGCCACGAGTCGGCGGTAGGCCAGCAGGTAGTACCCGAGAAATAGCGCGCCGCCCCCAACCACTGCCCACGTGAGGAAGGCCCGGTTGCTATCCATGAACGGCGGCACCTGCAGAAACAGGACGTCGCCCAGCTCCTCGAAGGCCTCGAAGTCATCCATGTGCGACATCAGGCTTGCGCCTGCGAGGATCGGTCCCGCGTACAGCAGCTGGTTGAGCCAGGCATCCAACCTGCGACCCACGGCTGGATCGTTTCCGGCCTTGCGGTCGTAGATGCGCGCGAAGCCGAAGGTCTGCGCGCCCGAGTGGTAGACGTCCCAGAACGTCCCGAGCACCGACGCGCTCACCATCACCCACAGGGAGAGGTTCATCGCCCCGCAGAGGAGGAGCGGCACCAGCACAAACCGCAACGGGAACGTCTTGAAGATCGTCGGGTTGGCGTGCGACCGGAAGACGACGGCGAAGAGGTGGCCGTGGATCAGGATGCCGAGCAGCAGCGTGCGCCAGGTCAAGTCCTGTCCCCCGACGACGACGGCCTCATACGGCAGCGAGCTGCTGGACACCCAGCCGCCCAGTAGCAGCGCCAGCAGCGGCGGCGCCAGGAACCACAGCCAGTCGTAGCCCCTGGAGACGATGTACGGAGACTCGGCGGGCGCGTGCCAGTACTCCTCGAGCTCCTCGATGGGCGCCTGGGCCAGGGCTACCGGTTCGTCGTGCGCCACCGCCCTGTTCGTACTGCAGCGTGCTGCTGCAGCCAAGGGCCCCACGCACCATTGACGCCTCACGGGGCGCCCCTCGGTGGGAAGCCCACGCGTGTCGCCTCAGTCGTCGTCCTCGCGCTCGTCCTCGCGCTCGCGCTCGAGGATCCGCACCAGCCCGTCCGCCTGCAGCCCCACCGTGAAGTGCGCGCCCCGTCGCGCCATCTCGCCGAGCGCCTTGAGCTCACGCAGCTTCAGCAGCCCCGGGTGCTCGGCCAGGGCCTTGGCCTCCTCGACCTCCGCCTGCAGCGCCGCCTCGCGCTTCTCGCGGTCCGCGGCCAGCTCGATCGACAGCTGCTCGCGCCGCGCCTCCAGACGCTGGCGCTCGGCCTCGTTGTCGGCACGCGCCTTCAGCTGCTGCGCCTCGATCTCCTTGCGCGCCTGGATCAGCTTCGCCTCGTTGCGCCGCTCCGTCTCCAGCACCTGGTTCATGATCTCCCGCAGGTTGCCCGGGAACACCAGGTCCTTGACGTCGGCGCGCAGAATCTCGACTCCGTAGCCCCCTGCTGCCTCGCGCACCGCCTGCCGCACGGCGTCCGAGATCTCGTTTCGGTCGCTCAGAATCGCCTCCAGGTCGCGCCCGCCTGCCGGGTTCATCTTCCAACACGTTTTCTCGCACCGAGCGCACAACCGCCAGTGAGCAATGCCCGATATCGCGTGCATGAAGCCCACAACTGCCCCGGTGAGGCGCGCACGTCCACTGCGCGTGGAGTCTAATACCGTCCTCTGGTTCGTCACCTGCCGAACGATCGAGGAGCGCTATTGGCTTCATCCGATCATCTCGGAACCTCCGGCCCCGAAGTCACGGCGTCCACCGCGACCCCCGTTGCCTCGATGCGGATGGCGGGGGCCGCGGTGGGCCGCCAGCGCGACCTACTTCGACGGCGGGTTGTTGCCCCGGTTCTTGCCGGACGCGTTGTCCGTGGTGCTGGGCCCGTTCACCGGGCGTCCACCCTTGCCACCGCCCTTGCCGCCACCGCCACTGCCCTTGCCACCGCCCTTCGCCTCCAGAGGAGCTTGACCGCGGCGCGCTCGCAGCGACGCTTCATCACGTGTGTCGATCCAGTTCAGCATCTCTACATCACCTCCTGTTTGCGCCCGACGACGGGGCGCGTGGCCAGGAGACTCGCAAGGCCGAGGCGAGCGCTTCCGAAGTTTCCCAGAGCCGGCAGGCATTCCGACAACACCGCCCGCGCGTTCTGGGAAACTTCTCTACCCGGGGCCCGATCCTGGGCAAGATGCCGTTGATGGACAGGTCGTGGCGGAGCTGATCGACGAGCTTGCGGTGGCGCTCGAGCGCATGGTGGACGCGACCTGTCCCAGCATGCGCGCCCACTGGCTCATGGCGACGCGCAGGCAGCGGCGCGACCTGCCCGACGCCATGACCCAGCACGCCTCCATTCCGCCCGGCCTGGCCAGGTTCAAGAAGGCCAGGCGCTCCAAGTACGAGGCCCTCGCCACCTTTCGCCACGCCGTCGTCTGGCGCCTGCCCCCGGCTCAGTGGGACCCGCAAACCCCCGCGGGCCAGGAGTACTTCTCCCCGTGCAGGGACTCGCCGCCGTTCACCACCGGCGGCGCCGACGCGCGCTCCACCCTGGGCAGCCGCAGGCGCGCCCAGGTCAGCGCGCAGCTGCTCACGCTCATCGAGCGCGTGAGACTCGCCGCGCGCGAGCAGGACCGCGCGCGCAGCGGCAACGACCTGCACGTGGCCGGAGCCCTGGCGCTCGAGGCGACGCGCAAGACGCTACGCGATGTCCTCAAGCTCGACAGCCCCGAGCTCAGCGCGGCCTTCGACGAGGCCGTCGAGGACACCGAATGGGAGTGACGCTACCCCCAACAACCCATGAGCTGCGCGCCCTCGTTCGCGGCCAGCTCGACCGCGGCGACCGCGCGGCCCTTGCCCGCTGGCTGGTACTGCACGCCGACCAGCACGTCGCCCAGGCCCTCGACGCGCTCTGCGTGGAGTGGGAACACCTACAGCAGGACGAGCAGCTCTCACCCAGCGCCCGCCCGGTATCGGAAGCCTTCTGGCCCGTCTTCGAAGCGGGCCTCGCTGACATCGACCCCGAGCACGACCAGCACGGACCACTCATCGACGT
>JAPPOT010000318.1 GCA_028817855.1 Myxococcales bacterium
GTCTCGGCCTCGGCCTCGGTCTCGGTCGCAGTCCCGGCCTCGGTCTCGGCCTCGCTTCCTGCCACCGCCCGCCTCTTGCTCCGCGTCCCCGCCGCCCTGCGCTTCGGTCGTGCCGACGCCTCCTCACGCGTCGACGCGCCGGCGCCCATGCCTGGATCGAGCGTCATGGCCAACAGCAGTGCGAGCGCGTCCAGGCCGGATCGGCAGGTGCGCGCGTCGATGCGGCGCTCGGCACGCCGGCCGTCGGGCCACTGCACGGAGAGCTCGAACACGCGCCGATCCGCGCCGTCCTGGCGAACCGTCACGAGCAGCCGCGGGACCCCGGAAGCGTCGTCGACGAAGCCGATTCGCGGCGAACGCACACGGACTCGCTCCGCCACCGCCGCGGCCGTCGCGCATTCCGGCTCGGCCCGCACGGTGAGGTGCGCGGGAATCGCGGGTGATTGCCCTTGTGCGCCCGCGGCGCCGCCGCCCAGCATCGCGAGAGCGGCTGCAAAGAGCAGCCGCTGCCCCGAGTTGCGGCGGGTCCAGGCCCCGTTCATCATCGACCCCACGGCGACCACCATGCCACGGACCACGGCCCGGAAGTTAGCTCGCAACGCGCGCATGCGGGTTGCGCCACCACGTGCGCGAGCCGCTCGCGGATGGCTGGTGCTGCTGCTGCTGGTGGCCGCGGTCGCGTGCGGTGATGGCCCGGTGCTCACCCTCGGCGACGCCGATCCACCCCGCTTTCGCTTCGGACCGCCCGAGCTGGTCGTCGAGCTGTCCGTCTCGGCCAAGACGGACAACCCCAGTCTCACGGAGGACATGCTCGAGATCTACTTCACCTCGGAGCGCAACGGGGGACCTGCGGACATCTTCGTGGCCGAGCGCACGGACCGCGCGCTGCCCTTCGGCCCCGCGCAGTGGGTTGAGGAGCTCAGCGGCCCGGGCGTCGAGACGAGCCCCGCGGTGTCGGCCGATGGCCTCGCCATCTGGTTTGCGTCGGATCGAATCGGCGGGCAGGGCGGTCTGGACATCTGGCTCTCGATGCGGGCCTCGCGTGCGGACCCGTGGTCGGCCCCCGAGAACCTCGACGTGCTGAGCTCCGCGGGCAACGACATCCCACGTCCGCCGGGTCAGCGCGCGCGCGTGATGCCAATGGCGTCCGACGTGGACACGCCGCCCTTCTATCAGATCCAGCTCGCCGAGCGGGGCGACGCGCAGGTCTCCTTCGACGCGCCGGTTGCAGTGCCGGAGCTCTCGTTCCCGGAGGAGAGCACGGTCGACGCCTTCCTCACCGACGACGGCCTCACGCTCTTCTACGTGAGTGGGCCGGCCTTCGGGCCCGCCGACCTCTTCGTGGCGACGCGTCGCTCGACGGCCGACGCGTTCGAGCGGCCCACGCTGATCGAGGAGCTCAGCTCGCCGGCCGACGAGCGCGACCCCTGGCTTAGCCCGGACGGTCGAGAGCTCTTCTTCTCGTCGGATCGCTCGGGCGAGTACGACATCTATGTGGCGACCGTCGAACGGGAACCCCCAACCTTCTAGGTATCTCGGCCGGTGTCGGTCCTGTCGCCGATTTCGTGATCAGCTGCGCCCATGCCCGGCATTGACCGACATGGGTGGTCAGCGTCAGTCGAGCTTGCCTGCTGAGCTGACCGTGGCGCGTCCTATTCGGAGGCGCTCGCGCTCCGCAGGGAAGGTCGTTGGCATGCAAGAGAGGATGATTGTCGTACTTTCCGCGCTCGCCGCGTTGCTCGTGGCCTGCTCGGACGGTGGTGAAATCTCTTCCGGTGACATGCCGGGAGTGAACGGTCCCGGTGAGACAGGCGGGCCGGCCGGCGGCGCGGGTACGAACGCCGGTGTGCCGGCCGACGGAGCCCCCGCGACCGATCCGTCCGTGTGCGTGCCCGGGGTGCCCGGCACCACCCAGATCCCGCGGTTGCTGAATCGACAGTACGAAGCGACCGTGCGTGACCTGCTGGGCGTCGACGGCCTCGGCAGCACGCCGGTGGCCGAGCTGTTGGTCGCGGACTTCGACGGACCGATGACACCGGATGCCTGGCGCATCTATCAGGATGTCGGCGCGCAAGTCGCAAGTGAGGTGATGACCGGCCCCAACCGGTCCCGCTTCATCGATTGCGACCCGGCGGCGGCGGGCTGCCTGGACCAGACGATTCGCAGCTTCGGCCGACGCGCGTTCCGCAGGCCGCTCACCGAGGACGAGGTGGCGCGCTTCCAGCAGCTCGGGCAGACGATGCCGGCCGGCACCCCGGAGGAGGTCGCGGAGACCACGTTGCTCGCCTTCCTGGTGTCACCCTCCTTCCTGCTCTTGCCGGAGCTGGCGACCACACAGGACGCGTCCGGGCTGGGCATTCAGCTCTCCAGCCACGAGGTGGCCACGCGGCTGTCCTTCATGCTCTGGGGCTCGATCCCCGATGACACGCTGAACGCCGCCGCCGACGCCGACGAGCTGCAGACGCAAGAGCAGATCCTCGCCCAGGCGCAGCGCATGATCGCGGTGCGCGAGCGCACGGGCCCGCTGGTGGCATCGTTCCACCGCGACTGGCTCCAGATGAACAACGGCAACGCCCACTGGTGGAAGATCGACCACGACCCGGGCATCTACCCGCTCTACTCCTCGGATGCCAAGCCCACGATGCAGGCGGAGCTCGATGCCTATTTCGAGGACGTGGCCTTCGCCGATGGCGCGTTCGAGGACCTCTTCCTCAGCGGCGTCGCCTACGTCAATCAGGACACCGCTGCGCTCTACGGCCTCGACCCCGCGCAGTACGATGCCGAGCTGTCCCGCGTCGAGCTCGATGCCGCGCAGCGTCCGGGCTTTCTCACGCGGGCCGGCTTCCTGAGCTCCTACTCCGGCTACAGCGCGACCAGCCCGATCCTGCGCGGCGCGTTCATCACCGTGCACATGCTCGGCGTCAATCCGGGCGCGCCGATTCCCGGTGCCGCGATGATGACGGTCGACGGGGACTTCCCGACCCAGCGCGCCTACGTGGAGGAGCTCACGAGCCCGCCGGAGTGCACGGGTTGCCACAGCATCATCAATCCATCGGGCTTCGCGATGGAGGGCTTCGACGCAGTCGGCGGTATGCAGACCGTGGACCCGCGCGGCGGCCCGATCGACGCGTCGGTCACCACGGCGACGGTCGATTTCGGCGACGGCAAGCAACTCGAGATCAGCTCGCCCCTGCAGCTGATGCAGGAGATCGCCCAGACGCCCAAGGCCCGCGAGCTCTACGCCCAGGCCTGGGTCGCCTACGCTTTCGGGCGCGACCCGAACGGCAACGACCGCTGCCTGGTCGAACAACTGGATACCAACCTGACGCAGGACGGCTACGGAATCCTGAGCCTGCTCGCCGATCTGACCCAGGCGGAGTCGTTCCGCCTGCGCGTCCGCCAGACCCCCTGAGCACGAGGAGATCAAACGTGGCCAGGTATATGAACCGACGCATCTTCCTCAAGGGCCTGGGCGGCGCCGTGCTCGCGGCGCCGTTCCTCAGCTCGATCGCCGAGCGCGAGGCCAGGGCCCAGTCGGCGACCGTGAGCTCGCCGCAGCGCTTCATCGTGATGTTCACGCACTACGGCTGCATCACGAACCAGTGGTTCCCCGCGAAGAGTCACGGCCCGCTCACGGCCGACGACCTCACTCCGACCACGCTGGCCCCGCTGGCGCCGTACGCCGACAAGCTGCTGATCCCGCGCGGCATCCGCTCGATGAACGAGTGGACCGCCCGCATGACCCGTGGGCAGGGCAACGACTCGCACACGCAGATCGTGGGCTCCTTCTTCACCTGCCAGCCGGTCACGCCGAACAGCAACGACCCCTTCAGCTTCGAACCCGCCACGAAGTTCCAGGCGCAGCCGATCGGCCCGTCGCTCGACCACGTGATGGCGCAGCAGCTGAGCCCCAGCGGTACTCCACTGCTGATGAACACCGGTGGTCGCAGCGACTCCGCCCAGTCGGCGGTCTCGTATTCGGCGGCCGAGACCATGTTCAGCGGCCTGAATGCGACCCAGGCCTACAGCGGCCTGACCGGGCTCTTCGAGCAGGATGCGCCGATGTCGCCCGACACCTACCAGTCGATCCGCGGCCAGAGCATCATCGACCTGGTCAGCGACGACCTCTCCACGCTCGAGCGCTTCGACATGAGCCAGGCGGACAGGGAGAAGCTGAGCGCCTGGAAGGAGCTCTTGCATCAGACCGGCACGGTGATCGCCTCGGCCCAGTGCACGGAGGAGCTCGGTGCCATGCTCGGCGCGACCCAGAGCAACGCGGGCTCGGCAGGGGGCGGCTTTGGCAGCGACGGGTTGACCAGCCAGGTCACCGACAGCATGGACGGCGCCGACGTCTACTCCTCGATCGCCGCGCTGGCCGCCGCTTGCAACGCCAATCCGGTGATCTTCCTGAAGTACCCCGGCAACTACGTCTTCAGCGGCCTGGACATCAACACGGAGTCCCACTCCCTGTCCCATCGCCTCGACAACGCCGGCATGCAGGGCAACTGCCTGCCCAACGCGGTCGAGATGCTACTCCGCGTCGACGACT
The DNA here is from genome assembly GCA_028817855.1 of Myxococcales bacterium. Taxonomy (GTDB): domain Bacteria; phylum Myxococcota_A; class Polyangia; order Polyangiales; family JAFGIB01; genus JAOUOP01. Next base: position 4,550 of record JAPPOT010000318.1, read on the forward strand.
TCTACACGCGCAAGTTCGCGAACCTGGTCGGGATGCTGGACAGCATCCCGGAGGGCACCGGCAGCGTGCTCGACAACACGGCGACCGTCTGGTTCAACGAGATGTCGGACGGCAACGCCCACAACCTCAACAATGCGCCGATCCTGCAGGCGGGGAGCGCAGGTGGTTACTTCAAGACTGGCCAGATCATCAACGTCGATCCGGCGGGTCCGGGTGCGGCGGACATGTCGAACGGCGCCAGCATGTCAGCCTGCACCGACGGCACCTCGGGGCAGACGATCAACGGCACGACCCAGTCCACCGGGACCGAACCGAGCGTCGCCAACGCGCCGATCAACAAGTACTTCTACAACCTGATGAATGCGATGGGGGTGAAGGCCGGCGCCGATGGCTTCCCCGCGGTGGGCGGGACGGCCGAGGTCACGCACTTCGGGTACTCGGATCGGACCGAGGACTTCATCGGAGGTGAGGGTGCGGTTGCGGATGCCGCCATCCACGACCCGGGCGAGTTCACCGAGCTCAAGTCGGGCTCCTGAGTCGTGCCGGCGCGCAGGTGCGGTCCCGCTGCTGCTCGGTGCGGGGCTGCAACTGCTGGCGTGCTCGTCCGGTGAAGGCCCTGGCGGAGCGGAGCGGCTGGACGCCGCTGTCGAGGCTCCGATCGTGCCCGAGGGCCTCGAGGTTTCTGCGTTGCCGGGCGGCAACGGCGTGCTGGAGGTCACGGCGCTCACGCTCCGCCGCGGGACGCAGGGAACGGAGGTCTACGCCGCGCTCGCCAATCGGGGGTCGATCCCGGCCTGCAGCGCCGGGTTTGCGGTGGAGCTATTCGATCGGGATGGAAAGTCGCTGGCCGCTGGCATCGGGGGCCTGTTCAGCCATCGCTTCTATCAACTCACCGACGGCACGGACGCCATCGCCGGCTGCATCGGTCCGGGTGACCGGACGATGGCGGCGATCACGGACCTGCCCCCCGACATCACGCTCGAAGACGTGCGCCATCTAGTCTACCGGTGCCCCTACTTTGCGCTCGATGTCGAGCCGGTCGAGGGGCTCGAGATCGATGCGCTCATGCGTGCCGTCAGCGCGGATGGGATCATCTATACCGGCATGCTCCACAATCGGTTCGAGGGGCCGATCCGCGATCCCTCGGTCACGGTCTTCTCCCTCACGGCGGGTGGCCGCCCGGTGGGGTCGACCACCGTGCGCGCTAGCATGGAGCTGCAGCCGGGTGCCAGCTGGAGCTTCGAGACGAAGGTGCTGGACACGGGCGGCGCCGAACAGGCCGCCTTTCCGGCCGGTTCGCTCTAGTGTCCTGAATTTCGGTTTTGTCTTCAAAACCGAATTCAGGACACTAGACTCGATGCCGTTGCCGACCGCGTCAGGGCTCGGCAGCGCCGTCGGCGATCCACTGCTCGATCGCCGCGATGTACTCCGGGGGCACGCAGCCGCCGTCGTTGTCGTCGACGCAGCCGAGCGGCATGCGCGGGGTCGTGCCGCAAGCCTCCTTCAGGATGCGGATCAGGGCACTCTGCTCCGGCGCGCCGGGGCTGACGATGGGCATGTCTCCGCAGTTGGTGGAGACCTGCGAGGTCAGGCGACCCACGAGCCCGTCGTCCACCCGCAGGTCCAGCTTGTTCTGGTCGTCGTTGGGACAGCCGGCGCCGAAGCAGGGCGCCTGGTTGATGATGAAGGTGAGGGTCTCGAAGTTCGGGGCCACGGCCGCCGGGTCGTCCGGCGTCGGAGACGGTTGCTCCGGAGTTGGGGGGGGCGCCTCCATGTCCGCCGGATCCATCGCCGGATCCCCGGTACCACCGGGCGGGTCGGCCCCGTCCATTGCGGCCGGCGGCATATCCC
>JAPPOT010000199.1 GCA_028817855.1 Myxococcales bacterium
CGATTAAAAAAATACGGCGGCCGAGAGTCCCAGGGGGGGCGGAACTCTCAAGGCCGCCATGAAGAGTGACTCGAAGGCTTTGGGGGGAAAACCTTCAGTGGGAGCCACCCGCCATCGCTTCCCATGCATTGCAGGCACCGTGCCAAGTTGGCGGGGCCTCAATTCCCCGGGGTTTCTTGGCTTCAGCCCTCCCCAGGGCTGGGAGGCGTCTTGCACCGCCGAAAGCACCTTTGCAGTCGCGCACAGCTACAGTGGCCTTTTTGAGCCAATTCATTCCTTTGCAGGAACGCAGAGCGGTTTTTCATAAATGAAATGGCCATCGGGCCTGGCCACGAGTCCCGAATGGCGCCTCGCAGGCACGTGACCGCCCGTGATTACAGGGAAAAGTTGGACGGCGACTCCGAGGCATGGGGGGGTATGCCTCAAGGGGAGTCGCCGCCCTGGTGCCGCCAGGGAGCAATGGCCATACCAGGTGAACGGTGAGCGAGCGCGCAATCGAGCGCCCCATCGGCCGATGGTGGGGGGTGACCGACGCGATCCGCAATGCGGTTCTGGGGCTGGTTGAGCTGGTCGCCCCGCCCCGTTGTATCGGCTGTGAGCTGCCCGCCGCGCCCGAAGCACGACCGTTCTGCCCTGCCTGTGCCCCGCTGCTCGAGCGCCCCAGCCGTGCGCTGCGGCCCCCCGCACCGGCGAGCGCCCCGTTCCTCTACGTGGGGCCCATGCGCGAGGCCCTGGTGCGCCTCAAGTACGCCGGTCGCCCCGACCTGGCGGTGCCGCTTGGCGCGCTGCTCGTGCAGGAGGCCGGGGTGCTCGCGGGACAGGTGGACCGGGTCGTGCCGCTGCCGCTGCACCCGCGTCGCCTGCGCGAGCGCGGCTACAACCAGTCCGCGCTGCTAGCCCGCCCGCTCGCCGCCGCCCTCGGCGTACCTCTCGACACCCGCACGCTGTCGCGCGTGCGGGCCACGCCGCCCCAGGCGGCGCTGCCCCGCGCCCGCCGCGGCCTGAACATGCGCGGCGCCTTCAAGGCGCTTCCGTGCCGCGCGCGCGTGCTGCTGGTCGACGACGTCCGCACGACTGGCGCCAGCCTCCAGGCCGCCGCGGAGGCGCTGGCCTCGGCCGGCTGTCGCGCAGTCCACAGCGTCGCCCTCGCGCGCGCGCCAGGCTGAGCGTAGGCTGCGCGGCGTGCCGCCCCGGATTCCGCTGCTCTCGCTGTGCGTTGCCTGCGCCTGCGCCGCGCCTGCGCCGAGCCCCTTCTTCGGCGACGAGCGCTATCTGGTGCTCGGGGTCCAGCCGGAGCAGGAAGCCGACCGCCTGGAGCAGCAGTTGGTTGAGTCCGGCCACGCGCTCCAGCTGCGCCTTCGCGGGCAGCACTTCCACGCGCTGGGGTTCCGAGACCGGCATGGCCTGGTCGGGCTCGTGCGCGTCGTGACCGCACGCGGGATCGTGCTGGCGCTCGACAGCGACACCGGCGACGCGCTGCGCCCTGCGGTGCGTTATCGGCTGCTTGCGCCCCCCTCGCCCCAGACCCACGACGCGGATGGCGACGGCTTCGAGGAGATCTACGTCGAGCGCATCGGCGGCCCGACGTCCGGTCGCTGCGTGCTCGTCTTCCGGGCCCGCGACTCGGGCTTTGTGGACGCCGTGCAGGTGCCCGAAGGCTACGCCCTGGCCGGGGGGGCGCACGCGCGTGAGCCGGCGTTGCGTGCGCCGGCCTTCTGTGACGTGCCGCTCGCGGCGCCGGACGGCGGTCTGGCCGTGCCGGACGCCGGCTCGCCTGCCGCGCCCTGAGCTGCTATTGCACCCAGCTCGCGAAGCGACCGCGCACCATGGGCAAGAAGAAGAACAAGCAGACCGCGCCGGGCGAGCTGATGGTCTGCCGAAACCCGAAGGCCACGCGCGAGTACGAGATCGAAGAGCGTCTGGAGTGCGGGTTGGTGCTGACCGGGTCGGAGGTCAAGAGCCTGCGCGCCAAGCACGCAGACCTGGAGGGGGCATACGCCAGCGTCGACCGCGACGAGCTCTACCTCCACAAGATGCACATCGGGCCCTACGAGCAGGCGGGCCACTTCGGCCACGAGACCAAGCGCTCGCGCAAGCTGCTCGCCCACCGACATCAGATTCAGCGCCTGATGGGTAAGCTCGCCACGCGCGGCTACACCTTGGTGCCGATCCAGGTCTACTTCAAGAACGGCCGCGCCAAGGTCGAGCTGGGCCTGGCGCGGGGCCGCAAGCAGGGCGACCGCCGCGAGACGCTGCGGCGCGAGGCCGACCTGCGCGAGGCGCGTGCTGCGATGGACCGCGGCAGGAGGTGAAGGCGATGGGCGGCGAGCAGGGCGAAGGGGTGCGCGTGTCTTTCGGCGATGGTGGTGACGGGCGTGCGGTCGGTCTCGACGGCACGGTGCTCACGGCGGTGGGCCCGACGCCGTACCCGCCGGGGCGGCCGCTCGAGCTCAGCCTGGCGCTGGCGGAGACCACGGCCGCGGTGCGTGGCAAGACGATCGGCTCCAAGCGCAGAGACGACGACCTCTACGACGTGCGCATCCGCCTGGTGAACCTGCGGCGCGAGCACCGCGAGGCGCTCGAGTCGGCGCTGGCTGGCTAGCCCCCGGCTTACGCCATCGACGTCAGATGCTCTCGAGGACCGCGCGCTTGACGGCGTCGTAGTCGTTGGGCAGCGCGACCGGCCGGTTCGGGTGCTCGCTCTCGACGTCTTGGATCTGGTTCTCGTGGTAGCGAATCTTGAAGTCGGTGAACTTCAACCCGTGGGCCGTGGAGATCACCACCACGCGCTCCTTGGGATTGATCTCACCACGGGCGAGCAGCTTCTTGGTCGCGGCCAGGGCCACGCCGGTGTGCGGGCAACAATAGGTGCCGGTGCGGTCAGCTGCCGCGGCCGCCTCCGCCAGTTCCAGCTCGCTTGCCTGCTCCACCACGCCCTCGTAGCGCTGCAGCGTGCGGATGGCGCGCCGGATGGAGACCGGATTGCCGATGCGGATCGCGCTGGCTTCGGTGTGCTTGGCCGTGATCGGCTCGTAGTTGTCGTAGCCCTCCTTGTAGGCCCGGTAGAGCGGGTTGGCGGACTCGGCCTGGGCGACGCAGATGCGCGGGCGACGTTGGATCAGCCCGAGCGAGTACATCAAGTCGAAGCCGGAGCCGAGGGCCGAGACGTTGCCCAGGTTGCCGCCCGGGATCACGACCCAGTCGGGCACCTCCCACTCGAAGTTCTGCACGATCTCGATGCCGACGGTCTTCTGCCCCTCGAGCCGCAGGGAGTTCATCGAATTCGCGAGGTAGACGCCGTCTTCCTCCGCGAGCTTCTTCACGATCGCCATGCAGCCGTCGAAGTCGGTGTCGAGCTGGCAGACGAGCGCGCCGTTGGCGAGCGGCTGCACCAGCTGCGCGGTCGTGATCTTGCCCTTCGGCAGCAGCACGACCGAGCGGATGCCGGCAGCGGCGCAATAGGCGGCCAGAGCCGCCGACGTGTCCCCGGTGGAGGCGCACACGACCGCTTTGATCGGCTTGCCGTTCTTGATCATCTGGCGCACGACGCTGACCAGCACGGTCATGCCCAGGTCCTTGAACGAGCCGGTGTGGCTGTTGCCGCAGAGCTTCACCCACAGATCGGGCAGGCCGATGTTCGCGCCGTAGCGCTCGGCCCAGAAGAGGTTGGTGTTGCCCTCGTTGAGCGAGACGATGCAGTCGTCGTCGATGTGAGGGATCACCCACTCCTTCTTGCCCCACACGCCGCTGGCGTAGGGCCACTTGGAGCTGCCCGCGCGGTCGTCGAAGAGCTTGATCCAGGCCGGCGCGCTGCGACGCGAGAGGGCCTCCTGATCGTGGCTGACCTCGAGCAGCTCACCGCACTTCGGACAGCGGTAGATCACCTCTTCAAGGTCGTAGCTGCCCTCGCATCCGGCGATGCAGCGAAACGCGCAGCTGTATTCCATCGGGCGGCAGTCTAGCCGAAGCGGCAGGCGCCGTCCCGCGCTTTCTCCGGGGCAAATTCTCGCAATTGCGGTGCCGATCAGGCAGCGCAGAGGTAGTCGCGGCCCTCCACGTGCCCGCGCTCGTCCAGCTCGCCGCGCACCAGGTCGCGCGCGCCGCGGGCGCCCACCGCCACCACCAGCGTTCGCTCGCCGGCCGCGCCGAGCGCGTCGGGTGCGACGATCGGCGCGCCGCGCGCGGAGCGGCCGATCTTGCGCGGATCGATGTCGATGAAGCGTTGCACGCGCGCGCCGTGGCGCTCGAGCTCGCGTGCCAGGCGCTTGCCCGTCTGTCCCGCGCCCCACAGGTCCAGCGGCCGTCCGAGTCCGCGCACGCGACGTGCCAGGTGTGCGGCCTTCAGCTCGGTGAAGCGCGCGCGCGCGTAGCGCGGGTCGGTCAGCGTGGCGCGCGTCGCGTGGTGGCGCCAGCGCAGCAGGGTGGCGTCGAGCTTCGCGAGCCCGTAGCCGGCAGCGTCGAGCCGCAGCCACAGGTCGTAGTCCTCCGGGAAAGGGCCGCTTCGGTAGCCGCCGACGGCCTCGTAGGCCGCGCGGCGCAGCACGACCGAGGGGTGGCACAGGGGGGACTCCACGAATAGCTGCGCACGATGCGCGGCCGCGTCGAGCAACCCGTTCTGCCAGCGCACGTAGCGACGCAGGCCTCCTTGCACATCGCCCTCGGGAAAGGCGCTCACGCGCGTGCCCAGCGCGCCGAGCCGGGGGGCGCCGTCCAGGTGCTCGACCTGCCGCGCAAAGCGCTCCGGCAACGAGACGTCGTCGGCGTCCATGCGCGCCAGCAGGTCGGCGCGCGCCTCCCGCGCCGCCAGCGCGAGAGCGCTGGCGATGCCGACGCCGTCGGTGCGCAGCACCCGCAGTGCGCGATGCCTCGCGGCGAGCGCGCGCAGCAGTGCGGTGCTGCCGTCGCTCGAGCCGTCATCGACGGTGATCACCTCGAGCGCCACGCCGCGCTGGGCGAGCACGCTGTCGATCGCTTCCTCGATAGTCTCGTGCGCGTCGCGGCAGGGCAGCAGCACCGACAGCCGCGGGGCTGCGCCGTCAGTCATGGCACTCGCCCTCGGGGTCCGCCGTGATCTCCTCGCGCAGGTCGCGATTGTGGGCGAGCCATGCCTGGGCGATGTCCTCGGGCACCCCGTGGGCGCTCAGGGTCTGCTCCAGGATTCGCATCCGGCGTGCGAACTGGCCGCCCATGATCGGCTGCCGGGCGTGGGCCTGCCGAAGCGGGCGGCCCCCGTACTCGATCTCGGCCCCGAGGAATTGCGCCGCGTGCTCGTACTCGAAGCGCTTGATCCGCTCACGGCTCGCGCTGCGGAAGAAGAAGCCGATCATCACGTCGTCGAAGACGCGGTCGACGAAGTCGTCGATCAGCGGGCGCAGCTTCGCTTCGCCGCCGAGCCGCTCAAACATCGAGGCCATGGCGGATGTTCTAGGCCTAAAAGCTGACCTTGGCCACGGGCTCGAGCTCGCTGACCGTCATCAGGATCGACGGGAACTGCATGGCGAGGGTGTGGAAGGACTCCGAGGGCATGCGCAGCAGCACCATGTTGGCCAGCGCGGTCACGTGCACGCTGGAGGGCTCGTGGGTGAGCAGGCTGCCCTGGCCGAACATCGTGCCCGGCCCGAAGTCGGCGTTGTTGCCGCTGGCGTCGGTCACCCGCAGGGTGCCTGTCAGGCTGATGTAGAGGCCGTCCATGACCTTCCCCATCTCGGCCAGCTTCGTGCCGCCCCCCGCCCGTCGCACCTCGAAGGTCTTGGCGAGCTCCTGCCGGCCGTGGGCGTCGAACTCCTGGAACAGGGGCGAGGCCTGCAGGAGATTGCCGAGCAGCCGGCGCGTGAGGAGCTCGAGCAGCACCTCGGCCAGCCGCGGGAAGGAGCCGATCAGCGTGTTCAGCGTTACGCGCGGCACCTTCAGCGCAAGCACGTGGCCCAGGACGATCACGTCAGCGTGACGGCGCTCCCCCGGCAGCAGGCAGGACTCGCCGAAGACGTCGCCCTCCGCCAGCGTGAGCTTGAGGTTCTGCCCCGGGATCTGCACCTGGACGCTGCCCTCGACGATGCCGTAGAGCGCGTCGGCCGGGTCGCCCTTGCGCATCAGCACGTTGCCGTCTTCGAGCTCGATGACCTCGGACTGCTGCGTGAGCGCTGCCAGGGCGTCCTTCGGAACCTCGGCGAAGAGCGGGAACAGCGGCAGCTGGGAGAGGGTCGTGGCGCTCGGTGGCTCGGGTGCGAGCGAGGCCGGCTTGAGTGCCGGTGCGCGGTTGCTGAACTCGATCTCGCTCAGGTCGCGCGCGATGTTGCTCGACGGGGGCAGGTCGGAGAAACGCGTCTCGTGCGGCCGGACATCCGGCGCGATCACGAGCTCCTCGGCGGTTTCCAGAATGCTCGTGGCGAGGTCCGGTG
>JAPPOT010000211.1 GCA_028817855.1 Myxococcales bacterium
ATAGCCTGACCACGTCTACAGGGAGACCGGCCACTTCATCCGTTCTAGACCGAGTCCGAGACCGAGTCCGACGCCCTCAGCGCTTCAGCAGGTAGCGGCGCAGGGCTTCGCGGCCCACGTAGCTGCCCTTGATGCGCCACTTGGGCGTGTTCACCACCAGGGCGCTGACGGCGATCTTCGGCTTGTCCATCGGTGCGTAGCCGACCCACCAGTTGTAGGCCCGGTAGGGGCGCTCGGAGGCCAGGGAGCCGGTCTTTCCGGCCACCTTGATGCCGGGCAGGAAGGGGCGACCGGCGGGGTCGTAGAAGGCCTTGCGGGAAGTGCCGTGGGTGACGGTGCGCTGCATCATCGTGCCGACGACCCGGGCCGTGGAGCGCGGGATGACACTGCGAAAGGCCTTGGGCTCGAAGCGCCGCAGCTCGCGCCCGTCCTCGCCCATCACGCGCTCGATGATGCCGGGCCGCTGCATGACCCCGCCGTTGGCCACCGTCGACGCGATCAGCGCGCCGTGCAGAGGCGACATGTGCATGTGCCAGAAGCCCGCGGCGGTGCGCGCAAACTCGAGCCGGTCCTGTGGCACCTCGGAGCGACTCGCCCGCGTGGGCGCGTCGAAGGGCAGCGCGTGACCAAAGCCGAAGGCCTCGGCGTAGCGCTCCAGGGTGGCGCCATCCAGGTGGCGGTCGGCCAGCTTCGCGAAGACCGCGTTGATCGATCCGCCCATCGCCTCCGAGAGCGTGGCGCAGGAGCGGTCGCGCTTGGGGTTGTCCGCCAGGTCGGCCGCCGTCAGCCGGCGCAGGCCACCGCCGTAGCAGACCTTCGTGTTGGCGGCGACACCGCGGTCGACCAGCGCCGCGGCCGTGATCACTTTGAAGACGCTCGCGGAGGGCGGCGTTGGGTCGCGCGCCAGATCCCCTGCATCCGGGTTGGCGCTCGAGTGGCTCACGTAGGCGAGCACGCGCCCGGTCGAAGGCTCGATCGCGACGGCGGCCCCGTACGGCACCTCGTAGCGACGAAAGACGCCCTCCAGGTGGGCCTGGAGGTCCGGGTCGAGCGTCAGCTCGGCGCTGTCGCCGTCCGGCAGCTCCGCGAACAGGCGCCCGCCCTCACTGCGGCTGTAGGACAGGGGCTCCAGATCGTGGGCCGGCGGCAGCGGAGCCGACTCGGCCGGCTTCGCCGCCCCCCCAGACTTCGGCGTGACCGCAGAGAGCGCTGGGGGCTGGGCGGAGGTGCTGCCGCCGAGACGCCCGGGCGCCGCCACGGCGATCAGGGAGCCGGACAGGGCCCCCAGGACGAACAGGGTCGAGAGCGCACTGCGGGCGCGAGCCGACATGGACCGAACCTACGGGCGGCCCCTGCGCGCGGTCAAAAAAGCGGCGCTGCAACGCCGGACGCTTCTGCGCTACCTTGCGCCGCATCATGCCGATCAGCCTCGACTACGCCCTGGCCATGAGCGACGGCGTCGGCCCCGAGGGGGGCCTGACCGACGCGGAGCTCGATGGTCTCGCCGCCGATCGCTTCCGCCAAGCCCACGCGGGGGTCCGCGCGCGCGTGGACGGCGGGGAGCTGGGCTTTTGGAAGCTACCCACTGAGCGGGCGGTGCTCGGCGAGGTCGCACGCGTGCGCGACGCGCTCGCGGACAGCGTGAGCGACGTGCTCGTGCTCGGAATCGGGGGCTCCTCGCTCGGTACGCGGGCCATGCGCGACGCGCTGACCGCCCCGATCAGCACCGCGGGCGCTCGCCTTCACCTGCCCGACAACAGCGACCCGTGGCTGCTCTCGCACCTGCTGGAGCGGCTCGAGCCGGCGCGCACGGCCGCGCTCGTCATCTCCAAGTCCGGCGGCACCGTGGAGACCGCCGCGCAGCTCGTGATCGTTCGCGACTGGCTCGAGCGCGCGGTCGGACGCGAGGCGATGGCGGAGCACATGGTCGCGATCACCGACCCGAACAAGGGCGGTCTGCGCGCGCTGGCCGACGCGCAGGGCTGGCCCACGCTGCCGATCCCCGCGAACGTCGGTGGGCGCTTCTCCATTCTGACCGGAGTGGGACTGCTGCCGGCCGCCCTGTGCGGGGTCGACTGCGAGGGTTTGCTCGATGGCGCTGCAGCCATGGCCGAGCGCTGCACGAGCCCGAGCCTGCGCGACAACCCCGCCGGCATCGTGGCCGCGGTGCACTACCTGCACGACACGCTCAAGGGCCGCAACATCCACGTGATGATGCCGTACTCCGATCGACTGCGCGCCTTCGCCGCCTGGTACGTGCAGCTGTGGGCCGAGAGCCTGGGGAAGCGCTTCGACCGCGCCGGGGAGCGCGTCGAGTGCGGACCCACGCCGCTGACCGCGGTGGGCGCGACCGACCAGCATGCCCAGGTGCAGCTCTTCATGGAGGGCCCGCGAGACAAGCTGGTGACCTTCCTGGCGATCGAGGATGGCGAGCGCGACCTGACGGTCCCCGAGTCGCAGGGCAGCACCTCATACCTGTCCGGAACGAAGCTCTCCGCACTGCTCGACGCGGAGCGCGTCGGCACGACCGAGGCGCTCGCGAGCGACGGTCGACCGAGCCTGACCATCACCGTCCCGCGGCTGAACGCCCGTGCCCTGGGCGAGCTCTTCTTCCTCTACGAGGCAGCCACCGCCCTGAGCGGCGAGCTCTATGGCATCGACGCATTCGACCAACCGGGCGTCGAGCTGGGCAAACGCCTCGCGTTCGGGCTGCTCGGCCGCGACGGCTACGAAGAGGCCGCCAGCGAGATCGAGGACCGGCTCGCGAAGCGCCCCACCCGCTACCGCGTCTAGTGTCTCCGGTTTGGCTGTCTCTGGACGTGCCCCTGCCCGGGCAGGCGCAGGGGCACGTTCAACCCGCGTGTCCCTTGAAGAAGGCGTTGGGGCCGCGTGCCTCGAGGGCTTGGTGCAGCAGGTGTTGCACGCCGCTTCGCACGCGCTCGTTCAGCTCGTTGACCCGCAGGGTGTCTTCGGCGACGGAGGCGTCCAGGCCTTCCAGCTCACGGATGGTGGGGCCGATGGCGATGCGCCAGCGGCTCGGCAGCGGCAGCAGGCCGAGAGGCCCGAGCAGCGGGAAGGTCGGCGTGATCGGGATGAACGGCAATCCCAGCGCCTTGGAGAAGGCGCGCGTGCGATGCAGCAGCGGGTGGGTCTCCTCGGCGCCCACGATGGCGACCGGGATCAGCGGCACCCCCATGCGCAGGGCCAGCTTGACGTGACCACCGCGTCCGAAGCGCTGCAGCTTGTAGCGCTCCGCATAGGTCTTCTCGACACCCTTGACGCCTTCCGGAAAGACCGCGAGCAGCTCCCCCTGGGCGAGCAGACGCTCGGCGTTTTCCGGGCACGCCCGCACCGCACCGATGCGGTTCAGGAAGGCCCCGAGGAAGGGCTGGTGGAAGGCGTAGTCCTCGATCAGCCAACGTAGGCCCCGCCCCTGGGCGTGGTTACGCTGGATGGCGGTCTTCAGCATTACACCATCCCAGGGCAGGGTGCCCCCGTGGTTGGCGACCAGCAGCGCGGGCCCCTCCGCGGGAAGGTGCTCGACTCCGGCGATCTCCACGCGAAAGTAGCGCTCGTAGAGCGCATCCAGGGTGGGCTGCACGCGCGCTTCGTAGGTCCGATCCAGACCGAAGTCATCGACCCGCTCGGAGCGCCCGCGCATCCCCAGCCGCCCCCACTGACGCAGGTAGTAGTCGGTCGAGAGCAGCTGGCGGGCATTTGCCAGCAGATCGCCCTCGTCTTCGGCGGGGGTCTCGGACTCGGGATAGAGCCGTGCCGCGATCCGGCCGATCGCGTCTGCGGCACGGGCGCGCGCATCCTCACTGTCGCCTGCGCCGTCGACCTCGCTCAGCAGGTTGCCGAGGTCGCCCGCCGGCAACGGCGGCGGCACGGAGGGGCCCCGCCGGCGCGGCGCCGCGCGCACCTCCTCCGCAATCACCTCCGGCGTGGCCGCGCGCTCGGGCGCAGGCGCCTTCTTCTTCTTGGTAGCCGACCTGGCCTTGGTTGCCGGCTTGCGCTTACGCGCCGACGCCTTCTTCTTCGCAGGCGCGACAGCCTGCGCGGCCTCCTGCCGCTTCGCAGCGGGCTTCTTCTTGCTCGCGCTCGCTTTCTTCGCGGTCGCCTTCTTCTTGCTCGGTGCCTTCTTCTTTGCCGGCGCACGGCCTGCCACGGCCTCGTCCGCCTGCCCTGTGGCACCTCGCTTGCCCGCCCGCCGTGCCGGCTTGGGAGGAAGGCTGCTGGCCCGCGCCGAGACGCGCTTGCGGCCGCCACTCATACCGCTTCCCTCAGCAGGCGCGCCTCCCTCAGCCGCAACGCGCCCTCGAAGTCGAGCACGGCGTCGCGACTCGAGTAGACCGGATGGAAGCCGAGCTCGTCGCGCGCGTGGGCGCCGTCGGCCACGCACAGATAGCGCAACAGCGCGACGAAGGACGGCGGCGCCTCGCTCAGCTGGGCAACCCAGAGCAAGGAGGCGATCTGTCGAAAGATGCGGTACGGGATCGGCAGCCCCACACGCCCGGCGAGCTTGATCACGGTGGAAAGCGGCAGCACGCCCTCGGCCACGATGTTGAACGCCCCGTGGACGGGTCGCTCGATGGCCAGTCGCACAGCGGCCACCGCGTCCACCTCGTGTACGAACTGCAGCAGAGGGTCGAAGCCCATCACGGTCGGCACCGCGCGCCGCGACAGCCAGCGGGAGACGTAGTTGTCGACCGTGGGCCCGAGCAGCGCACCCATGCGCAGCACCGTCACGCTACCCTCGGGCTGCTCCTCGGCGTAGCGCCACACCTGGCGCTCCACATCGAGGCGATCGGCGACGAAGCTCGAGCCGTGCAGACCGCGCAGGGCCCGGTCCTCGTCGAGGAAGTTCGGGTTGTCGGGATGGGCGCCGTAGACCAACACGCTGGAGCGCACGATCAGGTGCGCCAGCCCGTGCTTCTGACATGCCGACAGCACGTGCATGGTGCCCACGCTCTGCAGCTCGTGCGCCCAGGCCGTCGCTTGCGTCGGGTTCGTGACGAAGGCGAGGTGGACGAGCGTATCGACCTCCTCCGCATGGAGGATCTCGGCGACCCGGGACTCCACCCCCGGCTGGGTCAGGTCAACCTCGTAGAAGCGCGTTTTCGGTCCAGCGGTCCGTGCGTTCTTCAGATCCAGGACCACGACCGACGAGACGTCGGGCTCCTCCTCCATCAGCCCCACGATGTTGCGCCCGAGGAAGGTGTTGGCGCCGGTCACCGCCACCACGCGGCGGCGGCGCGGCTTTCTGCGCAGGCCCGTGCCGCGCTCGAAAGCACCCTCCTCGCTGCCGCGATTGCCACTTTGGCTGGTCATCGGCCGTCCGTTCCGTCGCGTGGTACAGCCCAAGCGCGTCACCGCGGGCAGGCACGATCGGCCCCCGTACCGCGGCGAGGCACGCAGGGTACAGAACGGCCATTCAAGTGCGCAACACGGACGCGCGCCGCGGCCGCGCGTGTGCTTCCGCGAGCGAAAGGTGCCAATGGGGATACCCGACGGGCCCGTTTGCTGTGCTCGATGTAAGGGCGCGGATCACATCCCGCGCGCACGCACAGCAACACCCCCATTCCGTATCTTGCACCGCGACAAACGCCTGACTATGTTGAGCATTAAACATTTTGAGGGCGCTGCGATGGCGACGCCGCGGAGCGCTCCAAGGAACGCATGGACGACGACGAGAACAGGACGATCTACGAAGAGGTCAACGACAACGAGTTGGAGTTCGACGACGAGCTCCCGCTTCTTCCGATCCGCAATCACGTTCTGTTCCCGGGCTCCGTCGCACCCTTCGACGTCGGCCGGGAAAAGTCGGTCGCGCTGGTCGAGGATCTGGAAGGCGAGACCCAACCCGTCATCGTGATCTTCGCGCAGAAGGATCCGGCGACGGACGATCCAGCCTTCGACGATCTCTACCCTGTCGGTGTGGCCGCGCGCGTGCTCAAGGCGCTGCGCCACTCCACGGGCAACTACAGCCTGATCCTCCAGGGCCTCGTGCGCGTGCGGCTCGAGAAGCTGACGATGGAGAGCCCGTACATGAAGGGGCACATCTCGCGCCTCGACGAGCCGAAGCAGGACGACGTGGAGTGCGAGGCCCTAGCGATGAGCCTGCGCGACACGGCCAAGCAGGTCATCCAGCTGATGCCGGAGCTGCCGCGCGAGGCCGGCTCGCTGATCGACTCGATCAACGAGCCGGGCCAGCTCGCCGACCTGGTCTCCGCCAACCTGGAAGCGCCGCCCGATGAGAAGGCAGTGTTGCTCGAGGCGATCGACGTCAAGGATCGCATTCGCAAGGTCCTGCGCCTGCTGACTCGGCAGCTTGAAGTGCTCAAGATGCGCGAGCGCATCAACTCCCAGATCAAGGAGGAGATGGGCAAGAACCAG
>JAPPOT010000365.1 GCA_028817855.1 Myxococcales bacterium
CCCTCGAGCGCACCAGCGGGGGGGCGAGCACGGCCCGCGCCGACACGCTCAGCCTGGACGAGCTGCGTGCGCTGGACGTGGGGGCCTGGTTCGGTGCCGACCACGCCGGTGCACGGATTCCCGCGCTCTCCGAGGTCTTCGCCGCGCTCGAGGACCGTGGTGGTCTCTATCTGCTCGACGTCAAGGATGGGCAGATAGCCGAGGCGCTGGTCGAGGCGGTCGAGGCCCACGGCGCCGCCCCGCGCACGCTCTTCGCGGCCGCCGACCTCGCGATCCTAGAGCGCCTTCACGAGCTCGCGCCCCACGTGCCCGCCCTCTACTTCATGGACGACATGTCCGAGCTCGACGACCTGGACTTGCCGTCGATCGCCTACCTGCGCGTGCCGCGCGAGCGTGAACGCGAACGCGCGCTGGCCGAGCGGATCGCGGCTGCCGACTTCGGCGTCGTGGTCGGCGGCAGCCAGCTGCAGTGGCACGACGAGGGCGGTCCGCTAACGGAGCTGGCGATCTCGGACGACGTACGTCGGGCGGTGGATCGCCGCCGCGCCCTGCGCCCCGCCGAATGCCACCCCGTGCTCACACGATTCTGAGCGCGGAGCCTGTTCAAGGGCCGCCCGGGGAGACAAACTTCCGATCAGGGCCATGACGTACCTCATCGACTCGGTCGTGCGCCAGACGACCATCCTGATCGCGGCCCTCGCCACGGCCTCCGGCAACCGCGCGTCCCTGGCGCGCGTCGCCAACCAGGTCTTCCTCGACCTGGTGGGGGAGCTGAAGCAGCAGGGCGTCGGCAACAAGGTGATCGCCGACATGTTCGGCCTGGCCCTGCGCACCTACCACAACAAAGTCGCGCGCCTGTCCGAGAGCGTGACCTTCAGCGGAAAGTCGCTCTGGGAGGCGGTGCTCGGCCACGTGCGCGACAAGGGGCCGCTGACCCGGGGCGAGGTGTTGCACCGCTTTCGCCGCGACGACGGCATGGTCGTGCGCGGCGTGCTCAAGGATCTAGTCGACAGCGGCCTGCTTCTACGCTCCGGCTCCGGCGATGGGACCCGCTACGAGCCTGCGCGCGAGGACGACGACGACGCGGGCGGCCGCGATCCGGAGGCCGCCCTCGCCAGCATGGTGCTGGTGGCGATCAACGAGCACGGTCCGATCGATCGCGACGGGTTGCTGCAGCACCTGCCGGTGGGCGAGCCCGTGCTCGAGCGTGTGCTGCGGAAGCTCGCGGACGACGGCCGGCTCACGGTCGAGGAGATCGACGGCGAGCTCCACTATCGCTGCGAGCACTACGTGATCGGGTTCAACGATCCCGACGGGTGGGAGGCTGCGGTCTTCGACCACTACCAGGCGATGGTCACGGCCATCTGCGACAAGCTCCGGCGCGGGCGAGCGCAGGCGGTGCCGGCCGAAAGCGTCGGTGGCAGCACCTACACGTTCGACGTGTGGCCCGGCCACCCCCTGCAGGACGAAGTGCTCCAGTTCCTCTCCGCGCTGCGGTCCCGGGCCCGCGACTTGCGAGAGCGCGTGGACGAATACAACGAGAGCCACGCGGCCCCCGGGGACGGTACCCTGCACATCACGACCTACGTGGGTCAAGGCGTCCGCACGGACAACGGCAGCGCGGAGGACGACTGAGGATGGGGAAGCGAGGGATGCATGTCCGCCACACGTCACGCCCATGGAGGGCGACGTTCGCGTGCCTGCTGGCGTGTCTGCTGCTTGCGGCTTGCTCCGAGTCGCACAAGCCCCAGGCAAGCCGCGAGACGAACTGGCTGCGCCTGTGTCAGGCCGATCCGGAGTGCGGAGAGCTCCAGTGCATCTGCGGCATCTGCACGCTGGAGTGCACCGGTAGCAGCGAGTGTGGCGCAGGCGTGCGTTGCCTGGGCGATGGCACCGAGCTGGTGGCGGGCGCGTGCGGCACGCCCGAGATGGTGCCCGGGCTGTGTGCTCCGGAGTGCGATCGCGGTGAGGACTGCGGTGCCAACCAGGACTGCGTCACCGGCAGCTGCGTCCCGCGTGCGCTCACCCCCAGCGCGCGGGATGCGAGCACGCCGGCAGACGCGGGTGTGGTCATCGATGCCGCCACCGCCGTGGACGCCTCGTCGCGGGACGCTGCTGCCCCATAGTTGAGGTTGCCGCTCAGGGTGCGCACGGTTCCACGCAGGCGCGCGAGTCCTCCAACGCCGGGCACCCGGCGCCGCCGTTCTTGGGCTCCACCGTGACGCTTCGGATGCGGTACTCGAGCCCGCTGTCGCAGTCGCAGTCGCCCCACTCGCTCCAGTCGCTGACCTCGCAGTCGACGGGGCAGGCGTGCGTGTTGCACGGCCGGGAGCTCTCGAGGGCCGGGCACATGACGCCGCCGTTGCTTGGCTCGACCGTGACGCTGCGGGTGCGGGTCTGGGTGCCTCCGCCGCAGCTGACGCTGCACTCGCCCCAGTCGCTCCACGGGCTCACCTGGCAGTCGATCGGGCACGGGTCGGGCTGGCACTCGCGCGTGCCCTCCAACTCGGGGCAGGCCGCGCCGCCGTGCTCGGGCTCCACGGTGACCGTGCGCGTTCGCATCTGGGTGCCGCCGCCGCAGGCCACGCTGCACGCGCCCCACGCGGTCCACGCGCTGACCTCGCAGTCGATCGGACATGGCTGCTCGTTGCACGCGCCGCTGTCTTCCAGCTCGGGGCAGGCCGCGCCGCCGTTGTCCGCCTCGGTCGTGACCGTGCGCGTGCGCGTCTGGGTGCCGCCTCCGCATGCCACGCTGCAGGCGCTCCACTCCGCCCACTCGCTCACCACGCAGTCCACCGGGCAGTCGAGGGAATCCTCCTCGCCCGCGTCGCACACGCCGTCGCAGTCGGAGCTGCCGACCTCCGCGTCGGTGCAGGTGCCGTCGCAGTCGGCGCCGTCTGCGTCGTCGTCACTCTGGCAGGTGCCATCGCAATCGGGGCTGTCCGCGTGATCGTCTGCGTCGCAGTCGCCATCGCAGCCGTCGCTGTCGGCCTCGGCGTCCTCACCGCAGGTCTCCGGAGCGCTCTCGTCGTCCTGTGCCTCGTCATCCTCGTCGTCTTCGTCCTGGGGCTGCCCGCCGGGCGGCATGAAGCCCGTGCCTCCACCACCGAGACAGAAGCCGGCGATGCACAGACCATCGCAGCCGTCGCAGGGATCTGCGGGCGGTGCGGTGCCGAAGTCCGAGTTGTCCCCACCGTTGCCGGCGCGGCCGGGCGAGGCATCGTTATCGACGCCGTCGCGGGGGCTGCCGGAGGGCGCATTGCCGGTCGCGCCGCCGTCCTCGCCGAGGCCACCGTCGCGGCCGATCTGGGCGTTCTCGCCGATGTCCACGGCGGTACCGCTGGAGCATGCGAGCGTTGCGCAGCACAGCGCGGCGACGAGGCAGGTGGGAAGATGCTTTCCGGTCACAGGGCGAATCCTTGTTGGGGGCGGGCAGGGCGCACCGCTCAACGTCGCTAAGTACTCGCCCTGATGATCTTCGCCACCCATCGCACGCGCTTGGCACGAAAGGCCAACCGAGCGGCATCCAACGGCGTCTGGAGCTAGCCTTGTGCGCCAGGGTCTAGCTCGCCTCTGCGGCTGCGACTAGCCTCGTCACCCCATGGCGGGTGAGATGAGGATCGAATCCGACGTCGAGATTCCAATGCGCGACGGGCTCGCGCTGCGCGCCAACGTCTTCCGCCCGCCCGATGACGGTCGCTACCCGGCGATCATGACGCTCGGTCCCTATCCCAAGGACATCCACTTCGCCGATTGGGATCGGGTCGGCTTCTACGAGGCACTCGAGGAGCGGGGACCGCACATGCACTGGGAGACGGTCAACCCCGAGTGGTGGGTGCCGCACGGTTACAGCGTGATCCGGGTCGACGCACGCGGCACGGGCAACTCACCGGGCCGCCGCACCACCCTGTCGCGACGCGAAGCCCAGGACTTCCACGACGCGATCGAGTGGGCCGCCGCCCAGCCCTATAGCTCCGGCAAGGTTGCCGTGATGGGCATTTCCTACTTCGCCATGAACGCCTGGCGCATCGGCGCGCTCAACCCGCCCCACCTGGCGGCCATCGTCCCCTGGGAGGGCGCGCTCGACCTCTATCGGGACGCGAATCGCCACGGCGGCATCGCCTCCAACACCTTCACGCAGGGCTGGAACAAGAATGTCGAGAAGCACGTCTCCGAGGGGGGCGCAGCCGAGAGCGCGAGCGCTGCGGCGCAGCGGGAGTTGATCGACGACCGCGTGGTGCGCAGCCATCCCGACGTCACGCAGATGCGTGTACCGCTGTTGTCCGCCGCCAACTGGGGCGGCGCCGGCCTGCACTTGCGAGGCAATCTCGAGGGCTACGCGCTCGCCGGCTCGACCCACAAGCAGCTGCGCATCCACGTCGGAAACCACTGCGCGCCCTTCTACACGCTCGAGGGGCGGCTGGAGCAGCTGCGCTTCCTCGAGCACTTCCTCAAGGGCGTGGACACCGGCGTCACCCGCGAGCCCCCGATCAAGTTGGCCGTGCGCCTGGGCGGGGAACGCTACCGCTGGCGCTACGAGTACGAGTGGCCGCTCGCGCGCACCCAGTGGACGCCGTACTTCCTCGACGCGGGCGCAGGCAGGCTCACGCCCGATGTGCCCTCCAGCGCGTCCTCGGCGAGCTACGACGCCGGTGGGCCGGTCGGAACCGACCGCCTGACGTTCACGACGGCGTCCTTCGACGAGGAGACCGAGCTCACCGGTCCGGTCAAGCTCAAGCTCTGGCTCGCCTGCGAGGCGGGCGACGCGGACCTGATGGTGCGCTTGATCCATCGCGATCGGGACGGCGAGGAGATCACCTATCCCGCGGCCGTGCCCCCCTGGGTCGGTGCCGCCTACGGCTGGCTGCGCGTCTCCCACCGCAAGCTCGACCCCGAGCGCTCCACACCCGAGCGCCCCTACCTCACCCACGACGAAATCCAGAAGACCGCCCCGGACCAGATCGTGCCCGTCGAGGTGGAGATCTGGCCCACCTGCGTCGTCCTCGAGCCAGGTCAACGACTCGAGCTCGAGGTCGCCGCCCAGGACGATCCCCGCCTGGCACCCTTCACGCACACCGAACCGAGGGACCGCATCCAGCGAGGCAAGGTCACCCTCCACACCGGTGGCGACCACGACGCCCACCTGCTGCTGCCGCGCATCCCGCCGCGGGACTGAGCGCGCCCGCCCCTGTCGCTTCGTGTGGGGACGCGATCGGGAAGTTGGCCTAGCTGGGGCTTCGTGCACTTCGAAACGCGCTCGGCAGGTTAGCTTCCCAATCGCGTCCCCACCGCCTTCTCGTTCTGGTCCGTGAAGACGGCGACGTTGAGGCATCCGACTGCACTCGCGAGCCGCCTTGGCAGCGCAAGGACGAGTAGCGCGAGGATGATGGCCCCTCTTGGCGCAGCGGCGCGGGGTGCCGGGGCCGCATGGCGCCCGTCAGAGTTGCGCGCGCTTGCGCGCGGCCTGGTCGATCAGGTGCTCGAGGCGCTCGGCCGAGAAGCCGACCATGACCTCGCCGTCGATGTCGATGGTGGGGACGCTGCGCCGGGGGTTGAGGCGGTCGCGCATCGCGGCGGCGGTGGGGCTGAGCTCGGTGTCGAACTCCTGGAAGCGGATGCCGCGGGCTTGCATGTAGGCGCGGGCGCTCTTGCAGGCGGGGCACCAGCTGGTCGAATAGACGCGGATCGTGACGCGGTCGCGGGCGCGCTGCAGGGCGCGCTTCTCGTGGTCGCGGGCGAGGGTGTTGTTGCTCTTCTCGAGCTGCTCCGCGATCAGCTTGCGGTGGTCGGCTTCGAGCTTCTTGGCCGCGGCGACCTCCTCGCGCTTCTGCGCTTCGATCTGGGCGGCCTGCTCGGACTCGAGCGCGGCGATCTGTTTGGCCAGCTTGTCCTGCTGCTCCTTGCGGAAGCGCGCCTGCTTCTCCTCCTCGGTCTCCTTCACCTCCGGATCGGTGGCGGCCACCGGTTCCGGCACGACCTCGTAACGCGCCTGGGGTTCGTCGCCCTTCAGCGCGAGCCAGGCCAGGGCGCCGAAGGAGACCGCGGCGAGCAGCCCCAGGAGCATGCCGAGCACGCTGCGAGGCTCCCGCGCCGCCGGGAGACCGCTCGGTGGAAGGGTGCGCTTGCACACCGCGCAGTAGCCGTCCGGCCCTGCCGCGAGCCCGTGCTCGATACATCGCCCCCCGGAACGCACGCGCGAAGCATACGATCCAGGGAGCAGGCGAGCCAGGTCCTGGGGGGCGCTGACCGCGTCTGAGCCCGCGGCGCAGGCAGGGCTCGGGGACGGGAGGTTCAAATGGGCAGGTCGCCCGTGGCCCGTCGCGTGGAGCCCGTCTCGTCGTGGGCGCGCAGCAGCATCTGGGCCGTGCGCATCTGATGGATCTCGT
>JAPPOT010000626.1 GCA_028817855.1 Myxococcales bacterium
CCCACCCGGAGTACGTCGCCGACGAGTTCATGAAGGCCACGGCGGGCCCCGGCATCAACGGCATCGAGGTCACGCGCAAGGCCGGACGCACCGGCGAGTACGGCTGGACCGAGCGCGAGAACATGCGCAAGCAGACGGCCTACCAGAGCTCGGGCAGCGACACCGCCGCGACGACGGCCGAGGGCGGCGACGACACCGAGACGTGAGCGCCGTGCGCCCCCTGACGATATGCACTAGGGTGACTGCCCGATGAGCCTCGAGGGCAAGCACGTCCTGGTCGGCGTGGGCGGCGGGATCGCCGCCTACAAGGCGGTGCTGCTAGTGCGCGAGCTGGGCCGGCGTCGCGCGCTGGTCAAGGTCGCCATGACCCCGAGCGCGACGCGCTTCGTCGGGGCCAGCACCTTCGGCGGCATCACCGGCACGCCCCCGGTCACCGACCTCTGGGACCCGAGCTACCCCGGCGAGGTGCACGTGGAGCTGGCGGCCTGGACGGACGCCATCGTCGTGGCGCCCGCGACCGCGAACCTGCTCGCACGCGCGGCCGCGGGCATGGCCGACGACGCGCTCCTCGCCACGCTCTCCTGCGCAGAGTGCCCGGTGGTCTACGCCCCCGCGATGCACGAGCGCATGTGGCTGTCCCCGCCGACCGTGCGCAACGTCGAGCGCCTGCGCGAGGACGGCGCACGCTTCGCGGGCCCACTGCGCGGCCCGCTGGCGAGCGGCGAGGAGGGCTGGGGGCGGTTGGCCGAGCCCGAGGAGATCGCCGACACGGTGGCCGCCGCCCTTGTGGGGGGCGACCAGCTGGCAGGCAAGACGCTCGTGATCAGCGTTGGGCCGACGCTCGAGGACATCGATCCCGTCCGCTTCATCAGCAACCGCTCGAGCGGGCGCATGGGCTTTGCGCTGGCGAGCGTCGCGCGCGATCGCGGCGCACGCGTGGTGGTGGTGATGGGACCGACCTCGGTGCAACCCCCGCCGGGCGTGGAGGTGCACGCGGTGCGCTCCGCGCGCGAGATGCAGCAGGCGGTGAACGACGTGGCCGACGACGCCGATGCGATCATCATGACCGCCGCCGTGGCCGACTACCGCCCCGCGGAGATGGCCGAGCAGAAGATCAAGAAGACCGGCAACAAGGACCACATGTCGATCGAGCTGGTGAAGAACCCCGACATCCTGGCCGGCCTCGGCGCGGCCAGGAAGGGCACACGGCCAGCACTGGTGGGCTTCGCGATGGAAACCCACGACGTCGTCGCCTACGCGAGGCGCAAGCTCACCCAGAAGAAGGTCGACTTCATGGTCGCCAACGAAGCATCCGTCGGCTTCGGGCGGGACGATACCCAGGTCACGATCGTCGACCACGACGGCGACCACCCCCAGCCACCCGGTAGCAAGATGGCTGCGGCGGGCGCGGTGTTGGATCGCCTGGCGAAGTTGCTCGCGTAGCTGCTGGCTGCCGTCAGAGGAAGTCCACCTCGCCCGCACCCTCGCGCAGCACCTCCGGCTCGTCGCCGGAGAGGTCGATGACCGTGGAAGGAACGAGGCCGATGCTGTCGACGTCGAAGACGAGCTCGATGTCGGAGAGGCGGGACTCGAGCTCGCGCGGGTCGTGGAAGATCTCGTCGCCGAGAGAGGCGCTGGTCGAAGCCACGGGGCTGCCGAGCTCGCGCACCAGCGACAGCGCCACCTCGTGGTCGGGCACGCGTATGCCGACGGTCTTGCGCTTCTGCCGCAGCACCTTCGGCACCTCGCGCGTGGCTTGCAGGACGAAGGTGTAGGGGCCCGGCAACAATCGCCGCATGATGCGGTAGGCGTAGTCGTGGACGTGGGCGTATTCGGAGACCTTGCTCAGGTCCGCGCAGACGAAGGACAGCAGGTGGCTCTTGTCCATGCCCTTCATGCGATAGATGCGCTCCATCGCCTTGCGGTCGTGGATGTCGCAGCCGAGGGCGTAGACCGTGTCGGTCGGGTAGGCGATCACGCCACCGCGACGCATGACCTCGACGGCCTGCGCAATCTTGCGCGGCTCCGGGTGCTCGGCGTTGACCTCCAGCAGCATCGCGGGCGCACTATTGGGGGAAATTCGTCTGCATGCAACGCGTGAGGGGCTTGCCATGACCCCCGGAATCCGACATTTTCCAGCGCTCCCGAGGTGAGCGCGATGGGAAACCCCGACCAGCCGTTCCTGATCCTGACCGCGATCTGCGACGCTTCTGCGCGGCCGGCGGCGATCACCGTGGGCCATGGCGACGCCTTTGAGCGCGCCTTCACCGCTTCGGCTGCGCAGCCCACCGAGGGCGTGGACCTGGTCGAGCTGCCGATCGCTCCGGCGGCCTTTGCGGCCCTGCGCAAGCACCTGCAGATCCCCGGCGACCAGGTCACGGTCTACGACATCTTCCCGCTCTCACCGGCGCTGGACGCCAGCTTCCGCGGGATCGCCGGGCAGTTCCTGGCGGCCGAGGCGCTGTGGGCGCTCGAGGAGCAAGGTATGCTCTCGGGCGTGCCGTTCACGGTGCAGTTCGACGTGCCGAAGGGCTGGGACAAGGACCCGAAGAAGCTGCACGAGCGCCTGGTCGCGGAGAAGGCGCTCGATCTCACCGCCGCAGCGATCGAGACGTTCAAGGCGATCGAAGGCGAGTGGGAGAAGGCCAGCTCGGCGGCCTGATCGAACGCCGTCCCCGAGCCCCGTCCGCACCCCCCACCCGACCGTTGAGATCCGGGGCTCGGCTGGTGCTCGACGGCGAGCTCAGCGGCGGCGGGCGCGTAGGGTCGCGCGCTGGGAGATGTAGTCGCTGTCGCCGACTGCGAGCCTCCAGGGAGCGCGCTGATCGGCGGGCGTGGCGAAGTCGATGCCGACGCGCGGGCCGTGGAGCACGCGCGCGGGTGCGGCGGCGTCGAGCACCGTGAGCCCGCCCGCTCGGAAGAGACAGTGACCGCTCCAACCGGTGTCGAGCGCCAGCGCACTGCCCACCTTGCCAGGTCCGCGAAGGGCATCGGGGCCCGTACGACCGGCCCGGCGGCACGCCACCACCTCCGCACCGGCCACCGGCTCACACGCGCGGATCAGCACCGCGGCGCCCTCACCCTCGGCGCCGGTGACGAGGTTGAGCATGTTGTGGATGCCGTAGCAGAGGTAAACGTAGGCGTGCCCGGGCGGGCCCCACATCGGCGCGTTGCGCGGGGTGCGCCCCATGCGGCAGTGGCTCGCGCTGTCGTCCGGGTGGCGGTAGGCCTCCACCTCGGTGATGCGCAGCACCACCTCGCCCAGCCGCAAGTGCTTGCCGAGTAGCTCCTCGGCGACCTCGAGGGCGTCACGGGCGTAGAAGGACTGGGGCAGGACGGCAGCCATGGGCTAGGATCGAGGCGATGCAAACCCATAGCATCGTGGTCGGCTACCTGCTGTGGATCTTCGGATTCACGGGCGCGCACCGCTTCTACTTCGGCAAGCCGATCAGCGGGACGCTCTACTTCTTCACGCTGGGCTTCCTGTTCATCGGGTGGCTGATCGACCTCTTCCTGATCCCGTCGATGGCAGAGAAGGCGGACCAACGCTTCAACACCGGCCGCTACGACTACACCGTGGCCTGGCTGCTGCTGACCTTCCTGGGCACGCTGGGCGTCCACCGCATGTACCTGGGCAAGTGGATCACGGGCCTGCTCTACCTGGTCACCCTGGGCTTTCTGGGCTTCGGTGTGCTGTACGACTACTGGACCCTCAACGGCACCATCGACGAGGCAAATCGGGGCGCCTGAGGCCATGGACAGCGACACGACTCGCGCCGGCTGTAGGCAGTGTCGGAGCGCGGCGCACCGATTCGCAGCGATCGTCCCGGAGCGGCGGGGAATCGGTTCATCATTGGTGTAAAATCACATTTATTGTGAACCCCCTGGTGAAACCCCTGCTCCTCCTGCTGGCCACCTGGGGCTGTGGCGGCCCCGCGGCTGTGGTGCGCCCACCCGAGCCGCCGCCGGTGGAAGAGACCGAGGACGCCGGCGAGAGCGTGGTGATGGCCTTCTCGTCGGAGATGGACCCCGAGGATGTGCCGGACCCGAACGACGCGGATGAGGACGGCTTCTCCGACGACATCGACCTCTGCCCTGCGCTGCACGCGGTCACCGAAGATGGCTGCCCCGAGCACCTGCGGCGCAGCGAATCCGGTGCGGACTTCGTGCTCGACCCGCCGGTCAGCTTTCGCCGAAACAGCGCACGGATGAAGCCCAGCAGCGAGGGCGGCCTCAATGACCTCCTGCTGGCCATGGACCGCAATCGCGAGCTGCGCGTACGCGTAGAGGCCCACACCTTCCAGCGCGGCAGCGCCGACGAAAACATGCGCCTCTCGCGCGAGCAGGCCACGGTCGTGAGCGCTTGGCTCACCGAGCGCGGCATCCCCAGTGTGCGTCTGGAGGTCTATGCCTGCGGCAAGAACCGCCCGCGTGTCTCGACCCGCGGCCGCCAGCGCTACGAGAACCGTCGTATCGAGCTGCGCGTGATCTCGCCCCTGCCGCCGACCGGATACCCTTCCACGCGGGGCTGCGAGGAGGTGCAAGCGGCTCCAGTGCTCGCCGCCGCGGGTGCGACGGTGACCGAGTCCAAACCTCAGCCCCCGCGCGTGCAAGCGCCACCGCCCACGACGCCCGAACCGGAGCCTGTCGCCGCCGACTGGGATGGCGACGGCATCGCAGATTCCGGCGATCGCTGCCCGCGCACCCCCGGCGTGCGCTCCCTGCGCGGTTGCGCGAAGAGGCATCGGCTGGAGCTCGAGTCCGGGCGCCTCAAGCTCCTCCGCCGCGTCCACTTCAACAACGGCGCCGCCAGCCTCAAGCCACGCGCCGCCACCCTGCTCGAGGAGGTGGCGGCCACGCTGACCACCAACCCAGGCGTCCACGTCCGGCTCGAGGTGCGCGAGACCAACGCTTCGCTGGCGGCGCAGCGCGCGGCCACCCTGCGTACCTGGATGGGCGACCACGGCGTCGCGCCGGAGCGAATCCAAGCCGCCGGCTGTACCCGCCATGCGGGCAAGGTCACAATCGCGGCCGCCGAGACCCGCGAGCAGCTCGGCGCCCTGCCGGCGGACTGCACGACTGCGCCCGAGTGAGCCCTCGGGGGCGACCGCCCCCACTCGCTTGACACGGTTGTCCAGGGAGCCTAAATAAGCGCTCCCTCATTCGGGGATCGT
The DNA here is from genome assembly GCA_028817855.1 of Myxococcales bacterium. Taxonomy (GTDB): domain Bacteria; phylum Myxococcota_A; class Polyangia; order Polyangiales; family JAFGIB01; genus JAOUOP01. Next base: position 5,175 of record JAPPOT010000626.1, read on the forward strand.
CTAATGGTAGGACTCCAGTTTCTGGTACTGGCTATCGGGGTTCGAATCCCTGTCCCCGAGCAAGCTCTCTGATTTGACAACGGCCCCATCGTCTAGCGGTTAGGACATCGGCCTCTCACGCCGGTAACACGGGTTCGAGTCCCGTTGGGGTCACCGGAGAGCACGCCCCGGAATCTGAAAGGGTTCCGGGGCTTTTCTTTGCGTACTGCTCGGCGTCATCGAGCAGCCCCGGCGCCTCGTGGGCAATCACGGGGCAATCAACCGGCTCGGGAAGCGGCTCAGCGAGCTCGGGGAGCGCCTCCACGAGCGACGCCAGGTCGCCCGCGCCGAGCTCAGCGACGGTACGCGCCTGCCGCTTGTAGCGGTTGATCATGTTGCTCGAGCGGTGCCCCGTGCGGTCCGCGATCCAGGACTCGGTGCGTCCGTTGGCGAGCGCGATCGTGACGAAGGTCCCGCGCAGGTCATGCACGCGGATCTGCCGCCGCTCCGCGGTCGACTCGAAGAGCTCGGGGCGCTCCTCGTCGAGGTCGATCTTCCGCAGGTGCCCGCGGAAGCGGTCGGCCAGCCCGGGCGCGACCAGGCGCTCGTCGTTCTCCCCGCGGAACACGAGCGCCGCCGATGCGTCGCCCTCGCGGTGCCGCGCGCGATAGCGCCGCAGGGCCTCGGCGACGCCTGGATCGAGCGCCCAGGCCCGTGGGTCGTCGCTCTTGTTGCGGTCGAGCCGCACTGCGCCGCGCTTGAGGTCCACGTCCGCCCACGTCAGCTTGCGCGCCTCGCCCATCCGCATCCCTTCGCGGGCGAGGAAGCCCCACAGCAGCCGGTAGCCCAGCGGCACCTTGCCGCAGGCCATCAGGCGGGCATCCTCGTCCGGGTAGAGGTAGGCGAGCGCCTTGCTCTGCAGCGCCCGCGGAAGGAACCCCCGCGGGATCGGGCTGTGGTCGATGAAGCAGAGCGGGTAGACCGCCATCGACATCACACGGGTGACCAGCTGCCCGATGTTGCGGCGTGTTGCGGGCGCCAGCTTCGGCGGAAGCCGCCGCATCACCTCCTGGCACAGCTCGAGCGTGATCTGGTCGATCGGCACCTCGCCCAGCACCGGATACACGTAGTTGTCCAGCCGTCCGATGTCGTCGCTCACCGAGCGCTTCACCTTGATCTGGTCCGGGTAGCGCTCGGCGAGCTCACCGCTGGTCCAC
>JAPPOT010000601.1 GCA_028817855.1 Myxococcales bacterium
GGGCGGTGGTGAGGGTGCGGCGGCGGTTCATCGGTCGCTCTCCGTGGCGGGGGCGTGGAAGGCCGGAGCGGTGCTGGCCTCGCGCTGCCGCGCGGAGCTCTGGGCCGGCGCCGCGGCGCTGGCGGGGACCACGTCGAGCACGGTGCGGTTGGTGGCCGCGAAGTACTTGCCCGCGACCCGCTTGACGTCCTCGATCGTGACCGAGAGGTAGCGGTCGGCCTCGGTGTTGAGCAGGTTGCCGTCGCCCCAGTACATCTCGAACTCCGCCACGCGCTGGGCGCGCTGCAGGTTGGACTGCAGCCCGAAGACGAAGACCGAGCGGATGCGGTTCTTGGCCTTCTCCAGCTCGCGCTCGGTGATGCCCTTCTTCGCGATGTCGGCGACGTGCTTGTAGAAGACCGCGCGCGCGTCCTCGCACTTCTTGCCCTTGGAGCAGATGCCCCAGACGCTGAAGAGGTCGGGGCCGCGGCGGCCGTCGGTGGAGACGTCGATCTCCTGCAGGATCTCCTTGCCCTTGACCAGCTCCTGGTAGAGCCGCGAGGACTCTCCGTCGCCGAGCGCGATCGCCATGATGTCGAGGGGGTAGTGGTCGGGCTCGCGCTCGGGCGGGATGTGGTAGGCGATGTGGAAGGCGGGCAGCTCCGCCAGCGGGTCGAGCAGCGAGTCGGTGCGCTCGGCCGTCTGCGGCTTGATCGGCTCCGGTGTGAAGGGCGCCGTCTTGCCGCGCGGGATGTCGCCGAAGTACTTCTCGACCAGGGCCATGGCGGCGTCCGGCTCGAAGTCGCCGGCCAGGCTGAGCACCGCGTTGTTGGGCGCGTAGTGGGTCCGGAAGAACTCCTGCACGGCCGACAGGGGTGCGTTCTGGAGGTCCTGCATGTCGCCGATGGTGCTGTGCGCGTAGGGGAAGTAGTCGCCGTAGGCCAGCTGGTTGATGCGCAGCATCGACTTCATGTAGGGGCGGTTGTCGTAGCTCTGGCGCCGCTCCTCCATCACGGTCTGGCGCTGGTTTTCGAAGTTCTCCTGGGTGACCAGGAGTGAGCGCATGCGGTCGGCCTCGAGCCACAGGCCCAGCGCCAGATCGTTGCTGGGCAGCGTCTGGTAGTAGTTGGTGCGGTCGACGCTGGTGGTGCCGTTGGCCGAGCCGCCGCGGTTCATCACCAGCTGGAAGTGCTCGCCCTTGCCCACGTTGGCCGAGCCCTGGAACATCATGTGCTCGAAGAGGTGGGCGAAGCCGGAGCGCCCGCGCTGCTCGTTGCGCGAGCCCACGTCGTAGTAGACCGCAACCGCGGTGGTCGGGACGGTCTTGTCCGGCACCATTACGACGCGCAGGCCGTTTTCGAGCGTGCGCCGAACCACCGGCAGCTTGACGCGAGAGCCGGTCGCGGGTGCCGGCGCGGGCGCAGCCTTGGCCTTCGCTGCGGCGGGCCTCGCAGCCGGCTTGGGTGCGGCCGCGGCTGGCTTGGCGCCCGGCTTGGGCGCCGGTGCGGGCGCCTGGGCCAGCACGCCCGGGGCGATCAACGCCGACGCGAGGGCGAGGATGAGGGATCGGTTGGGCATGTTCATGGTCTCTGGGGGCTGTGGCGGCGAAGCGAAAGCTTGACCTGGCGAGTACCTGCACATACGCTCAGGTCCCATGCGGGCCGCCATCCTGTCCATCGGCACGGAGCTCACGCGCGGGGAGCTGGTGAACAGCAACGCCACGTGGCTGTCCGAGCGGCTCACGGCGTTGGGCTTCGAGGTTGTGGAACACGCGGTGGTTCCTGATGATTCCGAGCGGATTGGCGCCACCGTGTCCAGGTTTGGACGCGAGGTCAAGCTGGTGCTGGGCACCGGCGGGCTGGGCCCCACCAGCGACGACCTGACCGCCGACGCGGTGGCCGCCATGTTGGGGGTTTCCGTCGTGCGCCACGAGCCCTCGCTCGAGCGCATCCGCGCCCGCTACCGGCGCATCGGGCGCGAGATGCCCGCACCGAACGTGAAGCAGGCCGATCTTCCGGCGGGCGCCGATGTGCTCGACAACGACGTCGGCACGGCTCCCGGCTTCGCGGTGCAGGTGGGCGAGGCGCGCTGCTTCTTCCTCCCGGGGGTGCCGCGCGAGATGCGCCACCTCTTCGAAGCGCACGTGGTGCCGGAGATGGCGCCGCAGGTGCCGCGCACCAGCCACCAGGTGCACATCCGCAGCTACGGCCTGCGCGAGTCGGAGGTGGCCGAGCGGCTGGGCGACATCGACGAGGGCGGCACCCTTGCGCGGCCGGGCGTGACGCTTGGCTACCGTGCCCACTTCCCGGAGATCGAGGTGAAGGTGCTGGCGCGCGCGGTCGACGAGGCCGCGGCCACCGCCCTGGCCGACGAGGTGGCGGCCCAGGTGCGGGAGCGGCTCGGCGATCACGCCTATGGTGGGCGCGGCGACAGCTACGCGGCCTGGGTGGGTGAGCGCCTGCGCGCCCGCGACTGGAAGCTGGCCGTGGCCGAGTCCTGCACGGGGGGACTGATCGGCAAGCTGCTGACCGACCCGGCGGGCAGCTCCGACTACCTGGTGCTCGACGCGGTGACCTACGCGAACGAGGCCAAGCAGGCGGTGCTGGGTGTGGATCCGGAAGTGCTGGTGGAGCACGGGGCGGTCAGCGCGCCCGTGGCCCAGGCCATGGCGGAAGGCGCGCTCGAGCGGGCCCACGCCGACGTCGCGGTGGCCACCACCGGGATCGCCGGGCCGGGTGGGGGCAGCGACCACAAGCCCGTAGGTACGGTGTGGTTCGGGCTGGCTCGGCGAGGGGCGGAAACCCTCACGGAATGCAGGCAATTCAGCGGTGATCGGGAGCGCGTGCGCACGGCCGCGGCCTGGAACGCCCTGCGCCTGGTCGCGCGGGCGGCGGCGAGTTCGCTTGACGCCCTGAGCGGCGGCGCCTTAGACGACGACAAAGACAGGGCGAAGTGACGAGTGGGCGCGCAGTCTGGAATGCGCAGCCTCGAGCAGTCTCGAAAGGAATGAGCGATGGCGAGTGACGACAACCGCAGCAAGGCCCTCGATCTGGCGGTCGCATCGATCGAGAAGACCTACGGCAAGGGCTCGATCATGCGCCTGGGCGCCGAGGACGCGGTCGCGCAGACCGAGGTGACCTCGACCGGCTCGCTCTCCCTCGACCTGGCCCTCGGGGTCGGTGGCTACCCGTCGGGGCGCATCATCGAGATCTACGGCCCGGAGTCGAGCGGCAAGACCACGCTCACGCTCCACGCCGTGGCCGAGTGCCAGAAGAAGGGTGGCGTCGCCGCCTTCATCGACGCTGAGCACGCCCTCGACGTCTCCTACGCGCGGCGCCTGGGGGTGAACACCGAGGAGCTGCTGGTCGCCCAGCCTGACTTCGGTGAGCAGGCCCTGGAGATCGCCGACACCCTGGTGCGCTCCGGCGCGGTCGACATGATCGTGGTCGACTCGGTCGCGGCGCTGGTGCCGAAGGCCGAGATCGAGGGCGAGATGGGCGACAGCCACGTGGGCCTGCAGGCGCGCCTGATGAGCCAGGCCCTGCGCAAGCTCACCGGCAACGTGCACCGCAGCAACACCACGCTCTTCTTCATCAACCAGATCCGCATGAAGATCGGCGTGATGTTCGGCTCGCCGGAGACCACCACGGGCGGCAACGCGCTGAAGTTCTACTCGAGCGTGCGCCTGGACGTGCGCCGCATCGGCGCGATCAAGACCGGCGATCAGGCGATCGGCAATCGCACGCGGGTGAAGGTGGTGAAGAACAAGATGGCGCCGCCCTTCAAGACCTGCGAGTTCGACATTCTCTTCGGCGAGGGCATCAGCCGCACCGGAGACGTGCTCGACTTGGGCGTCGAGGACGACGTGGTCGACAAGTCGGGCGCCTGGTACTCCTACCGGGGCGACCGCATCGGTCAGGGGCGCGAGAACGCCCGCGGTTACCTGAAGGAGCACCCCGACACCCTGGCCGACATCGAGCGCAGGGTGCTCGAGAAGCGCGGCATCAACCGTGGGGGGACCGCCCCGAGTACCGCCCCGAGTACCGAGGACGACGCCAAGGGCAAGGCCGACAAGCCGGCCCCGGCGACGGGAAAGGGCGCGAAGCCAGACGCGAAATCGGCGTCGGACGGGAAGGGCGGTGGACGCGCCCAGCGCCCCAGACCGCGGGCTTGAGGTTCTGTTCAGGGGCCCGAAATTGGGGTAATTTGGCACCCTTCCCAGGCTGGGCTACGAGCTGGGCGGGCGGTGAGCACGAGTTGCTCCAGTCCCTGTCTAGTGCTATCGTACCTTTCGTACACTCAGCGTGACTGAGCCCGGAGTCGCGGCGCCAGAGCCACAGCATGGCAGCCGCGCGGCCGTCGGTCCGCCCAGGTGGCCAGGGGCCAGAGGAGAACGATGCCAGCGGTGAACTTCAAGGTCGGCGATAACGCGGTCTATCCCGCCCATGGTGTCGCCGAAATCACTGGGATCGAGAGTCGGGACATCGCCGGCCAGAAGAAGGAATTCTACATCCTCAAGATCCTGGACACCGACATGAAGCTCATGATCCCGACCGATGGCGCCCAGCGTGCCGGTCTGCGCGGGGTCATCTCCCGGAAGGACGCCAAGAAGGTCATCGAGATCCTCAAGGATCCGGAGATCGCAGTGACGGTCCAGCCCTGGAACAAGCGCTACCGCGAGTACACGGAGATGCTCAGCAGCGGCTCAGCCTTCGAGGTGGCCAAGGTGCTGCGCGACCTGCACCGTGTGAAGGAAGAGAAGGAGCTGTCCTTCAGCGAGCGCCGCTTGCTCGAGCAGGCACGTAACCTGGTGATCACCGAGCTCGCCCTGGCGCGCAAGATCTCGCTCGCCAAGGTCGAGAAGGAAGTCGATACCGTTCTAGGCGCCACCGCCTAGCTCGCACTCCTGTGGCGTCCAAGCGCATCCAGGGGCGGCTTCCGTCCTCGAACCAATCCTCGACGTACTTCCAGTACGCCTCCGGTTGGTTCTCCGGGCGCGCTCGCCCCTGAATACGCCTGGACGCCACAGGAGCCCGATCTGGCTCACTTCGTCGAAGCGTGGACTCTGAACTCGCCTGGAGGCCAACGGAGGTCGAGCAGCACCACGCGTCGCGGGGAACTCGAATCGTCGAGGTTCGTTCAGGAGCGAGCGCCCCCGCAGGGCCCACCGGAGGCGTAGCCGGCTTCTCAGCGCTACGCGCCTGCGATGCCGGCTAGGGGGTGTCCCTAGGGACCGAGGAGGAAAGCCGCTCCTGGGCGAACCTCGACGATTCACTCACTTCGTTCGACTCGCTTTCTCGACGAGGCCGGAGGTGCCGGAGCGTTGGGCGAGCTCGGCTTCGACGTCGCGGAGGGTGACGTCGCGGTGTAGGAGGCCAACGAGCAGGTGGTACAGCTCGTCCGCGGCCTCGGAGATGACCCGATCGTCGGTCTCGCTTTCGATCGCGCGGGCGAGCTCGTCGGCTTCCTCGCGGATCTTTTCGCCGATCTTGATCGCGCCTCCGTCGAGGAGCTTGCGCGTGTAGCTGCGCTCGCCCGTGGAGGCCTTGCGCGCCTGGAGCTCAGCCCACAGGCGCGGGAGCATCGGCCGCGCGTGGTTGTCGGGATCGTCCCGGGGACCCTCCGCGTCCACCGGGCGGAAGAAGCAGGTCTCGCGCTCGGTGTGGCAGCTGGGGCCGGCGGCGTCGACCAGGTAGAGCACGGCGTCGGCGTCGCAGTCGGTCCAGACCTCATGCACGCGCAGGGTGTTGCCGCTGGTCTCGCCCTTGCGCCACATGCTCGCACGCGAGCGGCTGTAGAAGTGCGCCTCGCCCGTGCTCAGGGTGGCCTCCAGTGCGGCGCGGTCGGCGTGGGCGAGCATCCGGATCTCGCCGGTCAGCCGGTCCTGGGCGACCACGGTCACCAGCCCCTGGTCATCGTATTTCAGCTCGGAGAACGACATGGCGGCGCTGTATGCCACAGCCCGCGCCCGCCTGCGAGTCGACCGCGCTTGATCGAGTCCCGGGCACCCGCCCGGCCTTCAGCCGCCGGGGTCCCGACGTCTCGGCGGACGAGCCCCGCTTCCATCAGCGGGTGGTCGGGGGGGAGGTGCACGCCCGCGCCTCGGCGCTTTGGGGACGGCAACGAATTAGGCGCCGACCAGTGACTCGACTGCGTCGGTGAGCTTGCTGACGTCGGGCTTGTTCACGAAGGTCGTGGCGCCCGCGTCCAGGGCCTGTTGGCGTAGGTCCGAGCGGGCCGAGTAGGCCACGATCCGCACGTGCTGGGTCCCCTCGACCGAGCGCAGGCGCTGGATCGTCGACAGGCCGTCGATCTTGTCGCCGGCAAACTCCAGCACGATCACGTCCGGCGTCTCGCTGCCAATGGCGATCAGCGCGTCGAC
>JAPPOT010000384.1 GCA_028817855.1 Myxococcales bacterium
TGCTTGAGCGACGCCTCCCGGACGGCCCGCCCCTTGCTCGCGCGCGCGCCACCTCGACTGCAGCTGGCAGTTTTGAGCGGCGCCAGGGGTTTCCGGCGCGGGGCCGCTCCCGAGGCGCTGGCCGCTCGGTGCCCTCGTCGAGCTCGATGACCATCGGCGGCGCTTCGGCCTCGGCCTGGGGCTCGAGCTCGGCTTCGGCTGCAGTCCCGGTCTCGGTGTCGGCGCCCGCGGCGGCCGTCGTTTCGGTCGCGTCCGTGGCTCCTGCCGTCGAATTCGCCAGGCTCTCGGCCACCGACTTGCCCGCAGACTCCGCCGCCGTGCCGGTATCGGGTTCCATGTCGGTGTCTGCCGCGGCCTCGGACCCGGTCTCGGGCTCGGCCGCGGTCTCGGACCCCGCCTCGGCCTCGGCCGCGGCCTCGGTCTCGGCCTCGGCCTCGGTCGCCGCCGCACCCTCGCCCCCACCGCCGGTCGCCCACAACAGCCCCGCTGCCAGCGCCGCCGCGCCCGCGCACGCGAGCGCCACCTTCGGCGAGCGCAGCAGCCGGCCCGCCACAGGCAGCAGGCTCGCCACCGCACCGCGGATCGGCGGGTCCGGCAGCGACTGCCACGCCTCACGCAGGGCGGCGCCGTCGGCGAAGCGCCCGTCGCGCTCCTTGTCGAGCGCACGGGCCACGAGCGCCTCGAGCTCCGCCCGTGCGTTCAGCTCCGGTCGTACGGTCGCGAGGCTCGGCGGATCCTGGTTGAGCTTGATGCGGCGCAGCTCCACATAGTCGCCGCTGAAGGGCGGCTTGCCGGTCAGCATCTCGAACAGGATCACGCCGGCCGCATAGATGTCCGTGCGCGCGTCCATGTCGTCGCCCATGGCCTGCTCCGGCGACATGTACGTCGGCGTCCCGAACACGATCCCCTGCCGCGTCAGCGCTGGCCCGTCCGACTTTTGCGGCGCCTCGTCGTCCACGAACTTCGCGAAGCCAAAGTCCAGGATCTTCACGTGGGGACGCTGGTCCGGCAGGTGTTGCAGGAAGAGGTTCTCGGGCTTCAGGTCGCGGTGCAGCAGGCCCTGGGAGTGGGCATAGGCCAGGCCCTGCAAGAACTGCCCGGCCACATGCACCACCTCCTCGACCTCCATCGGGCCGCGCCGCAGTCGGTCGCGCAGGGTCTCGCCCTCGAGCAGCTCCATGACGAGGTAGGGGCGTCCGCTCCAGACGCCGAAGTCGGTGATGCCGACGATGTTGGGGTGGGAGAGGGTCGCCATCACCCGCGCCTCGCGCTCGAAGCGCCGGCGCAGCTCGCCGTCGACGGCGGACTGGGGGTGCAGCAGCTTGATGCCCACCGACAGGCCCAGCTTCACGCGCCGCGCGCGGTAAACCGTGCCCACGCCGCCGCGCCCGAGGGGCTCCTCGATCTCGTAGCGGTCGTCGAGAACCTCGCCGACGGCGGGCTCGGCGGCGAGCGTGTCGCCCTGCTCCATGGTCGGCCCTTCTACTCCGGAGTGTCGGTGATCGTCACGCCGGGGCTCGCGGGTGATCCCGAAAGGACGGTCAGTACCACCTGGTGCATCCCCCCACGGCTGGGGACAGGCGGCAAGCGCGTGCCGTGCCGGCTGGGCGCCGCCAGGGCTGCAGGGCGTGGGCTTGCCATGACACGAGGGGAAACCCGAAACGCGCGGCCGTCAAGGTGAGGTGCGGTGCGCAGGTGGCGGTCAGGCGATCCCAGCGGCCAGCGCGTCGATCAGCGTGTCGGCGACCTGGTGCCAGTCGTGCGCCAGCGTCTCGCCGACCGCATCGAGCATGCCCGCGTAGCAGCCGATGCCGATCGCGAGGGCGTGGATGGCGACCGCGAGCTTGCGCGCATCGAGCTCGGCGGGCAGCTGCGGCGAGGCGCGTAGGTTGTGCTCCAGCGTCGAGTGCATCCGCCCCGTCACGGGGTAGACGCGCGCGTCGCGCGTCGCGGCATCGATCTGCTCCGGCACCCGGGCGAGCTGGTTCGCGGCGTAGGTCAGCCGGAAGCGGTCGAGGTCCTCGAGATGCCACGCGACGACCGCGCGCAGGGCGGCGCGCACCGCGGGGACGCCCGGCTCCGCCTCCGCGGCTGCGCGACAGAGTGTCTCGGACTCGGCGGCCAGCTCGTTCAGGTAGACCTCACCGAGCAGGCCCGAGCGGCTGCCGTAGTGGTAGAGGACCGCCTGCTTGGTGATGCCCACCTCCTCCGCGACCCGGTCGAGCGTCAAGTTTCCCACGCCATCGCGGGCGACCACGCGGCGGGCGCTGGTGGCGATGCGGGCGCGGGTGCTTCGATCGGGAGAAGTCAGCGGGGCCTCCTTGAATTCGGCACTTACCACGGGTAAGTCTGGCTCACCAACGGCAGGTCGAGGCCCGCGACGCGCGGACCGGAGGTGCCCGGTGACGGACATCCCTTTCGAGCTGCGTTGCGAGGGCGACACCCGCAAGGGTCCATGCTGGGCGCTGCCGCCTCGGGGGTGTCCCTAGATTCTGCGCCTACTGCGCCCGCAATTCTCAACGAATTCGACCCCTACTCGCGCGGCGCTGCGCGACGTACATCGAGTACGCCTGTGCTGCTCGCACTCCGTTCGGCCCGACTTCACTCGAGCCTTCCGGGCTCGCAACGGCGCAGAAACTAGGGACACCCCCTAGCGCATCACGCCCGCTGGTTGAGGGCGGCCATCACCGCTTCGAGCGTCGGCCGCTCGCCGCCATCCTTGAAGCACGCCAGGCGTCCGTAGAGCTCTGCCGCCGCGCCGTGGAAGCCGCCCGGCAGGCCCGCCGCCTCGAACGTCCTGGCGATCTCGCGCATCTCGCCCTCGAAGCGCCAGGCCTTCGGCCCCGTGCCGGCCGCGGTGGCCTCGCTGCGCGCGGGCAGGTCGGGAGCGAGTCGCCCCCACGCGTCCAGCAGCCCTTCGCTCACGCCTTCCGCATCGGCCAGCGCGCGCACCGCAAGCAGCAGCGCGGAGCTGCCCTTGGTCCAGGCGGCGAAGGCCATCTTCAGGGCCGAGGCCTGGCCCGGCTCCAAACCCAGCACGTGAGTCTGCAACGGGGAGCCCTCGAAGTGGGCGGCCACGTCGTCGGCGCGTGGGCCGGAGAGGTAGAGGATCGTGCGGCCCTGGCCCCGTGCGGGCGGGCCCACGATGCCGCCGTCGACGAAGTCTGCACCCGCAGACGCGACGCGCTCGGCAATCCGGCGCGCGCTCTGGGGGCTGATCGCGTTTGCGTCGACGAAGACGCGCGCGCTGCCGGCCGCGAGCACCTCTTCGCACAGTGCCTCGGCCGCGGCGGGTGGGCAGACCGAGATCAGGATCTCGCTGGCGGCCACGAGCTCCGGCAGCGCGGCGACCTCGTCCAGCCCGTCGGCCTCGGCGCGCCGCCGGCTGTCGGCGCTGCGGCCGGCCGAGCACCAGCGCACGCGGTGGCCGGTGCCGCGCGCGGCCGCGCCGACCGAGCTGCCCATCTGGCCGGGATGCAGGATTGCCAAGTCCGCCATGCCGCGGAGCCTACGCGCTGTCCGCTGCGGCTTCCACATGCGGGGCCCGCCCGCGCGCGGCGCGCAATGCTCCCCTTTTCGGGGTGGGATTGCTCCGATTCGGCGGTAGGGTCGCGCCGTGCGACACCGGAAGCTCCGATCGTCCAGGCTGCCTCTCCTGCTGCTGTTCAGCGCCTGTGCGGGTACCCCGCCTCCGCCGGCCCAGAACGCGGCCGCGCCGGAGCCGCCGCCCCCGCCGCGCGCCGAGGGCGCGTTCGAGCCGGCCATGCTGGCGGTGCTCGCCGAGCTCAAGACCAGTCTCGCCCAGGCCGATCAGCTGGTGCGGGCGGGCAAGCTCGATCAGAGCGACGCGCTGCTGCTGGGCGCCATTGCGCGGGAGCGCTGGAACGGGGTGCATTACTTCGTCTTCGGTAACCTCTACTTTGCCCAACGCGATGACCTGGCGCTCGAGTTCCTGACCCAGGCCTACCGCGCCTATCCGGAAGAGCCGCGCACCAACCTCGAGTACGCCCTGATCCAGCATCGCACCGGCAACTGCGCCGCGGCGCTGCCAGCCTACGAGCGCGCGCTGGCCGTCGAGGGCATGCCGAGTCAGTGGCACGCTGTGCGCGCCGAGTGTCTGCTGCGCGAGGGGCAACACGAGCAGGCCGTGCGGGCGTGGGCGGAGGCGTCCTACGAGACCGCGCGCGTGGCGATCGACCGCGCGATCCACGCGGTGCACGGCGAGCGGCGACCGATGCGGCGCTGGTACGGGCTCCGCAAGCGCATCGAGGCCGGCGAGGTGGAGCTCGCGGGCATGCTCGTGCAGCTCGACACGCGTTGGGACCACGACTGGTGGAACATCGAGCGCAACGCCGATCAATTGCGCGCGGATCTGCGGTGGTTGGAGGGACGGCCGGGCATCACGGCCGACGACATGACCTCCCTACGCCTCTACGCCGAGCTGATGGACCCGAAGCTCCAGGCCGCGGACGCACGGGCGGCGCTGCAGAAGAGCGGCTTGGTGGTCGGCGAAGGCGCGCGCCTGCCGAAGGACAGCCTGATCGCCTCCGGTCTGTTCGTGGCGGCCCTGCAGCATGGAGCCGCCACACGCGAGGCGCTCCATGGGGCCCACGGGGCCGAGCTGCAGCGGCGCTCCGAGGCGGGCGACGTGGAGGCGCTCAACGGCCTGGCCTTCCTGAGCGCCGAGCAGTCGCGCGAAGAGCTGATCGCGCTCGAGCGGGCCGGCTGGGAGCGCCATGGGGACGCGCGCTTTGCCGCCGGCCTACTCGGCCTGCTCGCGGCCGAGGGCAAGCTCGGGAAGGACTCCAAGCTGCTGGCGGAGATCCGCACGGCGTTCCCGGACGACGCCAAGGTCCAGAGTACGGCGCTCGAGGTGGCGATCACGTCGGGGCAAGGCGTGCGCGAGGCCTACGTCGCGGCGCTGGCCGCGGAGTTCACGAGCCTCTCGCGCGGGCACTCCGGGCTGCAGAGCTCCGACCGCCTCAACACCCTGATGGACGGCTTGCGCGTCGAGCTCGGGGTGGTGCTGCCGCCGCCACCCACGAGCCCGCGCTACGAGCTGCAGACGATGCGCCTGGTGGGCGACGAGCTCCACGCCGTGGTCGAGACCTACGTCACGTTCCGCTCGGGTCGCAGCAATCGCGCCAAGGACTTCCGCGGATATCTGGTGGTGGCGAGCGTCACGGGCGACGCCGTGCGCGTCTACGGCCCGCTGTGGGACGTGCCGGATGAGCGCTCGGCCCTCTCCTACGAGGCCGGCACGCTGTTCACCGAGCAGGACCGCCACGCCGCGGCGATCCACCCGCGCTTCGCCTTCGATGACAAGGGGCGATTGGTGGCGTGGACGATCGGCAAGCCCGAGAGCGGCCGCGTGCTGGAGCTCGCCGAGGACAGCGGTCGCTGGCAGCCCCTGCCGCAGCCGAGCACTCGCTTCGGCGGCGACGGGGAGGGGGGCATGGTGCTCGCGCTCGACCGCATGCAGGCCCTGCGCAAGGGGCGCGTGGGCTGGCGTCTGGTCCGCACCGCCGACGCGGGCGTGACGCGGGACCGTTGGCTGGAGCAGGTCGCGCGCGACCTGGAGAAGCGGGCCGGTGTGGACCTGGGGGACTCGGAGCTGGTGCTGGATGCATCGCGCAAGCACGTGCTGGTGATTCCGAGTCGGGTCTGGAGTCGCCCCGATCCGGCAGATCCGAAAGCCGAGCCCCAGCGCGTGGAGTCGTTCCGGATCGGGCGCAAGGAGTACAAGCGCGCCGAGCACGGCCTCTACTACCGGCGCCCCGGCAAGGCACCGCGCCCCTTCACGCGCCAGCGCTGGCGCAGCGGTCTCTGGCAGCGCACCGACCACGTGCTCGCGATCGACGGCAAGGCGGTCATGCTGGTGCGCGACATGGAGGGCCTGCGGCTGGCGGACTTCGCGGGCAAGACCCTGCACGTGCTGCCGGCCAGCAAGCTGGGCGAGAGCGTGGGCATGAACCGGATCGAGGGCGCGCGCTACGACGGCGCGACCGGGACGCTGCGCGTCGGCGCATCCTGGCTCACGCCCGGCGAGGGACCGCTACGCCACGTGCTCGCGATCATCGAGTGGCCGCTGAAGGGCGGCGACGCCCGCACGGTTCAGATCACCCCCGACCGCTTCCTCGTCGAGCAAGACGGCGAGCTCGCCCCAGTTGAGACCACCCGCCGCCCCGTGCTCGACTAGTCATCGGTTCCAGGGCCGCGAAGCTCGTCCCCGAGCAGCACCACCCGCCACCCACCACTCGAATCGTCGAGGTTCGTTCAGGAGCGAGCGTCCCCGCGGCGGCACAGGAGGCGCGGAGGAGGAGCGGAGCGAGGACGACCTCGCGGGAG
>JAPPOT010000607.1 GCA_028817855.1 Myxococcales bacterium
AGGCAGCGCCGACGAGACGCGCTGCCACCTGCGAGTCGCCAAGGCCTGGGGCTGGCTCACCGACGCCGACATCGCGCAGCCGCTGCAACTACTCGACCGGGAGCTCGCCATCCTCTGGAAGCTCACCCACTGAGGCCCGCGGGCCGCCGGGCGACCCCGGCGGCCCGCGCCTCTGTTACCCGTGGACATCGCGAGTCAACTTGTGACCAATCGTCGGACGAGCACGAAACGTTGCGCCTCAAGTCACCAATGACCTTCACCTGAGGCCGTCCGGACCTGATCCCGACCCCTCGACGAAGTAGGTCGGGCCCCACGGGCCCGACGCAGGGACATGTGGCACCCACCAAAAAGTGCAGCACCCGGAGGAGGAGCGCAGCGACGACGACCCCGCGGGAAGGGGGGCCCCGAGTGGCTTTGCCACTCGGGGGGAAGGGTCGCGTGACCCTTCCCCGGGTCGGGTCGCAGACCCGACTATTAAGCCGCCTTCTTCGCCTGGACCCGCCAGAAGCTCTGGACGTCGCCGACGCGGTCGGGCAGGGACATCAGGTCGTCGGGCATGCCGACCACGACCACGGCGATGTCGGTCTCGCGGCCGAGGCGCGAGCGCAGGGTCGCCATGCGCGCGAAGGTCTCGCTGCCGGCGCTGAGGACGACCAGCACCCGGTCGGCCATGCGCGCTGCGCGGCGGAAGGAGGGGCCCTCGGACTCGCCGGGCCAGGCGAAGAAGGTGGCCTGGGCGGCGCGCCGCGCCAGCGCGGTGGACTGTGCCTCCTTGGCCTTGCCCTCGGTGTCCATCGTGCTCGGCGCCGGTTGCGGGCCGAGCACGCCCGCCAGGGTGTTGGCCAGCTCCACGTCCGAGGGCCCGGCGCCCACCACCAGCGTGGTCCCGTTGCTGAGCATGGCGCTGTCGTTGAGCTCGTCCACGAAGGAGAAGAAGGCCTGCTGTCGGCGCGGCCAGGAGGTCGTGCCGACCACCGGTGCATTGGACCAGAAGGCCGCCTCACGCGCCGTGTAGATCCGCCCGCCCCGTGCGGGCCGCAGGATCAGGAAGAGGACGGCGATCATGGTCCCGAGCATGGTGAGCGCGGCCGCCACCTTCTTGCGCGACGACGACTCGGGGTAGTCGGGCACGACCGGGGGGG
This sequence comes from Myxococcales bacterium, assembly GCA_028817855.1. Lineage (GTDB taxonomy): Bacteria > Myxococcota_A > Polyangia > Polyangiales > JAFGIB01 > JAOUOP01. Next base: position 1,143 of record JAPPOT010000607.1, read on the forward strand.
TCAGTACGCGGAACTCGACCGGGGGAGCGCGCTCGGCCTCGCGCGCCTTGTTGAGGGCCGCCTGCAGTTCCTGAACCCGCTCGGTCGTGGCCTCCACCTCGGCGATCAGCTTGCGCGCCGGGCCCTCCACGGCAGCGAACTTCGCGACGCGTCGCTCGGCGTCCGCGATCGCCTCGCCCAGCGACTTCTCCCGCTCGGTCTTGGCGGCCCGCTCCGCGCGCGTGTTCGCGAGGTTGGAGCGCGCGGTCTCGAACTCGGGATCGGGCGCCATCATCACGTTGGAGACCACACCGTCGCCCTGCTGGGAGGCGCGCTCGAGCGATGCGATCTGGGCCTGCAGCTGGGCCAGGCGTGGGTGATCGGGCGACAGGCGCGAGCGCGCGGCGGCCAGGTCCGACTTCAGCTGTGCGGCCCGCAAGGCGTTGGGATCGGATCGTGTGGAGGATTGGGCGCGCATGCGCGGGCGCGACTTGGCGACGGCGCCTAGCTCCTCGGCGCGGGCACCCAGGGCGGTGACATCCGCGCGCAGCTCGTCGCGCTCTGCCCGCAGGGCGTTGAGCGCGTCGAGCGCCTGTCGCGACTCGGTCTCGTAGTCGAGGATGTCGTGCTGGGCGCGGAAGCTGTCGTAGCCCGTGCGCGCCGTGTCGCGCCGGGCGGTGGCGGTCTGCAGGTCCACCGTGATCGAGTCGATGATCTCGCGCGAGCGCGTGCGCCCTAGCATGCGCTGGTGCTCCATGAAGGCGTCGATCAGCGTCTGGGCGAGCTTGGCGGCGCTCTTGGCGGTAGCGCCCGAGGTCTCGACCGTCACGAGGTTGCTCTGCGTGTCGAACCAGACCTCGATCTGCTTGCTCAGGGTCTTGAGCGACATCTTCGGCATGTTCATGCGCTTGCGCACGGCGTCCATGATCACCGGCATCTTGAGGATGCCGGCCTGGGTGGAGAGGTCGCGCGTGGCACCGGGCCCCTGGCGCCCGGCCACGGGCTCCCAGATCAGGATCGTCTGGCTCTTGTAGGTGTGAGAGACCAGCAGCAGCGCGGCCAGCACGCCCGCGAGCGCGCCGATGCCGATGCCGATCGGCAGAATCTTCCAGCCGCTCTTGGCGGACTGCCAGACGCGTCCGGGGTCGACCGGAAAGCCGGGTCGGCCTCCGCCTCCCCCTTCCTCCTCGTCGTCGAGCAAGTTGCTGGAAGGACCGGCCATGGACTACGTCAACCCTCGCGAAATCACGGCCGTTGTCCGGCCCTCGACGCGGATGCGGTGGCGAGGATCATAGTTCCCGGATAGGGGGTGCGCAACTTGGCCGGGCACCCGCTCAATCACAGACCGGCATGGCCTCGCCCAGGTACGGCTCGGTGCCGAAGTCGGTCCAGGCCTCGTCCAGCTTCCAGATGGCATTGTCGTCCTCGTACAGGACGATGTCGTCGTTGTCTCCGCTGGCGTAGAGCCCCCAGTGCCAGTGGCAGATCGTGGTCAGCTGCCGGTCGAAGGTGACGTGGCTCTGGGACTGGCCGTCCTGCCATACGTGCATGACGTTGTCGTGGTAGTTCACGTATAGCGTAATCCGCACCCACTGGTCGCGGGGCAGCGCGGGTGCGTTGGGCTCGAAGGTGCGCTCGCCCCCGCCGTTGGCGTTGTAGTGTGCGGCGGCGATGCGCCCGTCGGGGCTCTCGATCCCGAGGGTCAGCACACGATCGCTCCAGTCGCAGGAGCCGCTGACCGTGAGCGGGCTGAACCAGCGTCCGCCCTGGAAGACGGTGTCGCTCTCGAGGTACATCCAGAAGGTGTTCACGAGGCCGAACGGCGCGTCGGTCCCGGCGCCGCTGTTGGTGAAGCGCGGCAAGGCGGTATCACCGTCGAACTGCACGCCGCCGTAGCCTCGGTGGCTGCCGCCGGAGTAGGGGCAGACGACCTCGGAGCGCTGGGACCAGCTGCCGCTCACCGCCTGGTCCATCGAGCGCGCGGTGCTCTGGCAGGCGTCTCCCCAATCCTCGCCGTAGGTGTTGCCGGTGAAGTTGGAGTAGTCGCCGCCCTCAAAGTCCTCGAACCACAACAGCGTCGCGGCGACGCAGCTGCTGTCGCTCGGAGGTGTGTCCGCGTTGCCGGTGTCGTCGCCGTTGTCGGTGTCGTCGCCGTCGTTGCCGGTGTCGGGTTCGGGGTCGTCGCCGGTGTCTGCCGGTGCGGCGCCGCCCGCTGTGGTGGTGTCCGCGTCGGAAGGTCGATCGTCACCCGGGCCTGCGGGGCCATCATCACGGCCGGGGTCGGCGGGCGAGTCACCGGGTCCACGGCTCGTTGCGGGCGGCGAGTCGCCGCCCGGGGCATCGCTGCCGTCGCTGGCGGAGTCGTCACCGCATGCGAAGTGGAGCAGGGTGCTGGCCAGCAGCCAGCGCATGGGGAAGCCAGCTCGGTCCATGGCGCAAATTCTAGCACGCAACGGCGCCGCCGCCGTAGACAAGGACATCGGGCATGCAGCGGCGCAAGGTGTGTTAGATCCGCGGCATGCCTCGACACCGCTTCGAGCTCAACGGCCAACCGGTGTCGGTCGATGTGCCGGACGAGATGCCGCTGCTGTGGGTCCTGCGGGACGTGCTTCAGCTCACCGGGACCAAGTACGGCTGCGGGATCATGCAGTGTGGCGCGTGCACCGTACACCTGGACGGCGAGCCCACGCGGACCTGCCGCTTGCCGGTGGCCGAAGCCGCCGGGCGCCGCGTGACCACGATCGAGGGGCTGGCCGGCGACTCGCTGCACGCCGTGCAGCGTGCCTGGATCGCGGAGCAGGTCCCCCAGTGTGGCTACTGCCAGTCCGGCCAGATCATGTCGGCCGCGGCCCTGCTGCGGCGTGCGCGGCGGCCCTCCGGTGCCCAGGTCGAGGCGGCGCTCGCCGGTCATATCTGCCGCTGCGGGACCTACGCCCGCATCCGGCGGGCGGTCGCGCGCGCCGCCGATGCGCTCGCGGTCGCTCCAGCATGGACCGACGAAGACGCCGGGGCGGAGGATGGCTGACGGCCCCTTCAAGGTCAGCCGCCGCGACCTGCTCGTAGCGACCGGCGCGGGGGCCGTGGCGGGTGGCGCCGCGCTGGTGCTCGGGGTCTGGTACGGCCGCCGCCAGGAGCGCTTCACCAAGCGCGTGCCCTCGCGCAGCCAGCCCTTCGCGCCGAGCATCTACCTGGCGATCGACGGCGACGGACTGGTCACCATCTGGCTGACGCGCTCGGAGATGGGACAGGGCGTGAGCACCGCGCTGCCGATGCTGATCGCGGAGGAGCTCGAGGTCGAGCTGGACGCCGTGCGGCTCGAGCACGCCGTGGCCAACCGCAACTACGGGCCGCAGCTGACCGGCAACAGCGCGGCCGTGCGCAAGCTCTGGTCGCCGCTGCGGCAGGCGGGCGCAGCCGCGCGCGAGATGATGATCGCGGCGGCCGCGGCGCAGTGGGGCGTTTCCGCGAGCGAGTGCAGCGCGCGCGACGGGCACGCGATCCACGGCCCCAGTGGGCGTCGCTCGCCCTACGGGGGGCTGGTCGAGGCGGCCGCCGCCCTGCCGGTGCCCGCCAAGCCGAGGCTCAAGCCCGACGACGCGCTGCGCCTGCTCGGGCGGCGCCAGCCGCGTCTGGACGTCCCGGCCAAGGTCGACGGCAGCGCGCGCTTCGGGCTCGACGTGCGCCTGCCGGGCCTGCGCTACGCCACGATCGTCCGCTGCCCGATTTTCGGCGGCGACCTGGCCGGCTTCGACGCCGCCAGCGTGCAGGGCCGCGCGGGTGTCGACGAGGTCTTCGAGCTCGACGGCGGTGTCGCGATCGTGGGCGACAGCACCTGGGCCGTGCTGTCCGCCGCCGAGGTGCTCGACGCGCGCTGGGACGGCGACGCGGGCTTCGACGACGCGCAGCTCGCCGCGCGGCTTGAGCGCGGGCTCGAGGCCGCTGGGCACGTGGCGCGCGAGGAGGGCGACGCGGCGCGCTGGAAGTCGGGACGCACCGTGCAGGCGGAGTACCGCACGCCGTTCCTCGCCCACGCCACGATGGAGCCGATCAACGCCACCGCCTGGATTCGCGATGGACGCTGCGAGATCTGGGCGCCCACCCAGGCGCCCCAGGGGGCGCAGCGGATGGCGATGAAGCTGACCGGCCTGGCCGAGCCGAACGTGATCGTGCACGTCACATTGCTCGGCGGCGGCTTCGGGCGTCGGGCCGCGAACATCGAGGTGCGCGACGCCGTCCTGGTCGCCAAGCGCGTGAAGGGACCGGTGCAGCTCGTCTGGAGTCGCGAGGCCGACGTGCAGCACGACGTCTATCGGGCGGCGACCGCCCACCGGCTCGAGGCTGCCCTGGATAGCGAGGGTGCGCCCGTCGCCTGGCGCCACCGCGTCGCCTCGCCGTCGCTGATGGGGCGCACGGACGAGCTCGACCCACTCATGCTGCACGGCGCGACCGAGCTGCCCTACGGGATCGAGCGCGTCGAAGTGTCCTGGAGCAGCGTGGCGTCGCCGGTGCCGCTCGGTTTCTGGCGCTCGGTCGCCCACTCCTACAACGCCTTCGCCATCGAGTGCTTCGTCGACGAGCTGGCGCGCGCCGCGCAGCAGGACCCGGTGGCGCTGCGCCGCAAGTTGCTTCAGTCGGCGCCGCGCCACCTGGGCGTGCTCGAGAAGGTGGCGGCGAAGGCCGGCTGGGGAGCGCCGCTCGCGGCCGGGCTCGCGCGCGGCGTCGCGGTGCATGGGAGCTTCGGTAGCTTCGTCGCGATGGTCGCGGAGGTGCGCCGCGGTGAGCGGGGTGTGACCGTCGAACGGGTGGTCGCGGCCGTGGATTGTGGGCGTGTGGTCAATCCCCAGATCATCGAGGCCCAGATCGAGGGCGGCATCGTTTTCGGGCTGACCGCCGCGCTGCACGGACGCATCGAGCTGCGCGCGGGGCGCGTGGTGCAGAGCAATTTCCACGACTACCCGATGCTGCGCCTGGCCGACATGCCCGAGGTGGTGGTGGAGATCCTGCCGAGCGAGGAGGAACCCGGCGGCGTCGGCGAGATCGGCGTGCCGCCGATCGCACCGGCGGTTGCCAATGCGCTGGCCTCGCTGGGCGGCGAGCCGCCGCGGGAGCTGCCGATCTCCCATGGATGAGGCGCGGCGCGAGCAGATCTACGCCGTGGTGCGGCGCGTCCCGCGCGGCCGTGTCGCCACCTGCGGCCAGGTGCCGGAGCTGGCGGGCATGCC
>JAPPOT010000648.1 GCA_028817855.1 Myxococcales bacterium
CCCAGCCGCAACCTCGCATTCGGCCGCGGCGAACGCGATGAGCTTCACTTCGAGTACCTCGACCGAACCGCGTGGCACCGGGCACGAAGACCCGACGACCTCGCCGACTTCTTCAAGGACTGCTCCCTGACACTCTCGCCGGCTCCGAGCTGCCAGGGGCTGAGCTGGCAAGCCGCTAGGACCTCGCCTGCAAGTTGGATCGAGCAGCTCCGGGCCAAGGAGCAGTCCAAGAGCGGCAAGCGGCCAAAGCGCGTCCTCGACTTCGACAAGATCGTTCATGCCGGCTTCGAGGCGCGGCCTGACAATGCCTCGTGCGGAAAACGGCCCTACGTCTTCTGCGCGCCTGACCAGCGGTTGGAGCACTACAAGAGCATGATGCTACTGCTAGCAGGCCATCGAGATTGCTCCGAGAGGTTCCGTGCCGGTGAGAGGATGGTGGTATTCCCCGAGGGGACGTATCCGCCCCCGCTTCTCGAAGCTGCCTAGCTCTCGTCTGCTGCTGTCAAGGAATGTCGCGCTCGCACAGCCTGCTTTGCCGTGTGCCGCCATCGCAGGCGGCAGCGCACTGGTCCGTCTGGAGTGGTTGCTCGATGCGCTCGCGTTCGTGGTAGCGCGCTGACGCTGTCGGCCCAGCGTGCTCAAGGTTGCGTTTGCGCGCTATCCAGGTGCTCCGCATTGCGTCACCACCTTCCGCTTCCACCCCAGGGCGAAAACGTGTTGGAGGATGCACGCCACGCCGGAGGATGCACGCCGCGCCGGGGCGAAAACGTGTTGGAGGATGCACGCGGAGGATGCACGCGGGAGGATGCACGCGGAGGATGCACGCTGCACGCCGGCGGACCACTGAGCACGACGGGGGCCACGATCTTGCCGGATGTGGGGCCCCCGTCACTTCTTCCGTCTTCCGGATGAGCCGGCGATGCGCCGATGCCCCGTCTCCTGGCTCGGCTCGCTACCGCATCCCTGCTCTTCGTCGAACAAATCGACGAGGGCCATCACCACCGTGCCAAGCCCATCCCCATCACGAAGCGTGATCGAAAATCGCCCTCAAGCCATCATCGGACGTGCTCGGGAACACTCGAGTCGCGTTCCTCTACCCGACTGGCAGATCGAGTTGCTTGAGGAACGGATCGCGGAAGCTGAGGCGAAACCCGACGACACGGTGCCGTGGGAAGAGGTCCGCGCCGAGATGCGTGCGCGACTCCGACCCGCGAAGTGACTGTTCCATCCCTGAGATTCCGCCGAGCCGCTCACTCTGATCTGGCGGAGGCCATCCAGTGGTACGTCGAGCAGGATGATGAGGAGCTCGGCGAGCGGTCGCAAGCTCGCAAGCGCCTAGGGGACGGGCCGAAGAACCGAAAAAACGCCCGCCTCAGGTCCACCGTCCGTCAGAGCACAGGATCCTGCATTGCAAGCCAAATGAGGCCGCCAATGACGAGCAAGGCGGCCTCGAGCACTGCGATGCCAGCCAGCGCCATGCCCGCCTTGGTCCATGTCTCCGCCCGCTCGCGATCGCGGCGCTCGTCATCGGACCTGCGGAACGCGCCGGCGGTTGCCGAGATGGTCAAACCCAAGATCGCCGGGCTCAAGATGAACCGAAGCATCAGTGGCACGCCCGGAACGACTGGCAGGACGTTCGCGGCGATCGTACACAGCGCAGCGACCTTGCCCTTGGAGTAGGACAGCCTGCGGGACAAGTGCCACGCGAAGATGCAAGCAGCAGCGTAGAAACCAAGAGCGTATGGCACGTTAGGCTTCCCAGGGGCAGCGTACATCATGCCCCAAGAGCGTATGGCACGTTAGGCTTCCCAGGGGCAGCGTACATCATGCCCCGGCCTGGCGCAGGACACCAGGTGACTGGCCGTGAGCCTTCGGTTGCCCGACTGCTGTGGGCGACCAACGCGGCCGCGGTGGACACAAGGTCTACGGAGATGCGAGGCCGAAGTGAGCGAGCAGACATCATCCGGGGCAAGATTCGCCAAAACCTGAGGCGGTACATCTCCAAGGGGGAGCTGCTCGGACGTCAGGGCACCGACGTGGTGTCCATCCCGATCCCGCAGATCGACATTCCCCGCTCCGGGTCCCCCGCAGGTCCATCTGTGTAGTTCCGCGGCTCTGCGAGCGTCCGCGGTCTCACGTTTCAGCACAAGTGTCGGGAGCCGAGCACAACTTGGTGGAGCGGAGGCCTCCCGGATGGATGGCGGATTGAGTAGAGTGGCTCGTTGGAGGAGCGGGGGCACTTGCACATCGTCATCCTAGTTCTGCTCGGGATCGGCCTGTGGGTCTGGTACGCGCGCAGTAGGGAGCTCTTCCTCATCGTCGTCCGAAACGGCAAGCAGACGGTCGTACGCGGGTACGCCCCGACGGGTCTGCTCAACAACTTTGGAGATGCGCTACAGAACATCTCCCAAGGCGAAATCCGTGCCCACCGAACAGTGAACGGAGCCCGCTTGAGCTTCGGCGGCGGAATCGATCCCGGAACAGCTCAACGGTTGCGGAACATCTTCGGCCTGTACCCGATGTCCCAGCTCGCCGCAGCACCACTGGACAAGCGGAAGGCAGCGAACAGCGCGTTCACAATCAGCGCCTTGCTGTCGATGCTCCGCCGCTTCCTTCGGTAGCCCTCCCAGATCGTTCCCAGAGTACGTGGAGGGCAGATCATTCCGAGATTGCTCGGGTCCCGCTCTGCGCAGACAGGTGCTGCTGCACGAGACCGTCTTCTCACTTCTTCTGCTGCTCGGCTGCGTGCCGGAGCCACGCCAGTGCCGTTCGCTCCGCGATGGCGTACTTCAATGCGTTCCGCTCGTTCCCAGCCTGATCCGGCCAGGCGGCGTCGGCCTCCCGATCGATGATGCCTCGCGGCCGCAGCACCTCGCGAAGGTACACATTGATACCATCCACGATCGCGCACTCGACATCAGCCGCGCTGAGCGTGCCAGTGATCGCTTCCTTCTCCTCAAGATCCATCCCGCGATTCTGCCACAGCAGCAAATCACGGCCAGGTAGCCATTCGTACGAGAAGCGTACGCGACCCTGCGCCTCCTCCGCCGCGCGGCTAACAAGGGTTGGATCTGCGGGAGGAACGGTTCGCCTCAGGTCATTCCCGCAGTACGTGCGGTCGCGGACCCCATAGCTCAGCTCCTGAATGTGTCCGCCAATGCTGGTGCGATCACCCGTGAGCGCCTCGCTCGAACAACAGCACTCGCAACCCGGACGCCACGACCCACAGCGATGCCCTCAGTCCGCCCCTCCCGCGCGGCCCTCAACCGCGACCGGGCTGCACCTTCAGCGCGACCTGGAAAGCGCCTTCGTTGTTCCTGCGATGGCGATCGTTCGGGTAGAAGGACAAGCAACTCACGTCGGAAGCGACGATCCGCGTCCCCTCGGTGGCAAGCGCTGGCTGCCCCTCGAGCTCCACGTGCAACGCCCCATGCGGTGCGTGTTTGAGATTGTCGTAGTTGTACCTGCTCCACTTGCCCGACTCGCGCACCCCTTCTGGGCCGAAGCGGGTGTCATCGAACGAGCCGAAGCTCGCTGAGCCCTCCACGCCGACCAACACGGCCTCATCACCGGGCAGGAGCATCACGCTGGCATTACCGCAAGCTCGGTCGGCGGAAGGACGGCCTGCCGATGCAGGCACCTCGAGACGGAGCTTCCGCGCTTCCCTGGCGATCTTCTCGACTTCGAACGTGAGGTCGCCCTCCCCCTCGAAGAACACATACTCTCGACTCAACAAGTCACAGGTATGTACGCGCGCCATGCCAATCGCGCCGCTGGTCGTCTGCGCGTTCACCAGCACGGCCCGCTGCGCCAACGGTTCCTCCTCCACCCGGAGGATCAGACGGTAGTCGTAGGCCTTGCGCGCATCGTTCCAGTCCATCACGGGAGTCAGCTGACGGTCGAGGCCCACACGAATGTCGGGCTTCCGCGCATGCGACAGCTGCAACGTAAACCCGAGAAGCCCAGCTCCCGTCCGATCGCGCGGCCGCTCCATGAACAGCACGTTGTCGAGCGTCAGCGCGTAGTAGGCGCCCGGCTCGACCTCTTCGCACGCCTGCGTCAACCGCCCGACGTCCCACTCGTTCTTTGCCGTCTCCGGGATCACGGTCCTGCCGCACGCGGTGCATGCCCAGGCCGCAAGACAGATCACCGCGACGCCCGCCGTATTTCGAGCTCGTTTCCGCATCACACAACTCCTCTTGTTGACACAATCGCTCGCCACCCGAGCAGGTTGACGGCGACCACCCAGCTTCACTGTAGGACCTTCTGCTTGACGTGCCAGCGCGGAAGACATTCGCGACAACACGTGACCATTGTCGGCCAGCGGGCTCCTCGCTCGTGTGCCTCTCGTAGAGGGCGTGTGGAAGCGGCGAGGGGGAGGCGCCGCGCTCAGCCCGTCTGAACGCTTCTCGCGAGCCGGTCCTCTCCCGACGCCGCGATCTGCTCGAAGCACGTGTCGAGCGACGTGAAGACCTCCCACCGGTCGACACCGAGGCCACTTGCAACGATGTCCACCACCCGCGCTTCCAGCTCGGGCTCGCGCTTCCCCTTCCAGAGCTTGTCGGCGAGCGCGACGAGCAGCTCCTCCAGCGTGCATGAAGGATCGGACCACGCCGCGTGCGTCCGGCAGATGCGAGCGAGCCCCGGAGGCCAACCGCGTTCCAGCAGCAGCGCCTCCCCCTCGGCCTCGTGCAGCGCGCCCCGCTCGGTCAGCTCCGACGGATGGGCCACCTTGCCGACATCGTGAATCACGATCCCGACCCGCACCGTGTCCGTATCGAGCTCGACCCCATGCTTGCCGAGCGCGGCGAGTAGCTCTTCCCCCGCCTCACCGACCAGCTCGACATGACGGACGAGCCGGGCCGGAAGCCCGCGCACGGGACAATTTGAGTCTTTCGCCGCAACCCCTGACCTCTTCTGTCAAGCAAGCGGCACGTTGGGTCCATGCACCGGCTGTGGTGTCGCGGCCGGTGCGTGACTGGGTCACGGGTCCTATACCGGGAGGTGTGGGATGCCTACGAGAACGACAAGCCGGCTCGGATGGGCCGGGCTGGTTGCGTGCGCCCTGTTGGCATGCGCGGCGGATGAGCTCCAACCCTCGCGCTGTCCCGATGGCCGCTGCACGCCCCGGGACGTCGAGGCCCCGGGCGCCGAGACGAGCACCGCGCCCGGCGCGTTCGGAAACTCGTCACAGCCCTCGGCGCCCGCCGCCGCGAGCACGATGCCGATCGCGGGCATGGGCGCAGGTGCCGAGTGCGAACCCGGAGTCTTCTGCAACCCCGATGGCCCCGACGGTGGGTGCGGTCAGATCACCTTCAACGTGGAAGTGGAGGTCGTCCGCAACCCGGGCAACCTGCTGATCATCTTCGATCGCTCCTACAGCATGTCCACCGACTGGAACGGCGAGCCCCGCTGGCGCGCCGCCGGCAACGCGATCCAGGCCGCGCTCGATCCCCTGGTCGACGACATCGCCATGGGCGGCGCGGTCTTCTTCCCCTCACCCAACCTCGCATCGATCCAGCTCTGCGACGACCCCACCGGCGACAGCTGCAACTTCATCCCCATGCCCGAGCCGCGCACCCTCAGCTGCGACGTGGACCCCAACGACGCCTCCCACGTGCCCTTCGTACCCGGCCCGGAGTTCGTGGGCAGCTTCATCATGGGCGCGGCGGGCGGCCCCCCGCCACACTTCCCGGTCAACAACGGCATGACCCCGCTCCTGGCCGGGCTGCAGGAAGCGCAGCGCGTCCTGTCGAGCACCCCCCTGGACGGCCGCACGACCATCGCCGTGATCACCGACGGTCAGCCCAACTGCGACTGGGACGCCGCGACGGCGAACGCCATCGTGAGCGACTGGCTCGCCCAGGGCATCTCGACCCACGTCATCGGCCTGCCCGGCGCAGACCTCCTCGGCCCGGCGGGCCTCCCCCTCGCGGGCGGCGCGCTGCCTGGCGGCGCCCTTCCCGGCGGCGGCCTCCCGGGCGCCGGCACCGACGGCGAGACCGTCCTCAACGAGCTCGCGCAAGCAGGCGGCACCGGCCAGTTCATCACCCCGACCGACCCCGCCGCCCTGGAGATGCAGCTGCTGTCGATCGTCGAGGAGACGGTCACGATGGGCTTCGAGTCATGCTCGATCAAGCTCACGCCGGCCGCCCGCGAGCCCGACAAGCTGCTGATGATCGTGGATGAGCCCGGCGTCGACCAGAAGCAGCAAGTCCCCCGCGACTTCGGCTGGACCGTCTCCGACGCCGGCGACCAGGTCGAGATCACCGGAGCCCTCTGCGACGACGCGACCACCGGCCGCTTCGCCTCCATCACCTTCGAGTACGGCTGCCC
>JAPPOT010000716.1 GCA_028817855.1 Myxococcales bacterium
GCCCAGCACCCGACGTGCAGCTCACGCCGCGCCCCGCAGCCGATCAGTCCAGCACAACCTCTCATCCGCGATCACGCCGCACACTCACCACGCGTCGCTCACAACCCGTACGCCACGATCCCCCCAGGTACCGGATTCCCACCCCGCAGCGTCCACTGATACCCCCACGGCACCAACAGCTTCCCATCCACGATCGACGGGCCGCCCGCGATCGCATTGGGAAGCGTGTCGCTCCACAGCTCGCTGCCGGTGCTGGCGTCCACCGCGTAGATCGTGCCGCTGGTGACGCCGAAATAGACCACGCCGTTGGCGTGGGCGACGCCGCCGTAGCTGGTCGTCATCACATCGTGGGTCCACAGGGTGGCCCCGCTCGCCGCGTCCAGCGCGGCCAGGGTCGTGTTGCCCATCAACGACGTGTTGCTCGCCACGTAGACCACGCCGTCCGCGTAGGCCGACGGCGCCATCACGCCGCCCAGGGGCGAGCCGGGCGTGACCTGGGTCATCCACTCGATCGTCCCCGCGTCCCGGTCCAGCGCGTAGTAGATGCCGCTCTTGACGCCGATGCCGAGCAGGTCCTTGCCGCCCGCCGTGAACAGGTTCGCGCTCGAGCCGATGTCGTAGTCGGGGCCGGTGCCGCCGCCGACGATGAAGACGTCGTCTTCGGTGAACTGGGTCGCCCAGGCCAGCGCGCCGGTCTGGTAGTCGATCGCCAGCATCGAGTCCGCGTAGGGGCCGGTCGGCTCCGTGTAGTTGTTGCCGGTGCCGATGAAGGCCAGCCCGCGCTCGGTGTCCACGGCGGCCGTCGCCCACACCGCGATGCCCGCGCCCGAGGGGCCGCCCGAAGTCGTGTCGAAGCGCCAGCGCTCGGTGCCGGTCGCCGCGTCGAGCCCCACCACGCTGCCGCGGAAGGTCTGGCTGCCGGGCGGCAGCACCTCGTCGCCTGACGCGACACCGATGATGATCAGGCCCGCCTCTTCGACGTAGATCGGTGAACTCCACAGGTGCGTCTCCGGGTGCGCGTCCGTGCGCTGGCTCCACTGCACCGCGCCGGTCATCCGGTCCAGCGCGTGCACCGAGCCGGCGTCGTCGGCGACGAATACGTGGTCCGCGCTCACCGCCGCCGACGAGTCGATCAGGTCCGGCATGGGCGTGGACCACAGCAGGCCCCCGTCGTCGAGCCGCAGCGCGTACACCTGCCCATCCCACGACGGCAGGTACACCACGCCATCGGCCACCGCGGGCGTGCTGGTCGTGCCCATCACGGCCACCTCCCACAGCCGGCCCATCCCGCCGATGTTGGCGGGCGAGAGCGCCGTCTCGTCGGGGTTGCTGCGGCTGTTCTCCAGGTCGTAGCCGAAGAGCGTCCAGCGTGGACCGCTGGTCGCGCCCTCGGAGGTGGTGTCCACCGGATCACCCATCATCGGCGGCGGCGGTGTCACCACGCCCGGTGTGCCGCCGTCGGCGCCGATCTGTCCGGGCTGGTCCACCGGCACGCTCGCCGGATCCTCGGCGGCGCATCCACCGGCCACGTCCTGGGCGCCGCCCGCGATCCATGCGTCGAGCGCAGCCAGCTCGGCTGCGCCCAGTAGCGTGTCCGGCGGCGGCGGCATGGGGCGCACGGTGTCGCGCACGCGCTCCATGACCGATGCCATCACCGGGCGTCCGTTGCGCTCCACCCGAAAGTCCGCAGGCGTGACAAGCGGCATCGGTGCGGCCATCCGCAGCACGGTGCCGTGACAATTGAGGCAGCGGTCGCGCAGCATCGATGCCACGTCGCACGGGAAGCCGCCGCCGAGCGCTTCCGGCGGAAGCACGTCGACGGAACCCTGCGGCTCCAGCAAACCACCCTGGTCCTCTGTGGCGTCGTTGCTGCACGCCACGCCCGCGCAGGCGATCACGCCCGCGACCCACAAGACTGCTCTCATCGACGTCGCTCCAACCGGCTCCCAACTTCGTGCTAACCGGCGCCCGGCCAGGGGGTCAACTGCAGCGCGCGACCGGATCGGGGTTGGCTGTCCCCTAGGGCTACGTTGGCCGCAGGGAGCTTGCGCCAGCGCCGCAAGCTCGAACCGGCCCACGCCGCCTACCACTCGACTTGGTACATCCCGGTGGTGTGCGAGCTGGGTCTGCAGTGACCGAGTCGAAGGGTAAGCCCCACAGGGACATACACTGGCGCAGGATTAATTCGGCAACACTGCTACGCTCCTAGGATTCGCGTCAAGAAGTACCTCTGGGAGGGGACCATGAAGCAGTTTTCCTTTGTCGGCATCGCGCTGGCGCTGTGCTTGTCGGTCGCGTGCGAGCAGTCGAGCGCTTCAGCTGGGCCCGCCGCCGCCGCCGCGGTGGCGCCTCCCGGCTCCACCTCGGATGCGGTCATCGAGACCTACAAGGGCTCGAGCCCTCAGACCGTTCAGCTCGCCCGCATCCACGGCTATGGCAACCCGGCCACGGGTGAGCTCTGGATCCGTGCGGTCGAAGAGGAGCAGGCCACGCCCACCGATGGCATTGCGGGGCAGGCGCACGCGGTCTCCAGCTTCTGCAGCCAGGAGGCCGAGGGGCTGGGCGCCGACAACAACCCCAACACCCATCCGACGGGCGCCTTCGAGTTCTTCACCGTCCCCGAGCCCGGCGGCTGCGAGGATAACGACTTCGACGGTCTGCCCGACGACAACCCCATGGTCTGCAACGACGGCATGTTCGGCGGTGTCGCCTTCAACGCCTTCGACCAGAGCACGTGCGAGGGTCGGCTGCCCGCGGGCGCGGACGCGCGCGCCGGAGGCGCGGGCGCCCACAGCGCCGCCTTCACCACCGACGGCGTGGGTTGCGCCCGGCAGCGCGTCGGCAACTACACGAGCAAGAGCTTCGCCCGCGTCTTCCTCGACATCGACGTCTTCAACGGGGATCCCACCCACTATCCCTATGGCTTCCCCTTCGCCCTGGGTGAGGACGTGGACGGCACTACCAACGGCACCGCGCAGGGTGCCGTCCAGACGCCCACCAACGGCCGCGCGCGCCCCGACGGTGCCCTGGGTCTGTGGGACTTCGGGTCCATGGCGCCCGGCGAGACCGCGGACATGTGGATCTTCTTCCGCAACGGCGACTCCAACGACTTCACCTTCACCGGCTTCATCCTCGGCGAGGTCCTCGAGGACTGCGGTGACAACGACGACGACGACTGCGACGGCGTCGACGACAACGGTTGCCTCGACCAGCCCTTTGGCGCCGCCTGTTACCACAACGACGACTGCACGAGCGGCAGCTGCAGCGGCGTGACCATCAACAGCCTGCTCGGTGCCGCCGCCGTGCCCGGCAGTAGCACGCTCGGCGACGACATCGCGGGCACCTGCGATGCCGAGTGCGGCAACGGCCTGATCGAGGGTGCGGAGGAGTGTGACTACGGCGACGTCATCCCCGGCGACGGTTGCGACTCCGGCTGCAACTGGGAGCGCGGCCTCGCGGATACCTCATGGGGCCCGACCCTCGTGGACAACAGCGCCTTCGACCAGGGCTGGGACATGGTGCAAGTCGCCGATGGTGAGTGGATCGTCGGTGGCAGCGTGGAGTTCAGCCCGGGCGACCACGACTGGACGATCTACAAGACCGACGTCGATGGCACCCTCGACACCACATTCGGTACCGGTGGGCTCGGCGACAGCCTCCACTTCGCGCCCGGCACCAACGAGACCGTCTACTGCCTCGGCCTCCAGAGCGACGGCAAGATCATCGGTGGCGGCGTGGCCGGTGCGGTGGACGACTTCGCGGTCGCGCGCTGGGACGCGAGCGGCACGCTCGACGCCACCTTTGGCGCGGGCGGCGCCAAGGTCATCGACTTCTCCGACATCGACCGGGTGCAGGACTGCGTCGTGCTCGACGACGATCGCATCCTCGTCGTTGGCTCGAGCTGGACGGTCGTGCAGGGGGACAGCGGCCGGCTCGTGATGCTCAACCCGGACGGGAGCATCGACACGACGTGGGCGGTCGCGCAGAGCGGTGTTTCGGGGGTCGGCACGCTCACGGCGGTGCCGGCAGCCCAGATCGCCGATGGCGAGCAGTTCACGATCGCAGGTACGACCTTCGAGTTCGACACCGTGGCCGACGGTGTCGGCGCGGGCGCCGCGGTCGACATCTCTCTCGACACGAGCGCCCTGGACGTAGCGCTCACGATGGGCGCGGTGATCACGGCGCAGCTGCCGAGCAGCATCCGCGTGATGGTCGAAAACGAGCAGGTGGTAATCACCCATGACCACCTCGGGGTCAGCACCATCACCGAAACGGTGGCGGACGCGGGCTTCAAGATTGAGGACGCGCAGGGCGGCAGCGTGGTGTTCGATACCGGTTCCAATGAGATCGCCCAGTCGGTCGCGATCGCGGGTGGCGGCGAGTTCGTCGTCGGCGGAACCCTCGGCTTCACGCTCGGCTGGGTCGCCCGCTTCACGCCAGCAGGTGCGCGCGACACGTCCTTCGCGCCCTTGGGCTACGTACTGCTCGGCAGCTTGACCGACGTCGGCAACGACGTGGCGGTCACGGGGAGCGGGGATATCCTGATCGTGGGTGCGGAGGCGGGCAATGGCCACGTCGTTCGCGTGACCTCGGCCGGCGTCGTGGATACAGGCTTCGGCTCCGCGGGTCGGGTCTCGTCCCCGGGCGACGCCCTGAATGCGATTGCGCTCGACGGCGCCAGTGCGGTGGTCGGCGGCCAGCTCGGCACCTCGATCTTGATCACGCGTCTCGACGCCGCGACCGGAGATCTCGACACGGGCTTCGGCGCCGCTGGCAACGCCATCCTCGACGTGACGGCAGGCGCCGAGAGCGTGCGCGCGATCGGCTTCGATGCGCTCGGGCAGATCGTCGTGTCCGGTTACGGCACCGACGTCGACGAGGACTTCCTGCACCTCCGCATCGCGCCCTAGAGCGCATCTAGCTAGGTGTGCTCGTCGCGTCCCCTTGGCCAGACCAGTTGGCACGAGGTGCCGCCGGAGGGTGCGGCCACGATGTGCAGGGCGCCCTGGTGCAGCCGCATGATGCGGCTCACGATGGCCAGCCCCAGCCCGGTGCCGCGGGCTGTCTGGTTGCTGGCATCGAGCCGCACGAAGGGCTGCAAGACACGCGGGCGCTCAGACTCCGGGATGCCAGGGCCGTCGTCTAGCACGTCGATTACGCAGTTCTTGCGGTGAGCGCGGACCTCGATGCGAACCTTCGACTTGCCGTAGGCGGCGGCGTTGCGCACCACGTTGGAGACCGCCCGCTCGAAGAGCTTGCGGTTGGCGCGTACCAGCGCCTCGCGGTCCCCCGCGATCGCCACCTGCATCTGGGGGTTGGTCTCCGCCACCTCCGCCACGATCCCGTCCATCGCCTCGGCCGCCGCGAAGCTGCTGGTCTCCAGCGCCGGCCGCTCCTGGTCGAACTCGTCGAAGGCCACGTAGGTCAGCAGCTCCTCGAAGAGCGCGTCGATCTGGGCCAGGTCGGAGATCAAGCCGCGCGTGTGCCGATCGCCGTTCTCACCTGCCGCGCCCTCGATCATCTCCACCCGAAAGCGCATCCGCGACACCGGTGCCCGCACCTCGTGGGCCACCGTGCGCATCAGGTCCCGCTGGTCGCTCAGCAGCTGCCCGATGCGGTCGGCCAGCCGATTGAGCGACCCCCCCAGCCCCGACAGCGCCTGGTCCGGCCGGTCGTCGTAGCGCCCGCGAAAGTCCCCGTCCACCATCCGCTTGGCCACCGCCTCGAGCCTGCGCATCCGCCGTACGAGTGGAAACGCGGTCGCCAGGGCGATCACGATCGATGCGCCGAGGCCGGCCTGCAGGCCCAGCTCCAACCCCCACAGCCTCACCGCGCCGTAGGTGATCAGGCTCGCGAGGCCGGTGGCCACCGCGAAGCGGCCGATCAGCCGGATCACGTGCCCCCGTTCCGTGCGCCGTCGCCCTCACCGTCTTCCACGAAGAGGTAGCCCACGCCGCGGATCGCCTTGATGATGCGCGGCTGCTTGCCGTCATCGCCCAGCTTCAGGCGCAGGCGGCTGATGCGCACGTCGACCGTGCGTCCTAGCCCGTCGTAGTCGGTCTCGCACAGGTCGCGCGTCAGCTGCTCGCGCGTCAGTTGCTTGCCCGCGTGGGCCTTCAGGTACACGAGCAGGTCGAACTCCGCGTCGGTCAGCTCCAGCTCGCGCTCGCCGAGGTGTGCCGTGCGCGTGCTGGGATCGATCCGAATGCCCCGCGGCTCGGCCCCTGCGCCCGTCCGCGGCCCCGCACCGCCGAAGCCGCCCGCCCGCCGCAGCAGGCTGCGCACGCGCGCCCGCAAGCGCCTCGGCTCGACCGGCTTGCCCAGGTAGT
>JAPPOT010000118.1 GCA_028817855.1 Myxococcales bacterium
CCCCCTTTCCCACCCACGCTACCGGCCTCGGTGCGCCCCGGGCCCCGCCCCCCCCCCGCCCCCCCCGCTGGCGGGCCAACTCCCGCCGCGTCGGGCCCCGAGGAGGTGAGCCGCTCCTGGGCGAACCTCGTCGATTCCCTCTCAACTCGCCACCACCCTCAAAATCGGAAAGTGCGGGACCAGGCATCGGGACGGTGACGCCTGGTCCCGCACGGAGTCGATCAAGACCTGAAAGGAACCGCAAACACAGTCGTTTGCGCTTGGGGAACAGGGTTCGCGTCCATGTTCACGGTCCCGGTCTCGTTCGGCTCGGTTTGGGACATTGACTACGCCCCCCGGCCAGGCCGGGGGGAGGAGATCCTCCAGCGACACGCGGTGGGTGGGGGCGTGCCGCCCTTGGTTCCTGGTGAGTTAATGCGCCGCCGCCGCCGAACTGTGAGCTGGAGGGACCACAAATTTGGTCAGGTCGCGCTTTTTTTGAGACCTCGCAGAAAGCCCAGGAAATCCAAGGGCTTGCCCGCGTGGTCCGGATGCACTGCCAGTATCGTGACCGCTACCGGGCGCGCATCAGGAGGCTTCCGCCTCGGCCGCGTGGCGGGTGATCAGCACCGGGCACTCGGCCAGGCGCACCACGCGCTCGGCGACGCTGCCGGTAAGCGCATGGGTCAGGCCGGTGCGCCCGTGGGTGCCCATCACGATCAAATCGGCGCCCCACTCGACGGCGTGCTCGGTGATCACCTTGAAGGGCACACCCTCGATGCAGGAGGTCTCCGTCTCGATTCCGAGCTCCTGGACCTCCTTGGCCATCGCGTTCAGCTCCTCGTCGATCTGCTGGCGCATGCGGCCGAGCATGTCGGCGGTCGGGCCCACGTAGCCGGACATGGGCAGCACGTAGGCCGGGTTCTGGTAGGCGTGGAGCAGGCAGAGCTTGGAGCCCATGCCCTTCGCTAGGGCCGCCGCCTCTTCGAGGGCCGCCTTGGAGAAGGGGGAGAAGTCCACAGGGCATAGGATTTTCTCGTATCGGCGCATTGGAAGCGATTCCTCCTGCCCGGGCGCGGCGCCGGGGCGTTGCAGCGACATGCGCTGTCGCAACTGACATATCCCCGGCCGCAGGGCCGGCAAGCGCGCACGGGGCCGGCGATTCGTGGCAGGGTGTGCGCCCGATGGCTGGCTGGAGCCCCGACGACATCCCGGACCTCAGCGGCAAGGTGGCGGTGGTCACCGGCGCCAACAGCGGCATCGGCCTGGGGGCGGCCGGCCTGCTCGCCGACCACGGCGCCGACGTGGTGATGGCCTGCCGCGATCCCGGGCGCGCCCAGGCGGCGCTCGAGAAGCTGCAGGCGCGGGGGCCGCGCGGGCAGGTCGAGACCATGGCCCTCGATCTGGCTGACCTCGCCTCCGTGCGCGCCTTTGCCGAGGCCTACGGGGCCCGGCGCGAGCGCCTCGACCTGCTCTGCAACAACGCCGGCGTGATGGCGCTGCCGCGCCAGCTGACGGCCGACGGCTTCGAGATGCAGATCGGCGTCAACCACTTCGGGCACTTCGCGCTCACTGGCCTGCTGCTACCCGCGCTGCTCGCCAGCCAGGGCGCGCGCGTCGTCACGGTCTCCAGCGTCGCCCACCGCATGGGTCGGATGCACTGGGACGATCTCGATCTGGAGCGGCGCTACGAGCGCTGGCGCGCATACGGGAAGAGCAAGCTCGCCAACCTGCTGTTCGCCTTCGAGCTGCAGCGCCGGCTGGCCCGAGCCGCACATCCGGCGATCAGCCTGGCCTGCCATCCCGGCTACGCGAATACGAACCTGCAGTTCGTGGCCCCGGAGATGGAGGGCGCGGGCCTGCGCAAGGCGTTCTTCCGGACCAGCAACAGGCTCTTCGCCCAGTCCCCGGAGCAGGGGGCCTGGCCCACGGTCTACGCCGCCACGGCCCCGGAGCTGGCCGGCGGCGAGTACATTGGGCCGTCAGGCCTGGGCGAGATGCGAGGGCCGCCCAAGCGGGTCGGCTGCGCGCGCGCAGCACAGGATGAGGCCGCAGCAGCGCGGCTCTGGGACCTCAGCGTGGAGCGCACCGGGACGGACTACGGAGGGCTGTGAGCGGCGGCGGCTGCCTCGCTCGGCATCACCCTCGCTCGCGCTTCTGGCCGGTCGAGCCGGTGGGGGGCCTCAGCTCGCGGCCTGTTCCGACTCGTCGGGGACCAGCCACAGGGGGGCACCCTGGCGGGCGCGCTTGCCGATCGGCTGTGTCTCGTAACAGCGGAAACAATCACGGTGCCACACCGCTCCGCCAAAGCTGTAGGGGTCACCCCAGAGGTGACCTTCCGCCTGACAGATGGCGTCGACCGGCTCCAAGCTCCCGGTTTTCGCAGGATTTTGCATGGTCGTTCCCCAAGTTGGGACCTTGTCCCGGGCCCCTGTGGGGCCCCCGGTCCCGGCTACTTTCGAAGCCTACAACACCTGAGTGACAGGGGCTGTTCGTTTCGGCTCACATTTGGGAGGACATTCGGGTGGGGGCTGCAGGTGGCCACCGGGGCCGGCCCGGGCGGAGCGCCGATCGGTCCCACCCGACTTTGGTTACTATCCCCGCGCAATGGCTCGTTTGGTGGCCGGCCCGGGGCTGATCCTGCTCTGCCTGCTGGGTTGCAGCGGGGAGGTGCCGCGCGCGCAGGACACCCCCACCGGCGCGGTGCTGATCGGGCGAGTGGAGCTGGCCAAGGGCGCGCGGTTGCCGAGCTACGCGGCCGCCGACCAGGTACGTCGGGCCCTGATCGCGGACGGGGAGCGCGTCGCGTCGCTGGACGCGGAGTGCGCGGCGGCCGAGAAGGCTGCGCGACGGCCCGTCACTCTCGGGGACCGGGGCGCGCTCGGGGGCGTGGTGGTCGCGGCCAGCGACTTCACCCACTATCGCCCGCGCGAGCCGCGTACGCACACGTTGCGGATCGAGGGCTGTCGCCTGAGTCCGCCCGTGCTCAGCGCTGCGGCAGGCGATCGCCTCGTGATCGACAACGCCGACGGGCGCGAGCACGTGCCCTCCCTGCGGCCGAGCTACCGCGCACGTCCCCTGGCTGCCGGCGATCGCGTGGTGCAGCGCCTCGCCGCCGGCCTGGAGGCGGTGCTCTGCGCACGCGACCGCCCCTGCGGGCGTGCCGACGTGTTGACCTTCCACCACCCGGTCCATGCCGTCACCGCGGAGGATGGCAGCTTCCGCATCGAGGACTTCCCGGTCGGCGAGATGGTGAGAGTCAGCGCCTGGCATCCGCTGTTCAAGGAAGCGCGCGCGCACGTCTGGCTCGAGCCCGGCGAGCAGCGCACCGTGCGGCTGGTGCTCAAGCCGCGCAGGCGTCGCCGTTGATCACCGCGGCCGGGGGTTGCCGAAGTCGAGCAGCGGGGGCAGCGGGGTGTAGTGCATGAACTCCGGCACCGGGCCGAGGCGCGCCAGCTGGCGCGTGCGCTGCAAGCCGACCCAGCTCGGATAGCTCGCGCGCCGCAGGCGCCGGCTCTCGCCCGGGCGCGGGGGCCTAAAGCGCGTCATCCCCAGCTCGCTGGAGACCAGGAAGACCAGCGACGGATCGTCGAGCGAAGT
Organism: Myxococcales bacterium; assembly: GCA_028817855.1. GTDB lineage: Bacteria > Myxococcota_A > Polyangia > Polyangiales > JAFGIB01 > JAOUOP01. Next base: position 3,580 of record JAPPOT010000118.1, read on the forward strand.
GTCGAAGCGCAGCTCGAGGGTGCGCGGCCGGCCCTGCAGCAGCTCGATCACGCGCACCTCGACGCCGGGCAGCGACACGCGCTCGCCTTCGCGCGGGATGTCGTCGCGGGCGCGGAACATGTGCTCCTGGCCGGAGCCGAGGAAGCTGCCGCCCAGCGTGGAGAGGCGCAGCACGCGATCGCCCTCGCGCTCCACGTGCAGGGCGTAGGGCGCTGTGCTCAGTGGATAGAAGGAGCGCGGCGGCGGTCGCCCGTGTCGGGACCAGACGTAGGCGAAGAAGAAGCTGGTGGTGAACTCGCTCGAGCTCAACAAGAAGACGCGCTGGTCCGCCACCTGCTCCAGGTCGAGCTCGGCGCTCAGGGCCCACTCCGTGGTGGTGCGATGCTCGTAGACCAGGCGATCGATGTCGTGGGCGAGCGGCAGCACGAGCAGGAAGGCGGTGCCTCCGGCGAGGCCGCCGTAGGCGAGGGCAAAGCGGGTGCGCGAGGCGGTCGCGAGCAGCACGCGCGCAAGGGCGCGCAGGAAGATGGCGAAGATCGGGGCGACCCCGACCAGCGCACCCATCGCCAGGCGCGAGGAGGTGAAGGCGCCGACCACCGGGATCAGCGCCAGCAGCGCACCCGGGACGAGCCAGCGCAGGGCCTGGCGCTCGCGGGCATCGAGGCCGCGCCAGCACAGCCGCAGGCCAGCTGCGAGGGCCGCGATCGCGGAGACACCCAGCAGCAGGTGGATCCCGCGCCAGTCGGGGAGCTGCTTCCAGACCTGCGGGCTGAAGAGCTGCAGGGCGAGCACGTCGTCGCGCCAGGCGCTGCCGTGATCCCACCAGGAGGCCGGGATGCTCCAGACCATGTCGCCCGCGAGCACCGGCACGCGCTGCAGGGTGGCCGCCGCGAAGCGCAGGGGCTCGGCGCCCGGATCGATGTAGGCGCCCGAGCCGCGCGCGCCGTAGCCGAGGGCGGCGCGCGTGATCAGAAAGGCGAGGGCCGGCACGGCAGCCGGCAGCAGGCAGGCCAGCCGTCGCAGGGGCTTGCGCAGATCGGAAGCCAGCTCGTAGGCGAGCACGTAGCCGAAGGCGGGGAAGGCCCACTCACCGAAGCCGAGCGCGAGCGCGAAGCAGATCGAGCTGGCCGCGAAGCTCCCGCGCGAACCTTCCTCGCGCGCACGCACGTGCAGCAGCACCCCGAGCACACCCAGCGTCATCGCGTAGAGCCCGCCGCGGTTCGACAGCCACACGGTAGGGAAGTGAAGGCTCTCGTCGAGCCCGTAGATCAGGGTGGCCAGCGCCGCGAGCCACAGCGGAAGCACGCGCCGGTAGAGCGCGGCGACCGCCAGCACCAGCAGCGCCCAGGCGGCGATCGAGTGGGCGTGGTAGAGCCACAGAGCGTCGCCGAAGAGCACGCGGTCCAGGTGCCACAGCAGGCTCGAGAGCGGCCGCATGAAGGACACGTTGAAGTCCGGTGGCGTCCACCAGGGCAGTGACCCCAGCCGCTGGAGCGCCGCGACGTCCTCGCCACCGCGGGCGAAGTTGAACAGGTCGAGTGGCGCCCGCGGCGCGGCGAATCGGCCGTCGAGCATCGCGGCCACGACGTAGTCGTCGGCGAAGAGCCCCGCGTCGAGCGCGGGCAGCAGCACGAGCGTGCCGAGCACGAGCGTCAGGACGACGGCGATCCGGAGCGGCACGGACGCTAGCGTGTCACCGCAGCAGGGTCTTCACCAGGGCGTAGTGGTCCTCGGTGACCGCGCCCGAGCGCACACAACGCGTGCGGCCGTCCTTGCCCACGAAGGCGTGGATCGGCAGGCCGGCACCCGGGTCCAGGCCCAGCCCCTCCATCCACGGCGCCAGGGCCTCGGGGCTGGCGATGCGCAGGGACTCGGGCGTGCCCGGGTGGTCGGCGCGGAACTGCTCGACCGAGGACGCCTCGGCGTCCACGTTGACGTAGTGCATCGCGGTGGGGGCGCCGTCGCCCGACAGACGCGGGCCCCAGGCCTGCATCATCGGCAGCTCCTCGACGCAGGGCTTGCACCAGGTGGCCCAGACGTTCACCCACTGGGCGCCGCCGCTCTTCTCCTTCGGCGGCGCGCTCACCGGTGGCAGCGCAAAGGCCTCCCCCGCGCCGGGCTTGGCGTGGATGTCGCAGAAGCCGGCGACGGCGTTGTCGTCGGGTCCCTTGGCCGTGACCGCCTCGACGCGCGTGGCGCTCGGTGGGGGCTTGGGGGGCTCGCCGTTGCAGGCCGCGCCGCAGAGCGCGGTGATGATGATCAGAGCGTGCAGTCGATCCATGTGACGAAAGCGCTGCGGTTCAGGTCCTCGGGCGTGCAGCTTGCCTCTCCACCGCTGCGTTTCCAACCGCAGAAGCTCGGATCGAGCTGCGCGAACTCCTCGCCCAGCCAAAGCAGCCCCACTTGGCGCTCCAGGGCTGGGTCGTCGAAGGTGGCCTGCAGGTGGCCGAGCACGGCCTCGGCGCGCTCGCGGGACAGCTCGCGGTTGGTCTTCTCCGAGCCCTCGGGTGAGGCCCGGGAGACGACCAGGAAGTAACTGGCGCCTCGCCGGTCGGCGAAGACGCGATCCACCAGGCTGTGGTCGTCGGGCTCGAGCTCGGCCGAGGCCTTCTCGTACTGGACGATCCCGCCGCGCTTCTGCATCGGCAGGAAGAGGGCGTTGAAGTCGTCGCCGCTCATGGTGGCCACGCTGCGCGCGTCGGCCGGCTGGCAGCCGCGCCCGGCGGCGTTCAGG
>JAPPOT010000815.1 GCA_028817855.1 Myxococcales bacterium
GCCGCCACCGCCGCCGGGCCGTGGGCCCCCACCGCCGCCGCCGCCGCGCGGGCGTCGTTCTTCCGCGGTGTTGATGCGCAGCGGTCGGCCATCGAGCGCTTGGCCGTCGAGGCGCTCGACCGCTGCGGCTGCCTCCTCTTCGCTCGAGAACGTCACGAACGCGAAGCCGCGCGGACGGCCGCTCTCTCGATCGAGCGGAATGTGAACATCGACCACGGTTCCGGCGGACGCACAGAAGTCCCGCAGTGAGTCACCTTCGGTTGCGAAGTTGAGGTTGCCTACAAAAATCTTTCTCGACAAAACGCTTTCCTTAGTCCTGCGATCCAGGTGCTGCGGCTTTGGATCGCCTCCGGGCTGTTCCCGGATTACTCAACGGGTACGCGCCGTCCCCATGCGTACCAACTCGATTCGAATTGAAAACGACGCCACCCGGCGCGGGACGAAGGAGGAACATCCTCCCAGGTGTGGAAAGCCTCGCACGGTCCTGAAGTGAATGCAATTCGGCCTCCCGCGACATTCCCGGGGGCGAATGGACTGGAAGGCGGGTGCGTGTGAGTCGCCCCTACATCACTTCGCGAGCGGCAGCGAGCCCTTGCGGAACTCCGCGAAGAAGTCGTTGCCCTTGTCGTCCACGACGATGAATGCGGGGAAGTCCTTCACGCGTATCTTCCAGATCGCTTCCATCCCGAGCTCGGGGTACTCGAGCACCTCGACGTGGGTGATGCAGTCTTGCGCCAGGCGCGCGGCGGGGCCCCCGATCGAGCCGAGGTAGAAGCCGCCGTGGGCGTTGCAGGCCGCCGTGACCGCTGGCGACCGGTTGCCTTTGGCCAGCATCACCATGCTGCCGCCAGCTGCCTGGAAGGGTTCGACGTAGCTGTCCATGCGGCCCGCCGTGGTCGGCCCGAAGGAGCCCGAGGCGTAGCCCTCCGGCGTCTTCGCGGGGCCTGCGTAGTAGACGATGTGCTGCTTGAAGTAGTCGGGCAGGCCGTCGCCGCGGTCCAGGCGCTCCTGCAGCTTGGCGTGGGCGATGTCGCGCGCGACCACGATGCAACCGCTCAGTGACAGACGTGTCTTGATCGGATAGCGCGTCAGCTCCTTGCGCAGCCCGTCCATGTCGTGTGCGTCCAGGTCGATGGAGATGACCTCGCCATCGAGTTGATCGTCGCTGACCTCGGGCAGGTACTTGGCCGGGTCCTGCTCGAGCTGCTCGAGGAAGATGCCGTCCGACGTGATCTTGCCGAGCGCCTGGCGGTCCGCGCTGCACGATACGCCGATCCCGACGGGGCAGCTGGCCCCGTGGCGCGGTAGGCGAATCACGCGCACGTCGTGGCAGAAGTACTTGCCCCCGAACTGGGCCCCAATGCCCGTGCGTTGGGCGATCTCCAGCACCTTGGCCTCCAGCTCCGGGTCGCGGAAGCCGTGGCCCAGCTCACCGCCCCTCGTCGGCAAGTTGTCGAGGTACTTGGTCGAGGCCAGCTTGACCGTCTTGAGGTTGTGCTCGGCGCTGGTGCCGCCAATGACGATGGCCAAGTGGTAGGGCGGGCACGCAGCGGTACCGAGCATGCGCATCTTGTCGTCGAGGAAAGCCGACAGGCGCTTCTCATTGAGCAGGGCCTTGGTCTCCTGGAAGAGGAAGCTCTTGTTGGCCGAGCCGCCACCCTTGGCGATGAAGAGGAACTTGTAGGCGTCGCCCTCGTCCGCGTAGAGCTCGATCTGCGCGGGCAGGTTGGTCTTGGTGTTCTTCTCCTCGAACATCGACAGCGGCGCGAGCTGCGAGTAGCGCAGGTTGCTGGTCTGGTAGGTCTCGTAGATGCCGCGCGCCAGGGCCTCCTCGTCGCCGCCGCCGGTCCACACCTGCTGCCCCTTCTTGCCCATCACGATGGCGGTGCCGGTGTCCTGGCACATGGGCAGCACGCCGCCGGCCGCGATGTTGGCGTTCTTGAGCAGGTCGAGCGCGACGAAGCGGTCGTTGGCGGTCGCCTCGGGATCTTCGAGGATGCGCTTGAGCTGCCCCAAGTGGCCCGGCCGCAGCAGATGCGAGATGTCGCGCATGGCCTCGCGGGCGAGCAGCGTCAGGCCCGCGGGCTCGACCTCCAGCAGCGGCCGGCCCTTGATCTCGGAGAGCGCGACGTGGTCGCTGGTGAGCTTGCGGTAGGGGGTCTGGTCGGCTCCCAGCGGGAGCAGGGTCTGGTAGGCGAACTCCGTCATGCGCGGGACCCTAGCCCAAGCGACTGGGTCGGGCGAGGGGCGTGCGCTCAGGCCTTGGCGGTGGGGCGGCTCGGGCGCAGCGTGAGGAAGAGCACGCCCAGCAGCAGGGCGATGGCGCCGAAGGCGGCCAGTCGCTTGCGGTCCCGCTTGCGTGCGGCCAGCTCGCCGGTGAGGCGGTCGCGGGCGGTGGCGGCCGCGGCGATCCCTGGGTCGTGCGCGAGGGCGCGCTCGTAGCTGGGGAGGTCGACGACGCCGCGCGACAGGGAGCGCTCGGCGCCCACGAAGGCCAGCCGGGCGCGCCAGGCGTCGGCTTCGGAGGCGTCCGGGTCGAGGCGCAGCGCGCGGCGGTAGGCGTCGCGCGCGCGGTCGAGGGCGTCGGCGGCCAGCGCGGCTTCGCCGAGGGCCGCGTAGCCACCCGCCATCTTGGCGCGCTCGCCGAAGTCCGGGTGCTGGGCGAGCAGCAGGTCGTAGCGGACCTGCATCGTCTCGAGGTCGCCGGCCACGAAGGCCGCCATGCCCTGCTCGAGTAGGGCGGCGGCGCGCTGGTTGCGGGGCGCGTCGATGCGCGCGTAGAGCTCGCGCGCGGTCTGGGGCGCTTTCCAGCGCTTGCTGGCGGGCTCGCTGGCGATCTCCTGGTAGAGCTCGCGCAGCTGCCAGATCGCGTTCTTGCCAAAGCGCGCGACCGAGTCGCGGGCGGCGGTGCGCACCTGCAGCGATGGGCTGTCGACCAGACGCACGATGATCGGCATGGCGGGGAAGTGCAGCGGGTCGGCGTAGGCGCGGATGACGCGAGCGGCCAGCTCCGGGTCCTCGATCGAGGTGGCCTTCTTCGGGTCGTCCATGCCCAGCGCGCGCACGGCGCTGCGCGCCCAGTCGCGGATGCGCGAGCTCTCGTGGCCGCGCAGGTGGATCAGGGTGGGCAGCAGCGCCAAGCCGCCCCGCACCCGGACCAGGCGGGCCTCGTGGCTCCAGACGCCGGGCTCGTCGAGCAGGAAGATGTCGGCGATGCGCTGGCCGGCCTCGGGCGAGCGCATGCGCTCGAGGGCGCGTAACATCAGCAGGGGCTCGGCCATGGCGAGGCGAGCGGGCGAGCGCTGCTGGGCCAGGGCCTTCGCGACGCCGGGCGCGATGTCGACGCCGTCGTCGGCACGACGGCTGCCGACGGCGTGGCGAAAGGCCGTGAGGGCCGCGCGGGCGTCGTCCTTCTGGGGCCGGCGGCGGGATAGCTCGCGCAGGCGCTTCTTGATGCCCGGGAGGCTCTCGGGATGCAGTGTGGTGAGCGTGAGCACCGCGCCCTCGCGGCGCCCAGCGTCGTCGCTGGCGAGCTCCTGGGCGATCCGCCCGAGCTCATCCGCGGTCAGCCCGCGCGCGACGACCCAGCTCTCGGTGGGCGCTGCGCTGCCCTCGGCGCCCGCGGGCGCGGCCCAGACGAGCAGGAGAATTGTGAAGCACCACGCTGAGATAGCGCGCATGGGGCTAGTGTCTCTCGCGCGCGCGAGGGGTCCAGTTTTTGGTCGTTTGGAGCCATCCGCGCCCACCTCGTGGCAAGGGGCGGCGCGAGATCCTCAATCAGGAACTATCTGGAATTTGGAGAATTCCCCGGTGTAGCTGCGCCATCTCGTGTCGACGCGCTCGACTCTTGCGGTGGTGGGGCCGTGTTGGGCCCAGGCCAGCAGGTCCTTGACCTGGTCTTCTTCGCCCTCGGCGACCACCTCGACAGCGCCGTCGGCGCGGTTCTTTACCCAACCCGTGAGGCCGAGGCGGCGTGCCTCGCGCTGGGTGGAAGCTCGGAAAAACACGCCCTGGACGCGCCCTCGGCAGACCAGGTGAATGCGCTTTTGTGCCATGACCACAGCATTATCCCGGGCCTCGGATGCCCGCAACAATGTGCCGCCGGCTTGCCGCAGTGGTGGAATTTCGCTAGAAGACCACCCCCCGAACGGGGAGCGCTCCTATCTCCGGAGCGCGAGGACATCACCATGAAGCCCGACATCCATCCCGAGTACACCGAGGCGACCATCACCTGCGCCTGCGGTTCCTCCTTCAAGACGTGCTCGACGCGCGGCTCCTTCACCGTGGACATCTGCGCCGCCTGCCACCCCTTCTACACCGGCAAGCAGAAGGTGATGGACTCGGCCGGTCGCATCGAGCGCTTCAAGAAGAAGTACGGCGACAAGGCCAAGTAAGTCCCGCGCCCTCGGGGCGTGAGAGAGGCGCGCGGGCCCCCGCGCGATCACGCGATGCTCCCCGTCGACAAGCTCGAGTCGCTCTGCGCTCGTTTCGACGAGCTGGAGGACCTGCTGTGCCAGCCCGAGGTGGCGGGCGATGCCAAGCGTTACACGCAGGTGTCGCGCGAGCGCGGCGAGCTGCAGCCGCTGGTCGAGGCCTACCAGCGCTATCAGAAGCTGGAGAAGCAGATCGCCGAGGACCGCGAGGCGATGAGCGATCCGGAGCTGCGCGAGATGGTGATGGAGGAGCTGCCCGGGCTCGAACAGGAGCTCGAGCAGCTCGAGGGGCAGATCTCGGTCCTGCTGCTGCCGACCGATCCCAACGACGCGCGCGACACGGTGCTCGAGATCCGCGCTGGCACCGGGGGTGACGAGGCCGCGCTCTTTGCCGCCGACCTCTTCCGGATGTACTCGCGCTACGCCGAGGGGCGGGGCTGGAAGGTGGAGCTGCTATCGCGCAGCGAGGGCACCGCCGGCGGCTTCAAGGAAGTGATCGCCGCCGTCAAGGGCGAGCGCGTGTACTCGGTGCTGCGCTTCGAGGGCGGCGTGCACCGCGTGCAGCGCGTGCCGGCGACCGAGAGCCAGGGCCGTATCCACACCTCGACCGCGACCGTGGCGGTGATGCCGGAGGCCGATGAGGTCGACGTGGAGATCAACGACGGCGACCTCGAGATTCAGGCCACCGGCGCCGGCGGTCCGGGCGGGCAGCACGTCAACACCACCAACAGCGCGGTGCAGGTCTTTCACAAGCCCAGCGGCATCATGGTGCGCTGCCAGGACGAGCGCTCGCAGCACAAGAACCGCGCCCGGGCGATGCAGATCCTCCGCGCCAAGCTGCTCGCCATCGCGACGGCCGAGGCGCAGGCAGCGGAGGCCGCCGGGCGGCGCGATCAGGTGGGCACCGGCGAGCGCTCGGAGAAGATCCGCACCTACAACTATCCGCAGAACCGCGTAACGGATCACCGCCTCGGACTGACTCTGCACAAGCTGGAATCGGTCGTGCAGGGCGATCTGGAAGAGCTTCTGACGGCGCTGCAGAATGACCGCCAGGCGACGCTATTGGCGGAGCAGAGCGAACGATGAACTTGGGCTTTTTCCCCGGGAAACGGGCCTATTCGCGCCACGCGCGAGGCCTCGGAAGTCGCTTGACGCGCCAGGGACAGAACCTACATTGTTTGCAGCCCGTGGGGCGCCGGCCTCTTCGGCGAGGGACCATCGAGAATGAATCACGTGCATCCAGCCGCCGGTGAGCGCGCCTCCCAGGCCGTCGCGCGCTATTCCGAGGCGGACGTTCCCACCGAGTACGGACCCTTCCGCGTCGTCGTCTATCGGGAGGCCGACAGCGGCGACGAGCACTGCGCCTTCGTGCGCGGAGACGTCGACGGCGCCGAGGCGGTGCTGGCGCGCGTGCACAGCGAGTGCTTCACCGGCGAGGTGCTGCACTCGCTCAAGTGCGACTGCCGCGAGCAGCTCGATCAGGCGCTGCGCCGCGTGGCCACTGCCGGGCGCGGCGTGGTGGTCTATCTACGCCAGGAAGGCCGCGGCATCGGCCTCGGCAACAAGATCCGCGCCTACGCGCTGCAGCAGCAGGGTGTCGACACGGTCGACGCCAACCTGCGCCTCGGCTTCGAGGCGGACGCCCGTCGGTACCACGCCGCGGTCGCGATCCTGCGAGACCTGGGTGTGAAGTCGGTCGAGCTCATGACGAACAACCCGGCCAAGGTCGAGGGCCTGCGCGCCGAGGGTATGGCCGTCAGCGGTCGGCGCCCGATGGTGATCGATCCGAATGACCACAACCGCGAGTATCTCGAGACGAAGAACGAGCGGATGGGTCACTTGATTGACTTGTAGTAGTCCATCCCCGAGTCCCGC
>JAPPOT010000634.1 GCA_028817855.1 Myxococcales bacterium
CGCTGGCGAGAGCTCGCGGCCCCCCGACGACCCGGCCCCGGACCTGGGCGGGGGCGCCGGGGTCGGGATGTGGCCCGAGGGGCCCTACGACGAGCAGGACGCGTCCGTCCAGGCGCTGTATCCGCTCGACCGGGGCGTCAACAGCCTGATCCGCTCGCTGCGTCAGAGCAACATCGGTCCAAACGGCCAGCCCCTCGACGGGTCGGCCGCGGCGCGCACGCATGTCTACGCCGACTGCGGCTACGCGTGGGCGCAGCTGATGCAGCGTCGCATGGATGAGGCCATGCACTTCTTCGGCAAGCTGCTGCTGCACGTGGGCGAGGACCGGGTGCTGTGGGGAAGCGACAGTCTGTGGACCGGAAACCCGACGCCGTTCATCCAGGCCTTCCGCGCGTTCGAGATCTCCGAGTCGCTGCAGGCGCGCCACGGCTATCCGGCGCTCACACCCGAGCGCAAGCGCAAGATCCTCTGAGGCAACGCGGCCGCTCTCTTGCAGGTACTGCCCGACGTGGACGTGTCGCCGTGCGCGTGAGCTAGCGGCTGGCGCCGGCTTCGATCCAGGCCCGCACGCGCTCGGTGAGCGCGGAGTCGAGCGGATCCGCCACCAGCGGCATGCGCGCGCCGCAGGCGTTACCGCCGCCGGTCTGGACCAGCTTCGTGTAGAGCAAGCTGGCGTCCGCGTCGCCCGGTACGACCTGGGTCCGGCCCGCGCACACGCCGCCCGCGGAAGCAGCCGCGGCGGGTTGGCTCACGAGCGCGGTGTAGGCCGCGTCGATCGGCTGCAACGGCAGGCCGACGATCGGGCTCATGGCAGAGTGGCAGCCCGCCGTCGCGCAGCCGGTGCACAGGACGCTCTGGTAGACATCCTCGAACGTGTTGCCGCTGGCGACGTGGGTGGGATCGCAGTCGTCGTTCGGGTCCGCTTCGCCGACCACCGGCGGCGCGCCGTCGACGCTGTAGGCGAAGAGGCCACCGCTGAGCGGCTCCTGCGACAACTCCGAGAAGTGGTAGCCGAAGCCGGTGAGCAGCAGGCCGTGGGCGACCGAGAAGCCCGCCCCGTGGTCCTGCCGCACGTCGAGCTCCCACAGCACGTCGCCCGATGCCGCGTCCAGCGCCGCGACGCTGCCGGAGATGTCGCCGCTGAAGACGACACCGCCGATCAACGCCGGAGGCGCAAAGGTCTTGTCGCCGAAGCTGTGTCGCCACTTCACCCGGCCATCCGCGGCGTCGACCGCGAACAGGGCCGAGGAGGAGAAGCCGCTGTTGGAGGCGACGTAGATCGTGCCGTCGCCGTAGGCGGCCGACTGCATGATGCCGCCCTGGGTGCCGCCGCTGGTGAGCTGCTCCTCCCAGATCAGCGCGCCGGTCTCGCGGTGGTGCACGTGGTAGTAGCCGTTCTTCTGCCCCACGCCGACCGCGGGCACGTCGCCGATCATGAAGAGGTTTGGCGCGCCCGGCACGTCCGCGTCGGGCCCGGAGAGCGGCGTGGCCACGGTGAAGGCGTCGCCTTCGGTGTACTGAGCGTGGTGCACCAGCTCGCCCGTCATGTAGTTGATGAAGAGCAGCGAATCGCTGTAGGGCCCGGCGGGGCGCGAATAGGCGTTGCCTGTGCCGATGAAGGCCAGCTTGCGCTCGGTGTCGAGGGACGCTGACGACCACACGCTCACGCCGCTGCTGCCACCGTCGGAAGTGGTGTCGAAGGACCACAGCAGCGCGCCCGTGCTGGCGGCGTAGCCGTGGACCGCGCCCTTGAAGCCGCGCAACTGCTCGGAGGGCAGCGGCGTGCCGTCGTTGCGCGTGCCGTATCCCGCCACGCCGATCACGAGCACGTTGTCGTCCTCGGCGACGACCGGCGAGCTCCAGATGTGCGTGTGCATGCCGCCATCGATCAGCGTCTTCCAGCGCTCGCTGCCGTCGGCCCGGTCAAGCGCGACCAGCCAGCCATCGCGGTTGGCGGCGTAGACGAGCTCCTCGCCCGCAAAGAGTGACGCGGTGTAGCCGCTGGGCGTGTAGCCCATGGCGGGATCGGTGCTCAGGTACGACCACAGCTCCACGCCCTGCAGCGTCGTCGCGTGCACCGTGCCGCCCCAGTCGGCCCAGTAGATGATCCGGTCCCGCACCACCGGAGTGCTGGTGACGCCCGGGGCCGAGACCGTCCACGCCTGGCCTAGTCTGCTCACCGTCTCCCGCGTGATGGACGTCTCCTCGCGGTTGAAGCGGCTGTGGCCGAGGTCGAGCCCGAAGGAGCCCCACACCGCGTGGCCTCGGCCCTCGGGGGCGCCGGGCACGGGCGGTTCACTCGGATCGGTCGCATCCGCTCCCGTGCCCGCACTCGCGGAGTCGACCGGTACGTTGCCGTCGGTGGACGGCTGTTGTCCGGCAGTCCGCGCGTCCGCTCCCGAAGCGCCGGGCGTCGAGCTGCCCGCGGGGCTCATGGATGCGCCGGATAGGTCCACACCCGGCTGGGCCGAGTCCTGCTGGCAACTGGCGAGCGACAGCGCCGCGCAGCTCGCCACCAGGTGTGACACCTTCCATTTGGCTTGCATGAATTGGTGCTAGCGCCATCACCCACGGCAATCATTTGCGGCATTTTGGCAAAGCCTGTACCCGCTCTTGTCTTGTTCAGAGCGGATCGCGCACTGGCGGCCGCGCTGCCGTGCGACGCAAGGAGCGCCCCGGCGAGGGCCTCGTCGATCGGCTCGCCGGAGCCTGACACCGGGCCACCCGGTTCCCGGAAGGACCGGACTTCGAGCTTCCGACCCGTATGCGCTGCGAGCGCGAGCAGGATCCCGGCGGGGTCCGGCCGATGTATTGCCGGGCCGTGGTGCCCGCCGAGGCACCGGAGCCCAGGGTCGTGCACGAAGATGCGCTTGCGGCGCGGCGATCCCCAGAGGGAGATCTCGCCCGGTCGCGGAACGCCAATCACCAAAAATAGTCAGCACGTACACATATTTTGGCAATTCAGCTTACTTTCTCATCTGTCAGTGATATATTTTTGCATTCATGGGGTATCAGGCAGAACTGTTGCAACGCGTCGTCCCCAGTGAGCTGGTGCGCAAGGCACTCGGGCCCGCCGATCCCTTCGTGGTGACCTACGGAGATGCGCCGCTGCTGTGCATCGACCTGTCGGGATCACCCGACGGCGACCTCGAGCTGGGTCTGGAGTCGTCGCTCGACGCCACGACCGGGGCGCACCAGATCGGCTTCCACACCGTCGTCGGCGGCTCGCAGGTGGTGGACCCGGAGGTCTCGGGCGGCTTCACCGCAGTCGAGCTATCCAAGCGGCTGCACGCCCATCGCCACTTCATGCTTCCCCTGGCGAAGCGGAACCAGGAGTCGATGTCGATGGACCGCATAGTCGTCGGCCGCGCTCGAAACAAGGACGTGGTGTTGCGCCACCAGAGCGTCTCGAAGTTCCACGCCTGGTTCGAGCTCGACTCCGAGGGCACCGTGCGCGTCGCGGATGCCGGCAGCACCAACGGCACCAAGCTCGACGGCAGGCGCCTCGAGCCCAAGGAGCTCACCGAGGTGCCCTACGGCGCGCTGATCAGCTTCGGCAGCGTGTCGTGCTTCGTGTGCGATCCGATGCTCGTCTGGGAAGCGTTCCACCGCTGAGCGCGGCGCGCCCCGACCGCGTCAAGCCGACGTGTAGATGCTCTCGATCAGCGAGCCGTAGCGCTCGTTGATGGCGCCACGCCGCACCTTCTGTGTCGGCGTCAGCTCGCCGTCGTCCTGCTGCAGCTGGCGCGGCAGGATGCGGAAGCTGCGCACCTGCTCGACACGCGCGAGGCCGTCGTTGCCGCGCGCGATCTCCTCGTGGACGAGCGCGACCACGGCATCCTTGCCGGCGAGGTCCTGGTAGCTCGTGTACTGGATGTCCCGCGCCTGGGCCCAGTACCCCACGGTGTCGTATTCGATCTGCACGAGCGCCGCGACGAACTTGCGGCGGTCTCCGATCGCGACCACCTCCTTGATGTAGGGGCTGGTCTTGATCGCGTTCTCGATCCGCTCCGGCGACAGGTTCTTGCCGCCCGCGGTGATGAGGATCTCCTTCTTGCGCCCGGTGATCGTCAGGTAGCCATCCTCGATGCAGCCGATGTCGCCGGTGTGCAGCCACCCCTCATCGTCGATCGTGTCGCGCGTGGCCGCCTCATCGTGCAGGTAGCCGACGAAGACCGAGGGACCTCGCAGCAGGATCTCCCCGTCCTCGGCGATGCGCTGCTCGAGCGCCGGGATGCGCACTCCGACGGTGCCCACCCTGTTGCCGTCCAGCGGGTTGATGTGGCTCACGCCGGCGAGCTCCGTCATGCCATAACCCTCGCAGATCTCGACGCCGAAGCAGCGATACCACTCGAGCAGCTCGGGCGCGATCGGCGCGGCGCCGCTGCCGGGCAGCCAGCAGCGGCGCAGGCCCAGGCGTTCCTGCAGGGCGCGGTAGATCAGCAGATCGCCGAGCGCCCACATCACGCGATCCAGCATGGTGGCTTCGCTGCGACGGCGGCGGGCCTGGATCTCTTGGCCCTTGCGCAGGAAGAAGGCGCTGAGCGTGCGCTTGAGCCACGAGGCGTTCTTCAGCTTGATCGTGACAGCAGCGTGGATCTTCTCCCAGATGCGCGGCACACCGAGGAAGACCGTCGGCGAGACCTCGCGCAGGTCTTCCTGGACGGTGTCGATGGACTCGCCGAAGTGCACCACGACGCCCTCGGTGAGCGGCAGCAAGACGCTGTAGATCTTCTCCGCCACGTGGCACAGGGGCAGATAGGACAGGACCTGCTCCTGCGGGCCGAACTCGAAGAGCGTGGCGAAGGAGTCGATCATCTCGCAGGCATTCCGGCTCGAGATCATCGCGCCCTTGGGGCGGCCCGTGGTGCCGGAGGTGTAGACGACCATGGCGGGGGCGTCGGGATCGAGCTCGGCGATGCAGCGCGTCATGAAGGCGCCGTCGTCGCGCATCAGCGCCTCGCCGCCCGCAAGGAACTCGCTCCACGGCGTCAGGCGCGCATCGGGATAACCGCGTGTGCCGCGTGGCTCGAAGACGACCACCTGCTGCAGCGACGGCAGCTCCCCGGCCACCTCCATAAACTTGTCGACCTGCTCCTGATCCTCGCAGAAGAGCACCTTGCTCTCGCTGTGCTGCAACAGCATCGCCACGTCGCTGGCCGGGCTGGTGGCGTAGATGCCGACGCTGCGCGCGCCGAGCGCCTGGGCGGCAAGGTCGGCGTAGAGCCACTCGGGACGGTTGTCGCTCAGGATGGCGACGTGATCACCCGGACCGATCCCGTGCTCGGCGAGCACGCGCGCGGTGGCGCTGACACGGGCGTAGTAGTCCGACCAGCTGACTTCCTCCCACAGGCCACGCCGCTTCTGGCGTAGCGCCGGTTGATCGCCGCAGGTCTGGGCGAAGGCGCGCAGGCGCCCGGGCAGGGTCGGCTCGAGGCGGGCCTGTGCGTCCTTCGGAGCGACCGAGAGATGACGGGCGGGCGGCGTCGAGCGGCGCGGCGCCTCGGCCCGCTCCGATGGGAGCGCTGCGGGTGCCGTGGACGGACTGTTGGCCATGGAACCTCCCTGGTGGCCGCTACAAGGCGGCCGGCCTCATTTGGCTGTCCAATTTTGATGATAGGCGAGATTGGCTTTGCTTGTAAAAAAATCTATTATTACTGCAATACACGGGGCTGAAATGGATGAAACGCTTGAATTTCCAGCGCTTGTAGCGGACCGCTACGAGCTCCAGGAGATCATCGGCCGCGGCGGGATGGCGCTCGTGGGCCGCGTTGTCGACCGGACCAGCGGACGGCAGCTGGCGCTGAAGCGGCTGCGCCCCCGGGTGGAGCAGCACGGGGGCGCGCGGGAGCTGTTCGAGCGCGAGTACCGGACCCTGGCGCAGCTCGCCCATCCGCGCATCGTCGAGGTCGTGGACTACGGCCTCGATGGCGAGGTGCCGTTCTACACGATGGAGCTGCTCGATGGCGGCGACCTGGTCGCCCGTGCGCCGCTGGGCTGGCGCGCCGCGTGCGAGGTGGCGCACGACGTCTGCTCGGCGCTCTCGCTCGTGCACGCGCGCGCGATGGTCTATCGCGATCTGAGCCCGCGCAACGTGCGCTGCACCGGTGACGGCAAGGCCAAGCTGCTGGACTTCGGCGCGATGGCTCCGACCGGCAGCGCGAAGTTCGCCGTGTGCACGCCGGCGGTGGCATCGCCGGAGGTCGTGAACATGCAGGCGCTCGACGCCCGCACCGATCTGTACGCGCTCGGCGCGACGCTCTATCAGACGCTGACCGGACGCCCGCCCTACCCG
>JAPPOT010000925.1 GCA_028817855.1 Myxococcales bacterium
TAGCGGGCGGCGGCCAGGTGGGGGTCGCGCATCCGCGCGCGGGCGTCGGGGGGGAGGGTGCTGAGCGCGACGCGGTCGTGGAGGGCGTCGTAGTGGGCGCGCTGGTGGGCGGTGGCGGCGCGCACGTCGGTGCCGGTCACGGAGCTGGTCTGAACGCGGTGGTAGGCGCCCTCGGGGAGCAGGCTCTCGTCCAACTCCTGGGCCTCGGATGCGGCGTGGGGTGTGGGCTCCACCAGCACGGGGCGGGTCGCGGCCAGGGACTGGAGCTCGAAGGGCGAGAGGCGCCCGTCGATCAGGTGCGTGCGCAGCAAGCCCTTGAGTGCGGGCTGGGCGCGGGCGAAGCGGTCGGCGCGCGCCGGATCCGAGAGCGTCGCGAGGGGGACCGTCACCACATCCGGCCGGCCCCCCTCCAGCTCCCATAGATGCTGCAGGCGCCGCGCACCGGCGTCGCTGGCGATCAGCACGGCCCGGGCCGGCAGCTGTCGCAGCGCGCCGTCGGTCCAGTGGTCGCTCACCGCGGGTTGGGCGGGACGGTTCTCGAGCAGCGCCTCGCGCAGCGACAACAGGCCCAGGGCTGCCAGCGCCACGGTCGCCAGCTGCAGCAGACCTCGCCGGCCCTGTTGGGGCAGCAGCGCGGCGAGCAGCGCCGCCAGCATGACGCCAGCGGCGCACGGCAGCAGTCGCAGCGCCGCCGGCGTCGAGGCGCCGAGCCCGAGCGCGGCCGGCACCAGCCCGGCCAGCGCGCCCAGCAGCCACAGTGCGAAGAGCCGCCGCTGGGCGTCGCGGGCTGCCAGCACCACGCCAGCGCCCACGCCGACCGCCGAGAGTCCGAGCGCGACCAGACCCGGCGACTCGAGCGCAGCGGCGGGACGGTCGCCGTCACCGATCACGAGTGGCAGCAGCGCGCCCGGCGCTCCGACCAACAGCGGCGACAGGTGCAGTGCCGAGCGGCCCTGGGCTCGCAGGCTGCGCTCAGCGACCAGCAGCCACGGCAGCGACAGAGCAAGGGCCAGCCACGGCTCGACCGCCCAGAGCAGGCCCAGCAAGAGCGAGGCCAGCGCCAGGTCGACCACCGCGAGTGTGGGTCCACGCGCCACCTGGGCCGACAGGCGCTCGAGGCAGGCGAGCGCCAGCAGCAGCGGCAACAGCGAGGTGTCGTGCTGCATGGTGAGCAGGGCGCCGCTGCCCGCCACCGCCCAGCTCAAGGCCACCGACAGCGGCAGCGCGCGGTCCGCGGCGAGCCCGCGCACGGCCAAGAGGGTCGAAAGCGCGCGCTGCAGCAGCGCGGCGCCGCCGGCGGCCAGCAGGGCGCTGGTCAGGGCCACCCGCAGCGGCAGCGGCCCGAGAGGCAGCAGGCTCAGCAGCCGCTCGAGCGCCCGGCCCGGCGCGGAGGCCTGGGGGGCATGCAGCGGCGCAAACTCGGGCAAGATCGCGCCCAGCACCAGCAGCACCGGCAGCGCGGCCAGGCCTGCGGCCGCCGGGCCGGCATCCGCTGCGGGCGCGCGTGTGGAGACGTGGCTCAAGCGCCCTTCCGAATCAAGCGCGTCCCGACAGGCGGCCGGCCTCGGCCTGGGCCCGTCCGGCCGGTGCGAAGTAGCTCAGCAGCAGCCAGTCGGCGAAGGCCCGCTGCAGGCGCCGCGGCCCGTCGAGCGTGATCTCGCGCGCCCGCAGGGCGGCGCGCAGCTCCCGGTGCCCCATCCAGACGTCCACCATGGTGCGGCACTTGGTCTCCACCTTGAGGTCCACGTCCCGCCCGGGATTGTGCAGGCACAACTCCACGTCGGGTTTGTCGAGGCGCAGCCAGAAGCGATTCTTCGATGCGGGCATGTCCCGGAACCAGAACTGAACGACGGTGCGCCGTTCCGGCAGGGCGTCCACGTCCAGCCGGCGCTGCATGTCCCACATCAGCAGGGTGGGGTCCAGGTCGTCACGCGTGAGCTCGCGGTGCGCCCAGCGCTGGCCCCAGATGCCGATGCTGCTGACGATCGGCTGCAGGTCGCGACCGGCCTCCGTCAGATGGTACTCGGGCGCGCCGCCCTCGCCCTTGCGGCGCTCCACCACGCCGCAGGACTCCAGCGTCTTGAGGCGCTGGGACAGCAGCGTGCGCGACATCAGCGGCACCCCACGCAGCAGCTCGTTGAAGCGCGAGCTACCCTCGATCAGCTCGCGCACGACCAGCAGCGTCCAGCGCTCCCCCAGCACCTCGAGCGCCTGCGCCACCGAGCAAAACTGTCCATAGCCGCGCATGGCATGGAATCTAGTTCGCTGGTGGCGCTGACACAACGGCGCTCGTCCGCGCGGCGGTCCATTGCTTGTTGGCCCCCGGTCCCGCGAGCGCGCTCAGTTGCAGCCGACCTGCTCGGGGTACGACTCGAGGATCGCGCAGTCGGGTTGGCCGCACTCGAGCTGGCAGGCGTCCGCGGGGGTGATGCAAGCCGGCCCGCCGCAGCTGGGCAGCACGATGCAGTGCAGGGTCGAGTCGCTGCAGGGTGTGGAGGCGTCGCAGGGCACGTGGGCGCCGCAGCCGTCCGGCGTCCCGGCGTCGTCGTCGTCCTGGCCAGCCATGTCGGCGGCATCGCCGGGTGCGGCCGGGCCCTCGCCCGCGGCGCCGCCGGGCGTGTCGTTGCCGGGCGTGCTCGGATTCTGGCCGGGCATGCCGGTCGCGGGAGGCTCCAGGCCGGGACTGGTGGGATCGTCGCCGTCGTCGCCGGTGGGTGTCTCTTGCCCGTCCGAGCCGGGAACGTCCGACCCGCCGCTGTCCTCGGCCACCTCACCGTCGGCCGCGTCGTCACAGCCGACCGCGCCCAGCAGCAGCAACAGGGCAAGGCATCGCACCCACGACATGGGCCGATCATCGCATCTTCCCCACGGAGCGCCAGCCGGCGCCCGAATTGCACCGGCACGGGCGGGTGCTAGCTTGATCTGCGCCCGGCGCGGTGTCGCTCGGGCGGCATTCGAACTGGGGGAACGATGCGCTCTATTCAATGGTTTGTGCTGCTGGGGCTGCTCGCGGCCTGCAACTCGCTCGACTCCTCGGACGCGGCTGGCGCGGGCGCCAGCCACGCCGCGGCCGACGACATCGACACCATCCTCGACGCACCGGTGCCGGGCCAGGACGTGGCGGCGGGGCTCCGCTGCCGGCCCGCCAATCCGGACGGGAGCCCCGCCCTGCGAATCGATACCGTCGACATGCTCTTCGTGATCGACAACGGCGTCACCATGGCAGAGGAGCAGGCGGCCCTCGCCGCCCAGTTTCCGCGCATGCTCGAGGCGCTGACGACGGGCGATCTGGACGGCGATGGAGAGGCGGAGGCCACGCCCGCCGAGGACGTTCACCTGGGCGTGGTCACCACGGACATGGGCCTGGTCGGCATCCAGGGCGTGCCAGGCTGCGCCAACCTCGGCGACGACGGCGTCCTCAACGACGCCCCCGACACGGAGCTCTTGGAGGGCTGTCAGTCGGCCTATCCGCCCTTTCTCGTCTTCCAACCCGAGATCCACGACCTCCCCCAGACCGCTCAGGACCTCGCCTGCCTCGCCACGGTGGGGACCGACGGCTGTCTTTTCAAGCAGCCGCTGGAGGCGGGGCTCAAGGCGCTGTGGCCTTCGGTCGACCGGGACCCGGAGACCGGTCAGGCCTTCGAGCCCAACCGCATCCTCTTCCTCGGGGACATCGACGGCGTTGGGCAGCTGGGCCACGGCGATGCGCAGAACGCCGGCTTTCTGCGCAGCGACCCCACCGGCCTGTCACTGGTCTCCATCGTCGTCGTGACCAACGAGGAGGACTGCTCGTCTGCAGACACCGCCCACTTCACCCCGAACCAGTTTCTGGATCCGGAAGAGCCACTCGCAGCGCAGGACATGGCCCTGCGCTGCTTCTTCAACCCCCAGAACCTCTACTCCCTCGACCGCTACATCAACGGCTTCCAGGCGTTGCGTCCCGGCAACGAGCATCTGGTGCACTTCGGCGCCATCGTGGGTGTGCCGCCGGACCTGGTCGATGCGGACGCCCGCGCCGCGGTCGACTTCGACAGTCAGCGCCAGCGCGACGCCTATTACGACGCGGTCTTGGCGGACCTGCGGATGCAGGAGCGGGTCGACCCGATCCGTACCGACGAGGGGGGACCGGCGCTCACTCCCGCGTGCGAGGGCGAGGCCGGTGGGGCGGAACCCGGACGTCGCTTCGTGACGCTTGCGAGGCGCTTCGGCGCCCAAGGCAGCATCGGCTCGATCTGCGACGAGGACCTCGGCCCCGCCATCGACGGCATCCTTCAGACCGTGTCGGCGGGCATCGGCCAGGTCTGCCTGCCATAGGCGAACGCGAGGCCGATGACCAACCAAGACAACCAGTGAGCTCGCTGCGTCATCCTGATCGGGCCGGTCCCCCCCCTGCCGGGCTTTCCGCTGCGACACGATACCTCGGTTCCCAAACCACTCAGAACGCGACCGTCCGCATGTAGAGAGGCTGCGTGTCGCCTCCGCCGGCCCCGCGCACCGTGAGTCGCAGTGCCCAGCGGCCATCGGCGTACTCGATGCTCCAGTGCATCCGATCGACCTCGCGCTCGGTGTGCTCCCGTGGCTGAAAGGAGCCGGCGATGGCGCCGATGGCGAGGTTGCCGCCCGCGGAGACTCTGATGGGCTCACCTTCAGGGTCGTCGGGATCGAAGGCAGAGCCAGAAGCATCGTAGCCGCATGATGTGGTGAGGTATCCACCCGCCTTCCACGCGTGCAACGCTCGCTCGGCGCCAGGAGCCCACCGGACGGTTGGGGCAGCAGACCCCTTGCCCGCGGGTCGTCGAAGTTCCTTCAGGAGCGAGCGCGCGCGCAGGGGTCGCTCTCAGCTTGGCGTTTGCATACGAGGATGGCTGCGTCGAGCACGTGTAGCGCGGTGCCACTGTCGCCGCGGCACAGGTAGGGCGCGCGCCCGAGATGCTCGACGACGAGGCCTGCCGGCGTGAGCAGGCCGCGCTCTAGGCTCGCGGCGCCGGCTTCCCAGCTCGGCTCGGGATCGGGCAGCGGCTCGTCCGGGTCGACGGTGCTCGCGCCCACGTGAACGTGGGGTCGGAGCGGCAGCGGCACCGAGAGCAGCAGCCGCCCCTCGGGCTGCAGCGCGGTGACCAGGCTCGACAGCAAGGAGCGCGGTCGGTGACAGCGATCGAGCACGTTCAGGCACATGACGGTGTCGAAGCGCTCGCCGTCGGGCAGGGGCGCGCTGGAGAGGTCGTGATGGATTACGCGGTAGCCGCGCGCCCGCAGGCGGCGTGCGAGCATGCGTGACGCTTCGGTGGCGGCGACCCGCTCGAACAGGGGCGCGGCTCGCGCGGTGATGCCGCCGTCGCCCGCGCCGACATCGAGCAGCGCCCCGCCCATGTGGTCATCGAGCAGTCGCTGCAGCTGCGCGGTGCTCAGCAGGTGCATCGGGTACATGCCGAGCAGGCCGTAGGCGTCGTAGTCGGAGAGCAGGCGCTGAAGCAGTCGGTAGAGGCCGGTGCGCAGGCTGCCGTGGGGCGCGGCCAGGCTCTCGACGACGAAGCGCTGCGCCTCGTCGTCGAAGTCCAGCTCGAGGAAGCGCGCGCGCAGGTGTTCCGGGAGGGCGCTGCGGTCACAGCGGTAGCGCAGCTCGATGCCATCTCCGATGCGGACGTCGTCCACGGCTGCGATGGTAGCCGCCTCGAACGAGCCCGTGCTATTCCGCCGAGATGGTAGCGCCCCTGGTCGGCATCTTCGTCGGCGGGCGCGGTCGCCGGATGGGCGGCCGCGACAAGAGCCAGCTGCCCGCGCCCGGTGGCGGCCGCACGTTGCTCGAGCGTTGGATCGAGGTGCTCGCGGCGGCCGGTCTGCACGACGTGGTGCTGGTTGGGGGCCAGGGGGATGGCGTGCGCGAGCGCCTGCAGGACGCGCCGTCGGGCATCGGCCCGCTCGGAGGTCTCGCGGCGCTGCTCGCGCGCGCCGGCGAGCAGCCGGTGATCACGGTCGCCTGCGACATGCCGTACGTGGAGGCGGCGCTGCTGTCGCGCCTGGCGAGTGAGCACCCGGGCGCGGCGGCGCTGGCGCCGCGCGATGCGGAGAGCGGCAAGTGGGAGGCGATGTTCGCGCGCTACGACGCGGCGCATGCGCGTCCAGTGGTCGGGGAGGTGATCGCCAGTGGCCGTCGTTCGCTGCAGGCGGCGCTCGACGGGGTGGGCGCGGCGGAGCTGGCGCTGGATGGCGCGGAGCGCGAGCAGCTCCGCGACTGGGATGTGCCGGAGGATGTGGAGGGGTGAGGGTCCCGGGCGGATCGGGAGGGG
>JAPPOT010000001.1:0-15130 GCA_028817855.1 Myxococcales bacterium
CGCTCGCGCCGATCATGCGCCCGCGGAACTTCACGTCGCCAAGGGAGAGCAGCTCCAGGTCCTTCGCCTGGGAGACCGCCATCAGCACCGCCGCGCGCACCCGGCGGGCCTCGTCCTCGGGCCCCTCGAAGGGGCGCACCACGATCTTCTTGCTCGCCGGCTGGGCGAGCGCGGGCGCGGCCTGCAGCCCCAGCG
The DNA here is from genome assembly GCA_028817855.1 of Myxococcales bacterium. Lineage (GTDB taxonomy): Bacteria > Myxococcota_A > Polyangia > Polyangiales > JAFGIB01 > JAOUOP01. The sequence goes on from JAPPOT010000001.1 coordinate 196, forward strand.
CCACCAGCAAGGCGGCGATCCACGATCGGCAATGGGACGGCGGCATGCTCACAGCTTGACGATGCGATTGACCTTGCCGCCCTCGGGAACGTTCACGCGGAAGGTCTTGCGGATGCCGAGGCTCGAGTTGACGAGCGTGATCTCGTGCGAGCCGGCGCGAACCTGGAGGTTCAGCTTCGGCGTCTGCCCAACATTGCGCCCGTCGATGTAGATCGTGGAGGGCGGATCGCTGTTGATGCGCAGGGTGCCCATGCCCGCTGCAGGCTCCGCCGCGCGCCGCGGTGGCGGCGCGGCACGCTTGCGCGCCGTCGGCTTCGACTTTCCAACACTGCCCTTCGATGTGCGCGCGACCTTGCGCGCGGCCACCGGCGCCTCCCGCTTGCGCAGCGCATCGCTGCCCACAGCGTCAAGGCTACGATCACGACCGCTGGACTTGGAAGCTCCGGGGCTTCCCGTCGCCGCGCCGGCAGCAGCCACGGAGTCGGTCCCGGTCGCGGGCTCGGTCCCGGTTGCGGACTCGGACCCGGCCCCGGTCACGGTCGCGGATTCGGGCTCGGACCCGCTCACGGTCGCGGCCTCGGCGACCGCCTCGCCCTTCCCGGCCTCCAACCGCGGCAGCACCACCGGCGGAATCCGCAGCTCCTGCCCCGCGCCCGGCTGCACGAACATCGTCCACGGCTTGTGGCCCTCGGCCGCGACTTCGAGCTGGTAGCTCTTGCCCGGCGCGACCCTCAGCACGTACGGGCTCAGGGCGCCGTCCACCGGCTTGCCGTCCAGCTTCACCGCCGCGTCGGCCGGCACCGTCGCCAGGTAGATGACGCCGTTGTCTGCCTTGGCCGCGACCGACACCGGCTCCGTCTCCACACCCGGCAACTTCAGAAGCCCAAAGTACTGCAGCGCGAGCACCGCCGTCATGCCGCCGATCAGGTAGAGCATGATGCCCAGCTTGATCTCCGAGGCGTGCGCCCGGATCGCGGCGATCGGCCGGTGCCACAGCGCGTTCGGTAGCGTCACCGCGAAGAAGCGTCCCACGGCGCGCACCTTGTCGCCGATCCAGCGGAAAGGCGCAAAGCCCCCACGCTTGACCAGCTCGGACTCGAGCGGGTCGACGTCCCCGTCCGAACCATTCATGTCGGTCGCGAAGCCGCTCACGAAGCCCGACCGCCCGGGCTTGAAGGGCAGCAGGTTGGCCTCCGGCTGGGGCAGCGCCGCCTTCATGTGCGACGCTCCGTGGATCTCGGTCTCGCCATCGTCGAAGTCGGGCTCCTCGAACTCCTCGATCGGGTGCTCGGCGGTCTCTTCCCTTGCCATCGGCCTCTCCCTTCGCCGGCCTACGGGACCGGCCGGCCCTCCAGACGCCATGTGATCGAAGCGAAGCCAGCCGGATAGGTGTCCTGGGCACCGCCTGCCAGACGCGTCGCCGCGTCCGGATCCTCGGTGTCGGGGTTCATCGTCAAGAAGTAGTGCGAGACGCGAATACCCAGCTGCAGCTCCACGCGACGCGCAGCCAGCTCGTAGCCCGCGCTCACCAGGCCATCGATGCCGCCGCCGCTGGCACGGGGGAACCACCCATCGTCCGCGATCTCACCAAAGGACAGGGGCAGCAGGTACGCGAAGCCGGCACCCACCGCAAAGCGGTCGTAGACGAAGAAGCGCCCATCGAGACCGATCCGCCCGAAGAGGTAAGAGACCCCGGGCACCCCCGAGCTCTGGTCGTCGACCTGCTCGATCTCGAAGGCGTGGCTGGCGATCCCGAGCCCGAGGCCCAGCTCGTGCTCGGCGATGAAGTGGCGACCGCGCGCGCCCACGTGAAAGGCGCGCGTCTCGGTGGGAAACTCCTCGCCGTCGGCGTTCTTCGAGCGCACCACGCCGAGCGTCATGCGGGTGCCGGCCTCTATACCGAGCGCACCGCCCACGCCCTCGACGTGCGCGAGGGGATAGACGCGCACGTCGAGCGCGAGCGCGGGCACGAAGCCCTGCGAGTAGTTGCTGAGGTCGCTGCGGTTGTCGGTGTAGCTGAAGCTGCGACGGATGCTGGTGAGGCCGGCGCTGACCTGCACCGGGTTGTGGGTCGCGGTCACGCCGGCCAGGTCGCCGTACGCGTCATCGCCCAGGTCGTCGACCGGCGCAGGCTCGCGGTACGGCGCCGCGCCGCCGCCACGGGGTGCCTCCGCCTGCGGCGCCTGGCGCCCGATCTCGGCCGCCACGTCCTTCCACAGATCGCGCCGCACGCGCTTGGCCAGCAGCGCCGGACCACCGGCGTGGTAGCTGGCGGTCATGCCTGTCCCCTTGGCCGACGACTGCACGCGAATCTCCGCGAAGAGCTTGCCGCCCGAGCGCCGCACCCGCCCCTCGACCCAGTAGTCGAGGAAGAGCATCTGGCTCAGCTCGCTCTGGCCCGCGTCGGTCGTCGCATCCACGCCGAGCTCGTCGGCCGCCGTGTCCACTTGCCGGTTGTCGAGGAGCGACAGCCCGCCCTGACGCTTGAGCACCTGCACGACGGCCGCGCGTACGCGCTTGGCGCCGGGCCCCTGGAACGGCCGGACTGCGACTTTACCGGCGTCGGCCGCCGCGCCAGCGGTCAACAGGCCCAGACACAACGCACCGATCCACGTCCAACAGCCGCGCACTCAGCTCCCTCGCATACCGCATTACCCGCGACACCAAACGGCATCATGTGAGTCGGGTGCGTACCATTCAATCCGGCAATGCTTCGGGGAGCCCGCTCGGGCCATCTCAGCGGTCCGATCGGGATCCAACGCGCGAGTCGCCGAGAGCCGCGCGTGACTTGCTCTCCTTTTCGGCCATTCGATAGATGCCGCGCGCCATGCGCGAGCGCTCGTGCCCGCATCGCAAGTGATCGACGTGCGCGCACGCCGCGCACCTCGGGCTCGCTTTGGCTAGCCCAGGACGCGCCCGATGCGCGCTCTTCCGCCGATCGGCAGGCCGTGGGCCGGCAATGTCGGTGCATTCGGTTCAGACTCGAAGTCGCTTCGCCGTCGAGACTACTGGGCTCTGTCGCGGGGCTGCAGCCCGTAGAGCAGAGTCTTGAGCTGGCCCTCGAGGGCGGCGCGGGTCTGGGCGTGCTCGGGCTGCTGCGCCAGGTCGCGGCGCTCGAAGTAGTCGGCTTGCCAGTCGTAGAGCTCGATCGTGCCGGGGCCGCGCTGGAAGATCAGGTTGAAGCGCGGAGTTCGCAGGCTGATCGTGTCGAGCGGGTCGCGCCGCTTGAGCTTGCGCTCTGGCAGGTAGAACTCGTGCACCAACCACTGGGGGCGGGCCGGCGTCGCGCCGAGCAGCTCCGGCACCAGGCTGGTCCCTCGGAAGCGCATGCCCGGCCTCAGCCCCAGCAGATTGGCGATCGTGGGCAGGATGTCGAGCGTGCTCGCCAGCCCGCCCTGACTGCCCGGCTTCACGAAGGGCGCGCGCACGGCGAGCGGCACGTGCAGCGTCGCGCTGTGCAGGTCGTAGCCGTAGTGCTTCTTGCGGTGGCGGGGCGGATCGGCCGCCCAACCGTGATCGCCCGTCAAAACCACGACCGCCTCGCCACCGTGGCGCTGCTCGATCGCCTCGAGCAGGCGCGCGAGGTGCTCGTCGATGAAGCGCAGCTCGGCGTCGTAGCGGTGCGTGTCGCTGGTGCCGGTCTCGGTGATGCCCTCGGGCTGGCGGTGGGGCGCGTGGGCGTCAAAGTAGTGCACCCACAGAAACGGCGGTCGCTCGCCGAAGCGCTCCATGCGCTCGAGGGCGGCGTCGGTGACCTGCCCCGACGTGTGCGCCTTCTTTGGACGCCCCTCGCGCGCGTAGGTGACGCTGTCGAAGCCGCGCGTGAGCCCGCGCCAGCGCTTGCGCGTGAAGTACTGCACCGGCACGATCGCGTGCGTCTGATAGCCGGCCTTCTTCACCAGCGCGGCCAGCATCGGCTGCTTGTCGCCGAGCCGAAACGGCGCCTTGCCGCGCACCACGCGCTCCACCTCACTATCGAGCCGCGAGGTGAAGATGCTCGGAAAGGACAGCCGGGTCGACGGCCCCTGACTGAACGCCGCGGTGAAGTCGCGGGCACCGGAGAGCCACGCGCTCAGCTTCGGCATCGTCTCCGGCAGGCGCATGCGGCGGGCTGCGAAGGCGTCGACCGTGATCAGGTAGAGCGGCGGGCGCCGGTCCACCGGCACCGGCAGGGGGTGGTCGTAGCGTCCGTCGAAGAGCAGCGCCTCGGCATCCAGGTCGCTGCCGTTGCAGTCCTCGTCCACGCCGTTGCGCGGCACCTCGAGCGCACCGGGGTAGACGCGCGCATCGCGCGGCCTGCAGTCGCCGCCGCCGAAGCTGCCGAGGTGCCCGTCGCGATCGAAGTCGAGCAGCGCGGACGCCGTCCGGTAGCCCGCATGCCCCAGCACCGAGCGTCGCGCGTGGAGCCCCGCGGCGCGGGTGGTGCTCACCGCGCCGATCACCCCGGCCGTGACGAGGGCCAGCCCCACGATCGCGAACACGCGCGGGGCCGGCAGCTCCCGGTCGCGCGCGTCCACGAAGAAGGACCACACCACGGCGACGGCCAGCGCCCCGGACACCGGCCCGAGCCAGCCCCAGGGCAGGTGCCGAAAGACCTCCCAGCCGAGCACGAGCGCGAGCGCGCCCGCCAGCAGCCCGCCCAGCCCCAGCGCGAGCGCGAGGCGCCCGCTGTCGCGAAGCAGCGCCCCGAGGCCGGGCACCCGACGCAGGACGACCACGAGCAGGGCGAGCCGGCGAGCGAGCAACGGCACAAGCGCGGCGGCGATCGCGAGCAGCACGAGCAGCACGCCCACCGCGCCCATGGCGGCGAAGTGGGCGCGCGCCGTGCCAGCGATCAGCGGCCGGAGGCACACGAAGCCGGCGACGGCGAAGAGCGCGGTGCACACGAGCAGCGAGAGGAGCAGCCCCGAGCGCCCCGCCTGCAACGTCGCATCGCCCCCGGTCAGCCACGCGCGCAGCCCGGCCGACCACCCCGGTCGCCCCGCGCGGGCCGGCCACAGCAGCGAGAGCAGCGCAGCGCCGCCGAGCAGCAGCGGGGCGCCCAGGGCGCCCGCGCTGACCGCGGCGAGCGCGCGCTCCCACACGGGCAGCGGCCCGGCGGCAAGCATCAGGGTTGCCAGGTCGATCAGGGCGAGTGGCAGCAGTAGACGCGTGCCCAGGGCGAGACCGCGCGCCAGGGCCGCGATGCGGGCGATCAACACGGCAGCGAGGGTCCCCCCATGGGCCTCCAACGTCCAGCGTCAAAGGGCCGCGATTCCCCCAAGGCTGCGGTGTTGGGCCGGCGGACGAGCCCGTAGATTCACACCGTGGGCCCGGCGATGTGCAGAGGCGATCGCCCCTGGGTGTGGGGCGCGATCGCAGCGCTGGCGCTGATCGGCGGTTGCGAGGGCTCGATCGGCGGCTTCGAGGGCCCGCTCGCAGAGGGCGGCGGCGCCTTCACGGGTGACACGTCGACGGCTGCGGGCCCCGACGATGACAGCACCGGGGCACCCGGCGATGAAGGCAGCGCGGGCATGCCTGCCAGCAGCCCGCCCAGCCCTGGCGCGGGCATGGAGCGCACCGACAGCTTGCCGCCGAGCGAGGAGCCGCTGCCGGACGATTGCCCGGACGACCCCGGCAAGCTCGAGCCCGGCCAGTGCGGCTGCGGCGTGCCCGACACGGATGCCGACGGCGATGGCGTCGCGAGCTGCAACGACACCTGCCCCCGGGATCCGGGCAAGGTCGAGGCCGGCGCCTGCGGCTGCCAGGTGCCGGACGACGATCGAAACGGCGACGGCATGGTCGACTGCCTGGAGGAGTGCCCGGACGACCCGGACAAGAGCACCGGGGGCGCCTGCGGCTGCGGTGTCGCCGACGCGGATGCCGATGGCGACGGCGCCGCAGACTGCAACGACGCCTGCCCCGACGACGCCGGCAAGGTCCAGCCCGGCGCCTGCGGCTGCGGCGTGCCCGACAGCGACCCCGACGGCGATGGCGTGCCCAGCTGCATGGACGGCTGCCCCGAGGACGGCGGAAAGAGCGCGCCCGGCATTTGCGGCTGCGGCGTGCCCGACGAGGACGGCGACGGCGACGGCACGATCGACTGCGAGGAGTCCTGCCCCGACGACCCGGACAAGGAGACCGGCGGGCAGTGCGGCTGCGGCGTCGCCGACGCCGACAGCGCCGGCGCCGGCGACGCCGAGTGCGAGGACGGCTGCCCCGACGCCGCCGACAAGGACGCCGAGGGCGTATGCGGCTGTGGCATCGCCGACGATGACGCAGACGCCGACGGCACGCCCGACTGCAATGACGCCTGCCCCGACGACGTCGACAAGACCGCGCCCGGCGTGTGCGGCTGCGGCACCTCCGACGCGGACGCGGACGGCGACGGCTTTCCTGTCTGTGAGGACGCCTGCCCGGCCGACCCCAACAAGCAGAACGCCGGGCTGTGCGGCTGCGGCGTCTCCGACGAGGGCGGTGCCTGCACGGACGTGCCGGCCACCGACCACTGCGCGCCGGTGCGCGACTGGGACCCCGAGTGGCGGCAGTTCGAGCAGGAGGTGCTCACGCTGGTCAACGAGTACCGCGCCAGCGGCGCCAACTGCGACAGCGAGGGCAACTACGGGCCCACCGATCCCCTGGCGATGAACGCCGAGCTGCGCTGCGCCGCGCGCCTGCACTCGCTGGACATGGGCGTGCGCGACTATTTCGACCACACCTCGCCCGAGGGGGTCGGCCCCGGCACGCGCATCGCGGATGCGGGCTACGACGCCTGGACCTGGGGCGAGAACATCGCCTGGGGCCAGACCTCGCCACAGCAGGTGGTCGACGGCTGGATCGACAGCGACGGCCACTGCGCCAACATCATGAACCCGGGCTTCGAGGACATCGGCGTCGGCTACTACTACGAGCCGGGCGAAAACCCATGGGACGCCGACCGCCTTTGGACCCAGGTCTTCGGGCGCCAGTAGCCACGGCGGAGCGGCCACTCACTCCGGCTGCACCAGCGTCTCGAGCGCGCCGCTCAGGGCGCGCAGCGTGACCGGCTTCTGCACGAAGGCCACGTCCGGTGCGTCCACGAGGCTGCCCACCTCGCTCTGGTCGAAGCCACTCATCAGCAACACCGGCACGTCCGCGCGCAGCGCGCGAATGCGGGTGCAGGCCTCCGCACCGCCGGCGCCAGGCATGGTCAGGTCCAGCACGACCGCCGAATATCGCGAGGGATCGACCTGGAAGCGCGCCACCGCCTCGATTCCGTCACCGGCGCACTGGACCTCGAAGCCGAGCTCCTCGAGCGCGGCCTGGGTGGCCTGTTGCGCGTGAACCTCGTCGTCGGCCAGCAACACCTGACCCGCGAAGCGGCGCACGGGCTCCTGCGCTGGCAGCTCCGCGGCCTGGTAGGTCCCCGATGGCGCGCGCTCGCTCTTCGGTAGCACGACGGTGAAGGTGGTGCCGCTGCCGGCCTCGCTCTCCACCCAGAGGCCACCGCGATGCCCGCGCACGATCCCCTGGACCGCGGCCAACCCCAGGCCGCGACCCGCGAACTTGGTCGTGAAGAAGGGATCGAAGATCCGCTCGCGAGTGGCGGCGTCCATGCCCTCACCCGTGTCCCGCACCCGCAGCCGCACGTAGCTGCCCGGCGCGAGGGTCTGCTCTCCGGCGCGACGCGCGGCCTTGTAGCGCACGACGTCCGTGCTCAGGGTCACCGTGCCCTTCCCCTCGGGCAGGGACTCGGCGGCGTTCGTGATCAGGTTCATCACGACCTGGCGGATCTGCGGCGGGTCGACCTCCACCGCGGGCAGTGAGGTGCCGAGCTCGAGCCGCAGCTCGGCGCTGCCCGGGATCGTGGCGCCGAGCAACTCACGGGTCTCGCGGATCACGCCGTTGACGTCGAGGGGCTGCAGCTGGAAGCGTCCGCGCCCCGAGTAGGCGAGCATCTGATTGGTCAGCTCTGCCGCGCGCCGCGCCGCGGTGCGGATGCGCTCGATGCGCGTGCGTTGCTGCTCGTCCTCGGCCTTGAGCAGCGCGATCTCGGCGTTGCCAAGCACACCGGTGAGCAGGTTGTTGAAGTCGTGGGCGATCCCGCCCGCGAGCACCCCGAGACTCTCCAGGCGCTGGGTCTTCTGGACTCCCAGCTCGAGCTCGCGAAGCTCTTCGAGAGCCTCGTCGCGGCGTCGTTCGGCCACGTGGCGGGCGACGGATTGGCCCAGGAGCGCGGCACCGTACCGGGCCAGGACGACCTGCGCGTCGCTCCACAGCACCTCATGGCGCAGGGCATAGAGGGAAAGCACGCCCACCGCATCGTGACTGGCGAAGGCGCGGACCATCAGCACGCTCTTGATGCCGCGGCGACGGATCTGGATCCACTCGGACTCGGCCCGCTCCGGGATCTCCGACACCCGCGCGACGCGCACCAGCTTGTCGCGCTTGAGCAGCTCGGCGTAGTAGTCGAATGCCATCACCGGCGCCCCCGGCACCGCGTCCCACGCCGCATCGACCCCATCGCGGGCCCAGCGATGATGGTCGCTGAGGCGCGTCTGCTCGCCGATCGGGTTGATGTAGAGCATCGCCAGATCGGCGCCGGTGAACTCGCCGATGGCGGCGAGCGCAGCGGTGCAGCGAGCCGGGAACGTCTGGCGACGCGACGACAGCAACTGGCTGGAGACTGCGTGCAGTGCCCGGTCGAACTGCTCGGATGGCAAGGCCCAGGAAGGGTACCACAGGGACCGTGCCTGGGCTCGCGCGTCAATCCGGTCCCCGGCGGGGACTCCAGGCGCTTCGCGGCCCCGAAAGCTTTCGGGACGCGCCCCCGCGGGGATTTGGGCGCCTGCTCTTCGGAGGTTCGCCCGTTTATTCATGTGGGTGGTGTATTCGGGTGCGAGGTTGGCACCTCCACTCCATCATAGGAGGACAGGATGCTGGGTGCTCTCAGGAAGCCGCTGGGCCTACTTCTGACATGGCTGCTGGTCGCAGCCTGCGGCAACGAACGTGACGCGCTGCCCACCGCGCCACCTGCGATCGTGGAGTTCCCGGATCAGCCCGCGGGCATGATGCAGCAGCCTGCGATGGCCGAGCCGACGGTGACACCGCCGCCCCCGACACAGCAGATGCCGCCGGAGCCCACCGCGATGCCGGACACCATGGACGACATGCCCGACACCATGGACGACATGCCCGACACCATGGAGGACACCCCGGACACCATGGAGGACGCGCCGCTAAACATGGCGCCGGTCACCTTCCAGCCGAACGTGAAGGTCAGCCAGGGCGGCGGCTACGAGGTCACGATGGCGGTCGGCCCCGACGGCCTGATCTTCGTGGGCTGGGTGTCGGGGCGGAGCTGCGCCTACGCCGTCTCGACCGACGGCGGCGCGACCTTCGGCGAGCACTTCCTGGTCGACACCCAGGCCAGCAGCCGCTCGGCCTTCGCTGGCGACACCGCCGTGGCCGTCGACGACGCCGGCAACCTCTACGCCGGCTGCCAGGACTACGCGAGCGGCGGCCTCGGCACCAACTACATCCTGCTCGGCCACTCCAAGGACAAGGGCCAGAGCTGGTCGGAGTTCGTGCGCGTCAACCAGTCCCTGGACAAGCCCTGGCTCGGCGCGACCGGCGACGGCACGGTGCTGCTGACGTGGCTGGGCAACCCCGGCGGCATGAAGCGCTCGACCGACTACGGCATCAGCTGGGAAGACACCATCTCGCTGGGCTACATCAACCATGGCACGACCGTCTCGTTCGCACCGGAGACCGACCTGGTCCACGTCGCCTACAACACGCGCGAGGACACGGTCACCTATCGCCGCAGCACCGACCTCGGGGTCAGCTTCGAGCCGGCCAAGGATCTCTCCGACCAGGGCTACCCGTGCCGCTCCCCCTGCTCGCCGCGCTCCCACCCGATCGTGGGCGCGGACGCCGACCCGACCGGTCAGGTGGTCGCCATCACGTGGGCCTCGCGCCTGTCGCATCCGGATGCCGAGGATGACGACGACGTCTGGGTGATCGTCTCCTACGACTCGGGCGACACCTTCACCGACCCGATCCGCGTCAACGACAACCTCAACGCCTCGCGTCAGTTCCAGTCCTGGGCGGCGGTCGATCGCTACGGCGGCGTGCACGTGGTCTGGACCGACCTGCGCGACGGCGGGCAGAACGCCACCTATTACGCGCGCATGGTCGACATCGAGGCCGGCTTCGAGCCGAACGTGGAGGTCACCGACGACACCGGGGCGCCCTCGAGCTTCCTCGGCGACTACAAGGGCATCGACATCGACGGACGCGACGTGGTCGTGACCTGGGCCGACAGCCGACCGGGCAACTCCGGGATCTACTTCGCGCGCGCCATCGACGCGGCTGCGGCCGGCGGCCCGCTCGCGCCCTGAGACCGCCGTGCCCACGCGCCGTAGTACCCCGCGCACCCTCGCCCTCGCCGCCGTGATCGCCGGCGCATGGGCGTTCGGTGCGTGCCGAAAGCCCGCGGAGCGCGCGGAGCCGAAGGAAGCCGCGAGCGCGGCCCCGGCAGCGGCCAGCGCGCCCGCCGCGCGGACGCCACCGGCCGACCTGGAGTCCCCGCCCGCAGACGCGCAGAAGACCAAGTCCGGGCTCATCACGAAGGTGTTGAAGCCCGGCACGGGCGAGCTCCGGCCGACCCTGCACGACAGCGTGCGCGTGCGCTACGCGGGCTGGAAGACCAGCGGCAAGCTGATCGACAGCTCGAGCAAGCGAGGCGGGCCGCAGACGTTCCAGCTGCGCGCCGTCATCCCGGGCTGGGCCGAGGGCCTGCAGCAGATGCGCGTGGGCGAGCGACGGCGGCTCTGGATCCCGCATCAGCTCGGCTACCTGCGGCCCGGGCGGCCGCCCTCCACGGTGGTCTTCGACATCGAGCTGCTCGAGATCATGGAGGGCGAGGCGCGGGCCGCGCCCCCCGACGTCGCCGCGGTGCCCGCGGATGCCACGCGCAGCGACAGCGGGCTTGCCTACAAGGTGCTCGCCGCCGGCGTGGGCGAGCAGCGGCCCCGGGCCTGGGACCGCGTCGCGCTCGGCTACGCGGGCTGGACGCCGGACGGCGAGATGTTCGAGGTCTCCTCGAGCGCGACCTTCGACGTCAGCGCTGTGATGCCGGGATGGAGCGAAGCGCTACAGCGCATGACCGTCGGCGAGCGCGTGCGGCTGTGGATCCCGGAGGCGCTCGCCTACCAGGGGCGCTCCGGCCCGCCCCGGGGCATGGTGGTGTTCGAGCTCGAGCTGCGCTCGATCGAACGCCGGCCCGAGCCGCCGAGCGCACCGGCGGACGTGGCGGCCGCGCCCAAGAACGCAAAGCGCACGCCCAGCGGGCTCGCCTACCGCCTGGTCACGAAGGGCTCGGGAGGCGAGCGCCCCGGCGACGGCGCGCGCGTGCGGCTGCACTACTCCGGCTGGAAGCCGGACGGCACCCTGCTCGAGAGCTCCCTGCTCCAGGGCAAGCCCCGGACCGTGCCCCTGCGCAGCGTGATGCCGGGCTGGCGCGAGGGCCTGCAGCTGATGTCGGTGGGCGACCGCGCCCTCTTCTGGATTCCCGAGCCCCTCGCCTACGCCGGCGCAGCCGGCGCGCCCGCAGGCATGCTCGTCTACGAGCTGGAGCTGATCGAGATCCTCAACTAGCGACCCCCAGGGCGCCCGATCGGGCCTGCCCGAGGACCGCGGACTCTGCTACCACGGCGCGCCGGGCGCGCCTGCACGTAGGCCAAACCCTAGCTGAAACCGGCCACCTGTGCGTGTACGCCAAAGATCGCTAGGGTCCAGCAGTTAGATGAGCGCCTTCTTCCGAGGATTCAAGTCGCTGTTCGATGTTCTGAGCGTCGGGCGGCTCCTGGTCTATCCGTTCGCTGGCATCGGCCCCGTGGTTGCCATGGTGCTGCTGGCACGGCTTGCCAGTGCCGAGCCCGAGCGTTCGCTTCGCACGCGCCTGGCAAGCGACATCGAAGCGGCCACCAGGGAACCAGGATGGTTGTGGCTCTGGGCCTTGGTCATCGGCTTCCTGGTCGTCGTGCTGGGGTTCGCGACCGTGGTGCGGGACGTGGCGCGCGACATCGACGTCGGCGACTGGAAGCCCGGGTACTACTCCTGGTCACTGCGGTGCCGCGAGAGCCTCACGACTGCGGTTGCGCCCAAGACGCCTGCGGATGCGTACCCCTGACGGAGACGGAACGGAGCCTGTTGACCGCCGGAGCTCGGAGCGCCTCACAGGGGCTTGCTGTGCTCGTTGTCGTCGCACTACTGGGCGTCTTCGCCCTGATCGTGATCCTGCAGGTCTACACCGAACTGTCATCACTGAAGGTCGACCAGAGGACCAAGCTCGGAACCGTCACGAAGCAGCTCTCCGCGCTGGATGATTTGGACAAGCTCCGGTCCAGAATCGAGGAGCTGTGCAAGTCACTCGATGGCCAGCAGGATCCCGCCGCAGGTCCGACGATCGGCAGGGTCTCCCCTTCACAAGGCGCTCGAAAGGGGGGAACGACGCTGGTGATTCACGGATCGAACTTCACCGACGACATCGAAGTCATGATAGGCGAGCGGCGTGCGATCGCCGAAGAGTTTGTCAGCGAGAGCGAAGTGCGTGTGCAACCCCCCCCGCGGACCCTGGACTCGTGGCGATCGAGGTGAAGACTGCCGCCGGCACGTTCAAGCGGCCGCAGGCGTTCCGCAATCTGTTGGACATCACGGTCGAGCCGACCGTCGCACAGGGCGGGCAGGAAGTGCGGGTCGTGAGCGAGACCCCGATCCCGGAAGACCTCGAGTTGCTCGTGGATGGCCGAGTCACCGCAACCGATCCGCTCGATGGCGGCGACCGCGGGGTGAAGTTCATCCTGCCCGATGGACCCGGCGGAACCGTGGACCTGGGGTTGCGTGTGGGCGATGCCACGGTGGCCCGCAGCGTACAGATCCTCCGGGAGGCTCGGACACCTCCTGCCTGACATGGACCTGCTTGACCTTGGGGCGTACGGCCAGCCGGACTCACTCCATGGCCACGGGTGATCACGCGCACCGTGGCTTGCGCGCGTCACGCGCCGCGGTATACTCGGCCTCAGTTGCGCTCGAGAGCGCGAACCGCAGGAAAGGAGGAACGTCATGCCGAAAGTCACGTACACGCTCGTCACGCCGCGCCTCCGGTTCGCCCCGCTCTTCTGAGCTGCCTCTCCATTCATAGCGTTCGCCGGCGGGTCGCAGACGCCCCCGTGACGAGCTCGTGCAACGCGCGCGGCGATGGGCGCCGGCGCGCAACCACGACCGTCTCGCACCCGCGCGAGACGACGACGCCTGTCGTGCGTCCGGAGTCTCCGACCATGTCTATCGACACCCGTGAGCTGAACCTGATCGTACAAACCCTCGTGGAGCATCATCTGATCGATGACCTCTGCGAGCCCATCAAGAGTGGAAAGGAAGCCACCGTCTTTCGCTGCAGCGGCCATTCCGACAGCAGCCACCGGCAGCTGGCCCTGAAGATCTATCGCGACCAGGAGCACCGCTCCTTCAAGAACGACGCCCTCTATCGCGAGGGCAGCGCCATCTACCGCATCGGCGGCGGCAAGACGCGGGCCGCCCGGGCTTTGCGCGCCGGGACGCGCTTCGGCAAGCGCGTCCAGGAAGGCACCTGGTCCGCGCACGAATGGAGCACCCTCGAGCTCCTCTACGCCAACGGCCTGCGCGTGCCGGAGCCCGTGTACACGACCGACGGCGCCATCCTGATGGAGCTTTTCGCCTGCGCGGATGGCTCGGTCGCGCCGCCTCTGGCGCGGGCGCGGCTCTCGTCGGACGAGGCCCAGGCGCTGTTCGCGGCCCTGTGCGACGACGTCGAGCGCATGCTCGGGCTGCACCTGATCCACGGGGACCTCTCCCCGTACAACATCCTGTGGAACGGCGAGAGCTACTGCATCATCGACTTTCCCCAGACCATCGACCCCCGCTTCAATCGCAGCGCGCGGCAGCTACTCGAGCGCGACATCGCCAACGTGGGCAGATTCTGCGCGCGCTTCGGCACGATCGAGGAACCCGGTGTCGTCGCGGCCGAGATGTGGTCCCGCTTTCAGCTCGGCGAGGTCTGCTGAGCGCCCGCGGCGAGATGTTCTGGACCGGGACGGCGGCGCGCTTGACGGGCCGCGGGCCTCGGCTGCGCTGTCTTGATCGCTGAAAGAAAGATCGATTGGGCGCTAACCTGGGGGGCCGTCGCCGGGTCTTCCTGGTTAGATGACCCCCATGGATGCCGACATCGTCGAGCTCGTGCCGCCGGCCCAGGCCGGCGATCGCGAGGCCCGCGCGCAGCTGCTGTCGCGGGTGCAGGACCGGGTGATGGCGCTCTGCGTCGCGCGGCTCGGGGACCCGGAGGCTGCGCGGGACGCGGCCCAGGACGCCCTGATCGACGCCTTCCTGCACCTCGAGCAGCTGCGGGAGCCCCGCGCCCTGCACGGCTGGCTACGCCGCGTCGCCCTCAAGCACTGCGACCGGCAGGTCCGCCGCGAGCGCCCGCGTCCGATCGACGATGCGGACACGCGTGCCCCTGACGAGGCGCACGATGGCGAGCAGCGCCTGGGCGACGCGGAGCGTCGGACGCTCCTGCGCCTGGTCATCGACTCCTTGCCGGAGCACGAGCGCGTGACCGTCGCACTCCACTACCTGGCCGGGCTCTCGCTGCGCGAGATCGCGGCCCTGCTGGAGATCGGCGACAACACCGTCAAGCAACGCCTGCACTCGGCGCGCGCGCGGCTCCGTGAAAGGAGCGAGAGAGACATGAGTGAAGCCTTTGCCGCCAGGCGGCCATCCCGTGCCCGCGACCTGGAGAGCTCGGTGCGGATCTTCCTGGCGATCCGCGCCAACGACCTGGACGAGCTGCGGGCGCTGCTCGACCGCGATCCCGAGCTGATTCACACCGAGGAGTCCTGGGCGACCCCCGCGATTCAGCAGCAGGTCGACCATGTCGAGA
>JAPPOT010000001.1:15140-23502 GCA_028817855.1 Myxococcales bacterium
ATGGAAGAGCTGCCGATCGCGACCCGCGCGACCCCACTCGTACGCGCCGCCGAACGCGGCCATCTCGACATGGTCGACCTGCTGCTGAATCGCGGGGCCCCCGTCGACGGCGTCTGCGGCTGCCCCACAAGTGAGACACCTCTGTGGGGCGCCGCGGTCTCTGCCAAGCACGCCTGCGTCCGCCGGCTGCTCGAGCGCGGCGCCGATCCCAACGCCGCGGGCGCCGCGGGGGTGACGCCCCTGCACGCCGCGGCCATGCGCGGCGACGGGGAGCTGTTCGAGATCCTGCTGACACACGGGGCCGATCGGACGCGGCGCGACCTGCAGGGCAGGACCGCGGCCGACTGGGCGGATGCGAAAGGGTACCGCGACCTCGCGCAGCGACTCGATGTGGCCGCGTCTGAGCCCACCGATGCATCGGCGAGCGACTCTCCCCAAGTGACGGGCCCGCACTTCGAGACGGGCATCAAGGCCCTCGATCTGTTCGCGCCGATCCGGCGCGGCGCGATCGTGCGTCTCGATGGAGGGGTCGGCGTCGGGCGCAACGTGCTACTGGCCGAGCTGACGCGGGCCGCGGCGCGACATCCGGACACCGCCTGCGTCTGGGCCGTGTGGCAGCGCCAGGACTGGGAGCGGAGCGAGCTGGCTCATCTCCTGTCCGAGACCGGTGCGGACGCGCACGTGGACGTGGTGCGCAGCGAGCCCTCGGACACGGAGGACAGCCGCCGGGCGCTGCCGGCGCGCGCTCTCGCCCACGCCATGACCCTGCTCGAGGGAGGCATCACGCACGTGGTGCTGACCTTCTTCGAGACGCCCGGCTATCGCGCAGACGTGCGCGCGCTCTACGGCCAGCTGACCCACGTCAAGCAAGGCGCGATCACCACCGTGCTCGCCACGCCGACCGGTGAGGCGGAGTCCAGTGACCCCACGATCGCGGCGCCGGTCGAAACCCTGATTCGATTCGATCGCGCCCTGCGCGACCTGGTGCACCTGCCCGCGATCCATCCGCTCGAGAGCCAGGGCGCAACGCTCGCCACCGGGGACGCCGAGCTCGTGACCCGGGTGCGCGACGCGCTCGCGGAGCTGCGTTCGGTGGACGCGCGCCTCGACCCCGAGCTGTCCAGCCTCGACCCGGAGCCACACCTCCGCGTCGAGCGCGCCCAGCGCCTGCAGGCGTACCTGACTCAGCCCTTCCACGGCACCGAGCCGTTCACCGCGCGCCCGGGCACCAGCATTCCACCCGCGGGAAGGGGGGCCCCTGCTGGCTTAGCCGGACGGGGGGAAGGGTCGCGTGACCCTTCCCGGGTCGGGCGTAGCCCGACG
Source organism: Myxococcales bacterium (assembly GCA_028817855.1). Classification (GTDB taxonomy): domain Bacteria; phylum Myxococcota_A; class Polyangia; order Polyangiales; family JAFGIB01; genus JAOUOP01. The sequence goes on from JAPPOT010000001.1 coordinate 16,464, forward strand.
GTGCGCAAGCCGCTCCTGGACGAAACCTCGGCGATTTCCTGTCAGATGGAGATCCCCCCAACACACATCTGACCACGTTGCTCGGCATCGAGGCGGTCGGGCAAGATCGACTCGATGCAACGTGGAGAGTGGCAGTGCCCGGCCTGCGGGCTCGCGACGGACCTGGAGCCTGCGCGGGAGCAGCGCTCGACCATGACCGTGCTGGCGGACAACGCCAGCGGGCCGCGCTCCTTTCACCTCGTGGCGACCGTCTGCCCGAACCGGCTGTGCCGGGAGCTGAGCCTGTCGGTCGAGATGTATCCCATCGAGGAGGACGCCTCGGGCACGCTCGGCGAGGGCGGCCGACAGCTGCGGGACTGGAACCTGCTGCCGGGACCGAAGGGGCGCGCCCTGCCCCACTACGTGCCGGAGCCGATCGCGAACGAGTTCGCCCAGGCCAGCCAGATCCTCAAGCTCGCCCCCGCGGCCTCGGCGACGCTCGCACGGCGCTGCCTGCAGGCGCTCGTGCGTGACTTCTGGGGCGTCAAGCAGACCTTCCTGTCGGCCGAGCTGGAGGAGATTCGGGAGCGCCTCAACGACGAGACCTGGGAGGCAATCGAGTCCGTGCGCAGCACCGGCAAGATCGGCAAGCACTTCGAGAAGGGCACCAACGTCATCGTCGACGTCGAGAGCAACGAGCCCGAGATGCTGCTGAATCTGATCGAATACCTGGTGGAAGACTGGTATGCCGCCCGCAGACGGCGGCAGCAGCGGCTCGCGTCGATCAAGAATCGCAGTCTCGCGCCGCCCGATGACTAGGGGCACCGTCGCCCGTCGTGCAGCAGGATGATCTCGAACGCGCCCACCCGGCCCGAAGCGGAGAGCGGTGTTTTTCGCACCTGGGGACGCATCGCCCAGCGCCTGCGCTGGCCGGTGATCGCGCTCTGCCTCGGGATCACCGCCTTTCTCACGCACCAGCTCTTCACCGCGCTGGTAATCGACAACAGCAACGAAGCCTTCATGGAGGCGGGCTCGGACGCGGACCGGCGCCTGACCGCCCTGCGGGACGCCTTCGGCCGCGACGAGCTCTTCCTCGTGCTGGTGGAGGGCGACGTCTTCACCCTGGACTACCTGAAGCGCCTGCGCGCGCTGCACGAGGACCTCGAGGAGATCGATCTCGAGCTGGAGTCCCTGGGGGAACGCAAGGCGGATCGGGATCGGCAGCGACTCCGCGGAACCGGCGGGGCGACCGGGGCCATCGGGCCCGGGTCCCCGGCAGCAGAGGACAACTTCGGCGAGTTCGGAGACGAGGGCTGGGGCGCGGAAGCCGGCGGCAGCGTCGTCGATCAGGTCATGTCCCTGGTCAACGCGCGCCGGACACGCAGCGTCGGCGGCGGGCTACGGGTCGACGCCTTGCTCGACGAGGCACCCACCGAGGCGACCCTGCCCGCCCTTCGCGCCCACGTCTTGAAGGACCGCGCGTTGCTGGGACAGCTGGTCGGCGCGGAGGGCCGCCACAGCGTGCTGGCGGTGCGCACGGCCTTCATGAGCGAGGAGGACTCGGGCGAGGTCAGTCGCGAGATCGATCGGATCCTGGATCGGCACCGGGCACCGGACTTCTTGCCCAGCGTCGCCGGCATGCCGGCGATCCTCGTGGCGCTCAACGAGGCCATGTTGCACGACATGCAGCTCGGCATGACGCTCACCACGGTCGTGCTGGTGCTCGTGATGGCCTTCATCTTTCGCCACTGGCAGGGCGTGGTGGGCCCCGTGCTGGTGGTGCTGCAGGCGGCGCTCTGGACGATCGGCACGATCGCGGTCACCGGCGCCCCGATGACCATGGTGACGAGCGTGCTCGGCGCCTTCCTGATGGTCGTCGGGGTGGGCGACTCGGTGCACCTGCTGTCGATCTATCGCGATGCCCGCTCGCGCGGCGTCGACAACGCCGAAGCCATCACCCACGCCGTCGCCACGACCGGCATGCCGGTGCTCTTCACCTCGATCACCACCGCCGGTGGCTTGCTCAGCTTTCGCTTCGCGCACATGGAGCCGATCCAACACATGGGCACCTTTGGCGCGCTCGGGGTGATCTACGCGTTCTTCCTCTCGATGACGCTGCTGCCGGCGCTGCTCACCTTCAACACCCGCAGCCTGCTCGGCACGGCGCCGCAGATCGTCGGGTCCACGGCACCGCCGCCAAGGGACCGCACCGATCGCTTCCTGGCAGCCTGCAACCGGCTGTCGAGCGGCGACGGCGGTCGACGTCGCATGCTGCTCGTCGCGGTCGCCCTGGTGGCGGTGGCCGTCGCCGGGGCAGCGCGCCTGCAGTTTCACCACGACCCGATCGAGTGGTTCCCGGAGGACGCCCCCGTCAAGCACACCGTCGCCGCGCTCAGCGAGCACGTGGGCGGGACCGGAGACGTGAGCGTGCTGATCGAGGCCCGGGCAGGTCAGGATCTGCGTGACCGGGAGGTGTTGCTCGCCCTCGAGCGCTTCGAGCAACACGCCTTCGAGTATCGCGACCCGCGCACGGGCGAGGCGGTGGTGCGCAACGCGACCAGCCTGCTCGACGTGGTACGCGAGAGCTGGCGGGCGCTGCACGACGACGACCCGGCACGGTACAGGGTGCCCGAGAGCCAGCGCGGGGTGGTGGACGTCCTCACCCTGTTCGAGAGCGCGAGCCCCGACGACCTCAAGCGCATCGCGACGATCGACTGGCAGAAGAGCCTGTTGAGCCTGCGCGTGACCTGGCTGCCAGCCCAGGGCTACGTTCCCCTGACCGAGTACCTCCAGCGAGGCATCGACGAGATCTTCGGTGAGCGCGCCACCGTCGTGCTGACGGGCACGGTCTACAACTCGACCCGGGTGGTGGCCCAGTTGCTCGAGGATCTCACCCACAGCTTCGCCGCCGCGCTGATCGCGATCACCCTGATGATGATCGCGCTGCTTCGGGACCTGAAGCTCGGGCTGATCTCGATGCTGCCGAACCTGCTGCCGATCGCGGGCCTCATCTCGCTGATGGGCTTCCTCGGGATCCCGATCGACGTCAACAACCTGCTGATCGGCTCGATCGCCATCGGCATCGCCGTCGACGACACGATCCACTTCCTCCACCACTTCAAGGCTCACTACGACGCCCGCGGGCACGTGGACGAGGCGATCGAGCTCGCCTTCCGCCACGCCGGCCGCGCCATGGTCAACACGAGCGCGATCCTGGTCGGCGGCTTCCTGGTCATGCTGACGGGAGAGATGGCGTCATCGCATACGTTCGGGATCCTGGTGTCGTGCTCGGTGGTGTTTGCGTTGCTGGCCGACTTGGCGATTGCACCGGCGGTGCTGCGGACGTTCTATCGGAACAGGCCTGGCTCTCAGACAGGGAGGGAATCGTCGAGGTTCGCCCAGGAGCGAGCGCGCCCACGGGGCCACACCGGAGGCATAGCAGAGCTACGTCGAGGATTGGCCCGAGGACGCTGAGCCGAGCAATCGCCTTGGCCGCGATCGAGCGGACAAGAACGCAGGCGAAGCCGCTCCTGGGCGAACCTCGACGATTCCCTCCCCGCGCTACTCGCCCCTAAACCCGGCGTATTGAAGGGCGGCCGTGATGTCCTTGGCCTTGTAGCCGGCACCCTTGAGGGCGTTGGTGGTCGTCTTCTTGTCGTGGTCCGACAGGCGCAGGGCGATGGCGGTGTCGTTGACCGGGTAGCCGGCGCCTTTCATGGTGGCGGCGATCTCTCGGGCCTTGGTCTTGAGGCCCTTGAGGGCGCGCGCCACGTGGACGCGGTCGACCTTGTCGGCCCGCATGATCTTCGCGATCTCCCTGCGCGAGGTGCCGATCGCGTGAAGTCCAGTCGCGACCTCCTCGTGGCCGTAGTCGGCCGCCTGGAGCGCACCGCGGATCTGTGCCTTCGGGATGCGCGCCGCGTTGAGCGCCCGGGCCGTGACGAGGGCATCGAACTCGGCGCCCCTGAGCGCGCCCGCGATCGCCTCCGGCTTGGTCTTGCCGCGGACGAGCTCTCTCGCGATCGCGGCTGCGTCGTAGCCGGTGCCCTTCATGATGGCGGCGATGCTGTCCGGACTCTCGCCCAGACCGCGTAGGCTGTCGCCGATCTGGGCCGGCTTGGCGCCAATGCCCTTGAGCGCGACCGCGATGTCGGCGTGGGGTACGTCGACCTTCTGCAGCCCCTCCGCGATTTTGGCGTGGGAGTGGCCCGCGGACTTGAGCGCCTTGGCCACCTCCGCGTGTCCCAGGCCCGCCGACTTCAGTCCCTTGGCACTCTGGCTCTCGCTGAGGCCCGCCACCGACAGCGCCTTGGCCACCACCCCGGGCTTCTTGCCGGCGGATAGCAGCGCCTTGGTGACCGAGCCGGTCTTCCACTTCGCCCCGCGCAGGGCCGATGCGACCTCACCCTCCTTGAAGCGCGCCGCGAGCAGCGCGCTCGCCGCCGCCTTGGACTTCACCTTCTGGCGCTTGAGGATCTTGGCGATGCGCTCGGCATCCGCGCCGATCCCACGCAGCGCGATGGCCCGCTCCGCCGGGCTCGCGCCGGTGTACTTGAGCGCACGGGCAACGGTGCCGGGGCCGTAGCCCATCGTCGACAGCTGCTTGGCGATCGTCTTGGCCGGCTTGCGCTTGCTCGCCAGCTCCTTGGCGAAGTCGCCGGCAAAGATCCTGGCATGCTTCAGCGTTTTCAGCAGCGCTTCGCCTTTCAGGCCGCCCGCGGAGAGCGCCGCGCGGATCTCAGAAGGCGCGAAGCCGTTGCCCTTGAGCTGCTTGGCCACCTCGGCGGGCTCGAAGCCCGCCGAGACCAGCGCCCGGGCCACGGTGCTCGCGCTCTCGCCGCGCTGACCGAGGGTCGCGGCCACGACGTCGGCCTCGAAGCCGGCTTCCTTCAGCGCCGCCGCCAGCTGACCAGCCTTCATGCGCTTGCCGTCGGTCAGGACCGTGGCCACCACCTCGGCGCTGGCCCCGCCCTTCACCAGCGCCGCGATCACCTCGTCCTGGTCGAATCCCGCAGCCTTCAGTTGCTTGGCGATGGCGGCGTCGCTCGCGCCGCCCTTCTTGATCAGGGCAACCAGATCGGCCAGCGTCTTGACGCCGAGCGGCTTCACGGCGGCGTAGGCGTCGCGCAGGCCGTAGGAGGACTCGAGCGCCGAGAACACGATCTTGGCGTTCTTGGCGCCCGCCGCGCGCAGCGCCTGACCGGCACCCTGCGCGTCGATGCCGAGCGTGTGCAGCATCGACGCCATGATCGCCGCCTTGCGCTTGAACAGACCGCGGTCGATCCTCAGCACGTCGCCGGGGTCCATGCCGTGCTCGAGCAACGCGCGGCCGAATTCGGTCGGGTTGTGGATGCGGAACTGTCGCAGTGCCGCTCCGATCTTCCTGAGCTTGTAGCCCGCGGCCGCCATGGCGTAGGCGCTGTCAGCGGCGTTCAGCCCGCCCGCCTGCAGGCGCTTGGCAGCCTCGGCCTCTGCGACGCGCTGCCGCTTCCACTGCTGCACCTGCGGCACGGCGCTCTCGAGCGTGAGGGGCTCCGGTGCCTCTGCAGCTGGCGGCTGCGCGCCGGGCGGCATCACTCCTGCGGCCCGCTGCGGCTCTTGCGCCGAAACGACCGCGCTCAACGAGGCGCACAGCAGCGCGCTCGCAACCCATGCGATAGCCCACCTCATCTCCGACTCCTCCGATGTGGACCGCTCCCTGTTCCCCGCGGAGCGGCCCCGCTACAACCAAACCCGTGCCCCGAAGTGGTAACGCCGTTGCTGCGAGAGGAAAAGACCGCAAGCCCAAAAAGACAACAGCCGCGCAGAAGGCGACGCGTGTGGCACTTTCTGCGCGGCATGCGTGCCGCGCAGGTCAGCCGCGGCGCGGGAAGAGCGCAATGCCGATCGCAAAGAAGGCGACCGCGTGCAGCAGCATCCACATCAGGTTCGCGTTGCCCCAGAAGATCGAGCGATCCCAGTGCACCCCGCCGAAGAGCACGGCAGCGGCCACGAGCAACAGGCCGCCGCGCAGCGCCTGCGGGCTGGTGGGCTCGGGCTCGGGACCATCGCGCCTGCGCGCCACGTGCCGCGGTGGAGGCCAGCGTCCAGGTCCGGCTTCAGGCGCCGGTTCGGGCTCGGGGTCCGGCGTGCTGCGCCCGGAGGCATGGTCGAGTGCACGATCCGCCCGCTCGACCCACCGGCCACTGGGCGCACCGACGGCATCGGCGACGCGGCCCATCCACGGCCCGCAGAAGTCGAAGAGCCAGATCAGGAAGACGGCGAACTCGGTACGCACACGTCCTGGCACTGTCTCGATCTCGTCCTCGCGCTCCACGTCCTCCGCCCAGTCGCGCGCACGGTCGACCCCGCGATTGGCAGCCTCACCCATGCGCATCAACGAGGTGCGCAACGGCCCTGGCTGCGACGGCGCGCGCGCCTCCAGGCCCATCTCACCGCCGAGCGCGGGCGGCATCGACGAGTCGTCGTCGTCGCCGAACACCGGCGCGGGGGGGACCGACGACCGCGATGGGCGCCTCGACGTCGGTATCGAGTCGTCCAGCTCCAGGCTGGGGCCACCGACGGGCAGGCTGTTGCTGATGTTGCCCGGTGTGGGCAACGCCGGCAGCCCCGGCCCGGCGCTCGGGACGTCGGGCAGGTTCGGCATAAGGCTGTTCGGATCGAGCCCGAGCGTGGCAGCCCCGGCCCGGCGCCGCTCGGCCTGCCGTCGCTGCTGCTCGAGGTCGCGCTCGCGCCGCTCCTCCGCGGAGAGCAATGGCTCGATGAAGGGAAGGGTCGCGTCGGTGGCGCCGCCATCGCCCGGTTGAAGTGACGTGGGCACGGCCGGAGCGTGGCTGACGAACTCGCCCGGGTTCACCGCCATCTGCAGCCGTTGCGCGCCCGGTGACTGGGAAGACCCGGGCGGTGTGGACGCAGCCCCCGCGGGGGCTGGGTCAATCACCACCGGGCCGGCGCCGCCCGACTGCAGCGGCGGCGGGGGAATGGCCGGCACGGCCGGGGCCGCGCTCGGTGGGGAGGACGTCGTCGTCGCGGACCCCAGGGGCCCCCCCGCGACGAGAAA
>JAPPOT010000800.1:0-1305 GCA_028817855.1 Myxococcales bacterium
ACCTCACCGGTTTCACCGCGGGCAAGGGCACACTGGCCGGCGGGCCGCGCTTCGCCTCCGACGATCTCGACGTGGGCCTGGGCCTCAACGGCGGCTACACGTTGCAGCCGGGCGTCTACCTCGGGGGACTCTTCACGTTCTACTTCGGAGATGGCGACGGGGCGAGCGTCTTTGGAATCGGGGGCGAGGTGGACTGGCACGCTTGGTACCTGATGTTCGAGGGGGGCTACGACTTCGGCATCGGCCGGGACTTCGTTCTGCGTCCCACCGCGGCCGTGGGTATGAGCACGGTCACGGTGGATGGCTGCGTCACGGCTCCGTTCATCGGTGAGACCTGCCGCGACGACAGCGACTCGGACGCGGCGGGCGCGATCGGCGGCCAGGCTCTCTATCGCATCTCGAGCCTGACCCTGGGCGGCGAGCTGCGCTTCTTCTTCGGCGACTTCGACGGCGTCTGGCTCGGTTTCAACGTCGGAGGGGTGTTCTGAGCTTTGTTCTGGTCCGTCCCCGAGTCCTGCCCTCACCCCTCACCCGACCACCCGCCAAGGATGTGGGCTCGACCTCGGTGCTTCGGATCGGTCGCTCTCCTCAGCCCTCGACGGTGACGGTGAGCTCGTGCAATGGGCGGCGCGCGATCAGCCGCACCCACGCCATCATCGCGGCCGCCACGATCACCAGGCCGACGACGAGCGCCGACCAGATGCCCGTCAGTCCCTGTCCGCGCACGAAGCCGAGCCCGTAGGCCAGCGGTAGCGCCAGGCCGTAGTAGCCCAGCAGGTTGATCACGGCGGCCGCGTTCGGGCGGCCCATGCCGCGCAGCACGCCACCGGAGACCACCTGGATGCCGTCGGCGATGCCGAAGGCGCCCGCCAGAGGCAGGATCTGGGCCGCCAGAACGACCACGCCTCGGTCGTCGGTGTAGAGGCGCGGGAGCACGTCGCGCAAGGTGACGAAGGCGAAGGACGAGGCGCACATCGCCGCCGCGCCGAGCCCGATCGAGAGCCACACGGAGCGGCGCATGCCGGGTCGGTCCTGCAGACCGATGAGGTTGCCGGTGCGCGTGGCGGCTGCCATGGAGATGCCCAGCGGCAGCATGAAGGCGAGCGCGGCCATGTTGAGCACCACCTGGTGCGCGCCCAGGGCTTCCACCGAGATCCACCCCGCCATGAACGTGCTCGCGGAGAAGGCCCATGCCTCGAGAGCCATCTGAATGCCGACCGGGCCGCCGAGGCGGAAGATCTCCGCGAGACCCGAGAGCGAGAAGCTGGTGCGGTCCCACGGGCGCCAGGCGCCCTCGTGCAGGCG
>JAPPOT010000800.1:1315-6264 GCA_028817855.1 Myxococcales bacterium
CCAGGCGCCGTCGTGCATGCTCTACATGCGGACCCACAGCACCAGCACCACCGGCAGCATGAAGGTCGTGAGGCTGCTCGCGATTGCGGCGCCGGCGAGGCCGAGCGCCGGCATGCCGAGGTGACCGAAGATCAGCGCCCAGTTGAAGAGCACGTTGAAAGCGTTGGTGATCCACATCGCCCACGTGGCGGGCGCCATCAGCGTGCGACCCTGGAGGTAGGCGCGCAGCGCCGAGAAGACCAGGAAGCACGGGACCGTCGGCAGCTTCAGCAGGTTGTACTCGGCGGCGCGCGCTGCGACCGCGGGCGCCTGTCCGAGCAGCAGCAATCCGGGCTCGGTGAGCAGCTGGGCCGCACCGATCGGCACGCTCATGAGCAGCCCGGCCAGAACGCCACGGTGCAGCGCCAGCGCCGTTGCGGGACCGTCCCCGCGTCCGTGGGCCTGGCTGATCATGGGGTCGATGCCCATCACCAGCCCGACGCCGAGCGACATCCAGCTCCACTGCCACATGTTGCCCAGCGCCGACGCACCCAGGCTCTCGACATCGAGGCGGGCGACCATCAGCGTGTCGACCACACCGGTCATCATCAGCCCGACCTGGGTCAGCGCGATCGGCGCCGACAGCCGGCACAACAGCAACAGCTCGGACCGTCGGGTGCCCATCGGAGTGGGAGGCGTAGCAGGTCCTCCGAAGGGCGCACACATCGCCGCATACGCTGGAGGGCGGCGCTTCGGCAGTCGTCGCTCGATACTGTAGAATTGTGGCCTGAGGAGAGAGTGACGAGCAGTCAGGTCACCGCCAGCATCCACCCCGGTGCAGTGATTTCGGGTCGCTATCGGGTCCACCACGCCCTCGGCAAGGGCGGCATGGGATCGGTTTATGCGGTGATCGACAGCTCGACCGAGCGTCGCATGGCGCTCAAGTACCTCAAGCGCGAGGCGGTCGAGGAGGAGGGACCTGCGGCGGCACTCTTCCAGCGCGAGTACCACACGCTCGTGCACCTGCGACATCCGCGTGTGATCGAGGTCTACGACTACGGCGTGGAGGGGGGGCGACCGTACTACACGATGGAGTTGCTCGACGGCAGTGATCTGCGCGAGCTCGCGCCTCTGCCCTGGCGTCGTGCGTGCGAGGTGCTGCGCGACGTGGCCTCGTCGCTGGCGCTGCTGCACTCGCGACGCATGCTCCACCGGGACCTGAGCCCGCGCAACGTGCGTTGCACGCGCGACGGTCAGGCGAAGCTGATCGACTTCGGTACGATGACGCCGATGGGCGTGGCTCGCGATGTCGCGGGTACGCCCCCGTACATGGCGCCGGAGGCTGTGCACGCCCAGGCGCTCGACGCGCGCACCGACCTCTTCGCGTTGGGTGCGCTCGCCTACTGGACGCTGACTGGCTACGACGCCTACCCGGCGCGTGACTCCCGCGAGCTGCGCCAGCTCTGGCCGCGTCCGATCCTTCCGCCGTCGGCGCTGATACCGGAAGTGCCCGAGCCCCTCGATACGCTCGTGATGTCGCTGCTCAGCCTCGATGCCCAGGCGCGACCGCGGCACGTCGCGGAGATCATCGAGCGGCTGACGGCGATCGCTGGGCTCCAGCCGGTCGAGCAGCTGGACGTGGCGCGTGCCTACCTGACCACGCCGACGCTGGTCGGGCACGGCGACACGCTCGGTAGCTTCCACAAGCGCCTGATCCGCGCCGGCCGTGGCCGCGGCAGCGGGCTGGTGCTGGAGGGTGCAGGTGGCTCCGGGCGCAGCCGCCTGCTGCGCACGCTCGTGCTCGAGGGAAAGCTGCACGGCATGCTGGTCCTCACGGCGGAGGCGGATGACGTGCCGCCCGGCGAGGCGGGCGTGGCACGCGCGCTGCTCGAGAGCTTGCAGCAGGTGGCGCCTGACCTCGCGCTTTCGACCTTTTCCGCACATGCCGACGTGTTGGGCAGGGTCTTTCCGGAGCTGCGCGCACAGCTCGCCGATCCGCCCGAGCCGGTCGAGCTGGCGGCTGCGAGCTTCCAGGCCGCCGCCTCCCAGAGCATGCGCGACTGGCTGATCGACGTGGCCGAGCGCCGCCCGCTGATGGTCGCGGTCGATGACGCCGATCGGGTCGACGACGCCTCGCTGGTCTTCCTGGCGCTGCTGGGCGGCGACGCGCGTCACCAGAAGATGATCGTCGCGAGCACCGTCGAGCACGGTAGCGCCGAGCGGCGCAAGCCCCTGGCGCTCCTGGCGGAGCACGCCGTCGAAGTTCAGCTCGCGCGTCTCGGCGAGGATCAGACCGCGCAGCTACTGCGGTCGGTCTTTGGGGATGTGCCCAACCTGCAGATGGTCTCCGGGTGGGTGCATGCGCTGTCGCAAGGACTGCCGCGAACCGTGATGGAGCTGGCCCAGTACCTGGTCGATCGCGGCATCGCGCGCTACGAGCGCGGCAGCTGGATCCTGCCGGCGAGCCTGCGCGATCAGGCGCTGCCGGAGAGCGTGGAGCAGGCCGTGGAGCTGCTGGTCGATAGCCTCGGCCCGCAGGCACGCGCCCTCGCCCAGGCGATGTCCCTGGTGACGGATCACGGACATCTGACCTTCGACGAGCTGGTCCGGCTGTCCGGCGGCGCGGACGAGGACGAGACGTACCGAGCGATCGAAGAGCTGATCGCGTCGTCCGTGGTGCAGGCGACGGGCTCGGCCCACCACCTGCGACACCACGAGCTCGTGCGCGCGCTCCAGCAGGACATGCAGCAAAAACGGCGGCGCGTGCTCCACCTGCGGCTGGCCAGCACGTACGCGGCGCGAGCGGCGCTGCAGGAACAGGCGACAGAGGCGCTCACGCTCTCGGCCTACCATCGCCAACAGGGCGGGGACATGGATGCCTGCCTCGCGACCCTGGTGGGGCTGCGGCCGGCGGTAGGGACCCGCTTCGGACGTACGCCGGAGGCGATCGCCATGTACGAGGCCTGCCTGGCCCACGCGGACGCGCAGGGGCTTGCGCCGGCGCAACGCTTCCCGTTGCGAAAGAGCCTGTTGCAGCTGTCGGCCGCGGTCGACCCCACCCTGATCGAGCACGGCAAGCCGACCCTCGATCAGCTGATCCGGGACTCCGGTCTGGCGTACCTGGACGAGGTCGACGCGCCCGATCCGCTGATCCGAGTCCGCCAGTGCGTGCATCGCGCGCGCCAGGTACACGACGCGCTGCCGGAGTCGGAGCGGGGGCTGGATCCAGTGCAGGCGATCTACGAGCTCGGCGCCTGCAGCATGATGCTCACCGGTGCGTACACGGTTCGCAACGACCGGGAAGCACTCATGCGGCTTCCGGAGGTCATCGCCCCCCTGCGGCTGACCTCTCCGATCTTCGAGCTGATGTCGGAGCTGATGCACCAGGCGGTCGATGGGCTCGCCGGGCGCAATGTGAGCGCGCGCCGCATGCGCACGCTGGCGCGCCTGGAGCACCCCCTCGACGGCCTGGATGAGAGCGCCCAGGAGCCCTTGCGCGCGGTGGTCGCCTACTGGCTGGGCATGGATGAGGCCTCCGTGGCGAAGCCATCGTGCCTCGAGCGGGCGGCGATGCTGGAGCGGGTGCCGGCACATGCGCCGCTGGGCGCGCAGGTGCGCAGCGTCTATCACCTGTTCACCGGTAACGAGTCCGACGCCGAGACCTACCGGCAGCGGCGTGAGCTTTTGGCCCTGCAGACGCCGATCGCGGATCTGACGATGCTCCGCGGCATCACCTACGAGGCGATCGGCTACGCCTTGTGCGGCAGCGTGCTGGGGCTCAAGCGCGTGGTGCGCGCGATGAGCGAGATCGCCGAGCGCTTCGACGCGTGGCAGGCCGACGTGCAGCTCGTCAGGGCGCTCTACGAGCTGGTGCGGGGTGAGCCCCGCAGCGCCCTGGAGGAGCTGGGCGATGCCGAGGCCGGGCACGTACGCGTGCAGGCCCTGCTCGCGCTGGGGCAGCACAACGAGGCGCTCACCGTCGCGGACGACTGCCTGCGCCGCTACGAGCGCGAGCGCGACCACCCGATGCACCTGCTGCCGCTGCAGGCGGCGCGCGCGCTCGCCTTGAGCGCGGGTGGCGAGCCGGCGGCGGCCGCCATGGCGCTGGACGGGGACATCGAGCGGGCGACGCGCGACGGCGCGCTCGGCATGTTGCCGTGCGTGATGCACGAGGCGCGGGCCCGGATCGCGATCGAGATGGACGACCGCGCCGCCTTCCGCCACCACATCCGCAAGCTGGGGGCGACCTACGGGCGTGGAACCTCGGGGCTGCGCGCCCGGTACGAACAGCTCGGAGTGGTCGCGCGGCGTGCGCTGATGTCGGTGCCACCGCAGCGCACGGAGCGGGTGGCCGTCGACGCGCCGGAGACGGCGCACACGCGCAGCGAGCTCACCACCGCGATGGCGCCGACCGATCGCGTCAAACGTGCGCTGACCCTGATCGCGCGGCGCGGCGGCTCCAGCAACGGCTACCTCTTCGGCATGCAGGCTGACGGCCTACGCCTGCAGGCCACCCTGGGTGACGTCCCCGCGCCCGAGGGCCTCGAGGACATGCTGGCGTTCTACCTCAACGCCGAGCTGGACTCTGCTGCCGACGTGCCGCGCTCCGTGACCGGTACCTTCGAGTCGTCGGTCGACATGGTGGCGTGGATCAACGACGGCCACAGCCTCTACTACCCACTGTTGTTGAGCTGCATTCGCGAGCAACGCCGCGTCATCACCGGCATCGCCGTCCTCGCCCTCCCGGTCCAGAAGGAACCCAAGGTCCCCTCCGACCTAGTCTCCGAAGTCAGCCACGCCCTCCTGGACACAGGCGACGTAATCGGAGCCGACGCCGCAGACTAGGGGGATCGCGTAGAGGGAGGGAATCGTCGAGGTTCGCCCAGGAGCGGCTTTCCTCCTCGGACCAATCCTCGACGTAGCGTTGCTACGCCTCCGGTGTGGCCCTGCGGGGGCGCTCGCTCCTGAAC
>JAPPOT010000881.1 GCA_028817855.1 Myxococcales bacterium
CACGCTCGTGGGAGGACGAGAGCGCCACGGCAAGGATGAGTAGCGTGGCAAGGCTCGCCTCCATGCCGCTGGTGGCGGACTGGAGCAGGTGTCCAAGCAGGGCCGTGAGCGTGCCGGCGAGGAAGGCTCCCCACTGGGCGAGGTGAACGGGCCGACCCTCCATTCGGAGGACTCGACTCGCCATGGTGTGTGCTAGCAGGGCTGCCGCGCACGCCGACAAGCCATGAAGAAGCACACCGAGCAGCTTCACCTGCACCACCAGATGCTCTCCCGATGGTAGCAGGGCGAGAAGCACGACCCAGAGCGGACTGGAGAAGCCGGTCTCGTGGTCGCCCGGGTTGTAGCTGAGCCCCTCACCCAGCTGCAGGCTGCGAGCGTAGGCGAGGTGAATCCAGGTGTCGTCCAAACAGAAGTCCAGCGGGCTGACCAGCGCTCCGCTCGCACCAACCGCAATCAGGGCGACCACACCGAGGGTGCGTGGGGAGGGCGCTGCACTGCTGGCGTTTTCGTGCGGCGTGCTCACTCGGGCAGGTCGATGGGCGTGTTGTCTCGCTCCGCGAGCAGCCTGGCGATGCTTGCCCGATCGGTGCCGCCGCGGCTCACCAGCACGGACGGCTGCGCTCCGGCATCGTGCTGGCGGGCTGCCTGCCAGCGCTCGATGGCATCGGCGTAACCGTCGCGGTAGTGCTCCTCTCCGCCGATGAAGTCAAACGCAAAGCCATCAAAGCCGGGCAGGGGCTCAAGCGACTCTGATGCGAGGTAGCGCACCTGTGCGTAGGGGTCGACGAGGAGCTCGGCGAGCAGCCCGGCTTGCCAGTCGCTTCCCGAAGCCCGTCGCGCCGGATCCCACTTCATGTGCCACGCTGCAACCGCGCGCTGGACGGCGTCGCCCTTCAGCAGCCACAGCACCGAGGCCGCGATGGTCTGTTGCTCCACCGTCAGCTCCGGCGGGTCGGCATCGTACCACTCGCCCATGAATTGCCCGGCCCACTCGAGGGACTTGTCGAGGTGGCAGAGATTGCACGCATTGGGGCGGCCTGTTTGGGCGCTGCTCTGCACATCGGGGCTGTCGATGCGGTGGCTGCGCATCGCCGTCGACAGCGCAAACGACGTGTGTGGCATGTGACAGTTGTAGCAGGCGCTTCCCGGCGAACTGGGATCGTGGTGTGTGTGTGCCTGGAGGTCCTTCTCGAAGGACTCGTGGCACTGCAGGCACGCCCTGTTGCCGTCCATGCCGGCGCCCAGCTGGTCGTTGGGGTCGCTGTCGTGCAGAGAGTGGCACGATATGCAGGACAGCTCGCCTGCCTGGTAGCAGGGCGACTTCATGTGCGCGTTGAACTCGTCGCCGCCGGTACGGCTGGTGCCATCGCGCCACGATTGTGTTTGGGCGTACTCCTCGGATCCTGGCATGGGATCGTCTGCATCGTGAAAGACCACGACCTCTTCGAGATCTTCCCCCGCAGTGTAGGGAAAGCCGGACAGGACCATCCGCTCCATGTCCTGCTTATAGTTGCCGTGACAGCGCGCGCACACGTGTGAGGAGGCGCGTGCGTCCAGCTTGGCCGGATTGACGATCGAGGTGTCGGCTTCACCGAAGTGGGCAGCGTAGCGCGCAGCCGGACTGCGGTGCTTCTCGACGTGAGCCTCGCCCGGGCCATGGCAAGCCTCGCAGGTGATGCCGAATTCCGAGACCCGACTCTCGTACCGCGCTTCGTTCGAGACGAAGCCAGGCTTGCCGTTGAGGCTATGGCAGCGAATGCAGTGGCTGTTCCAGTGCCCGGGCCCGTCTGCTGCACCCGGTGGCGTGATCGTCGTGTCGGACTTGGGGATCCAGCGTTGCTCCTTGATGTTCCAGTACAGCGGGATCTCGAGTGGCTCCGAGAAAGCATCCACAGCACCCCAGTAGAGCTGGTAGTGGTGCGACCCGGTCGACATCACCACCTTCATGCGTGTGGTCAGCTGATCGTTGTTCGCTGCGCGTCTGGTTACCTCGGCGAAGAGCTCCTCCTCTTCCTGGAAGAAGCGGTAGCGCCGGCCGTTGTGTTCATGCTCCGTCCCGTCGAATGGCGCCAGCGCCGTCTTGGGGGAGACCAGCTGCGTCATCGTGCGATGATACGAGCGGTGCCAGCTTTCATATGGAGCCGGGTGGCAGCTACGGCAGGTCTCGGAGCCGAGGTAACCATCCTCGGGCGCCCGCGCGGGCAGGTCTCCGAGTTGTGCGCGCGTTGGCGTGGAGGCCCGGTCCAGCTCAGCGATGAGCGTGACACACGCCGCCAGTCCCACGAAGGACCACAGTTGCCAGCCCAAGGGCCGATACCGGTCGGCGATGAACGCCAAGCCAGCGCCCGCCAGGCAGAGGAAGCTGAAGTAGACCCAGGTCGGCAATGCCGCGAAATTCTAACATGCGACGAAAAGCCGGGGCAAAGGACCCACCTGCGCCTTTCTTGGTCCGACCCTGCACCCTCGACTAGGTTTCTCGACATGGCTGGCGAGCCTTCGCCAAGCGCGGCGCCAACCGAGGCGGCGCGACGCACCGAACTCTCGCGACGTCACTTCCGAGTCGGATGGACGGCGCTCGTCGTGTTCGCAGCGTTCGGGGTGATCCTCGACAGCCTCCATGCCTTCAAGGTTGGCTTCTACCTCGACGTCGACGTGGAGGCTCGACGCCTGATGTGGACCCTGGCTCATGCCCATGGGTTGGGCCTCGCGCTCTTGCACCTCGGTATAGGAGCCACGCTCAAGGTCGGACCCGTCAAGGGTACTCCACGCCTGCCGGTGGGCAGCGCGCTGGCCACCGCCGCCACGGTCTTACTGCCACTGGGCTTCTTCCTGGGAGGCATCGTGGTGCATGGCGGCGATCCTTCCGTGGGCGTGCTTCTGGTGCCGATCGCTGGCTTCGTTCTCTTCGCCGGCATCGTGCTGCTCGCTCTCGAGGTCCTCGCTGTGGGAAAGAACGCCGCGTAGCTGCGTACGGGAACTCCCGAGGTCATCTCGGCGACGTAGTGGGCACTGTCCTGAGATCGATGGTCGTCATACCACCCAGCTGCGCGAGCCGGCCGCCCAGGGCGGCGGCGATGCCGCGGTGTCCATCGGTGCCGGACGACGACCAACCCACCGGCAGGACGATGTGGCCGACCTGGGCATGGTCAAGCGCGGCGCGGTAGCGCAGCAGATGTCGCCGCCGCTCCTGGGGCGCCAGCGTCAGGAAGGGGCCTGGGTCTTTGAGCACCTCGCCCAGCTCGAAGATCGGAGTGCGTCGCCGGGCTGCGCGAGCGCGCGGGATGAAGCCCTGCCACTCCACGCTCTGCTTGCCGTGCAGCGGCTGGGCCATGAGCGTCGCATCTGCGTGCGCGAGGTCCATCACGGCGACGACCTCGTCCATGTGTGCCAGCTGCTCGTAGTAGGGTGGCACGCCGACGCGCTCGTGTCGCGTCGCGCGCCAGGGCCATGCGGTCATGCACTCGAAGGTGATCAGCGCGCCGACCACGGCGACCAAGAGCGTACCGGAGCGCCCCGCCCTCCGCTCCCGTGTTACGAGCTCCCGGACCGCGAAGGCAGCCAGTACGGACATCATCAGAAGTGCAAGCGGGAACACGCGCGTCGGCTCCTTCACCGCCTGCATTGCTGGGAGCAGCTCGTACAAGAGCCTGTAGGGCAGGGGGATCGACGTGGCAGTCTCGCCGCTGAGCCGTAACAGAGGATCGAGACAGAGCACGAGGAACACGCCCGCACCCAGCCGCCACAACCCCAGCTCGCTGCGTCGGTCCCTGAGCGTCATCAGGGCGATTGCACACAGGAACAGGCCCGTCCACGGGATCGCGGTCTCACTGCGCATGCCGAGCGTACGTCCATCCTCGAACTCACCAGCGAAGCGCCAGAGCTCTCCATAGAGGGGATGCGCGCGCGAGGGCGTCACGAACGAAACGACAGCTGCGCTCCATTGCTCGGCATCGGAAAGCTTGTCACCCACGCTCGTCGACTCGGCGCGTGCGACCAGGAGCTGTTGATGCAGCAGTGGGAGCGCCAGCAGGGTGAAGAACGTGCCGGCGATCAGCAGTTGCTTCCGGCGCGCGCTCGAGATGCGGAAGCCCTGGCGTCCCAGGGTCCACAGCAGCCACAGCAGTGAGAAGAGAACCAGGTAGAGCGCGTACTCGACCAAGTTGTAATACGTGAGCGCCAGCAGGACCGAGTGTCAGGGCGCGCCCGAGGGTGGCGTGCTCGCCCAGTCGCAGGAGCGCCCAGACGTAGAAGGGCATCGTCTCGATCGAGAGCACGGCCAATCGGTTGCAGTTGAGCACGTGGTAGGGGGCGAACGCGAAGAGCAGGCCGGCCACGATCCCGCCGGCCTCACTTCCGGTCACGCGTCTCGCAAGTAGATGGGCCCAACCGCACTCATCACGAAGGAGGTGAAGACGATCAGGTTGAAGGTCGCGGCCAGACCTTCCTTGCCCGGTAGGAGCCACTGCAGCGGGACCGACAGCACGCCGTACACGAACGGATAGCTGTGAAACGCCAACGACGTGCCGTGGGGATGAAAGATCAGATCGGTCCAGAAGGGATTCTGAGCAGACGACAGCGCGTGCTTCGTCCACCACAGCGACCACATGCTGATGTGGGCATCGGGGTAGTCGAAGGTCTCCGCGCTGATCTGGGAGAGCGTGCGAGATGCGGGCCAACCAGGGCCACGGTCACCAGCACGTAGAGAACCGGCGGGGCACCTCGCATGGGTACATGCTCACACGATCGCGCAGGCCGGGACGACTGCGTCGAGGGTTTCCTCGAGACGCAGGCCCACCTGGGCGGACCGGCCGATTCTCTAGAACTTCCCCGTGACCGACATGAAGGCCATCTTGTCGTTGGTCTCGCGCAGGCGGGTCGAGAGGGTCTTGATGCAGTTCCAGAGGATCTCGTAGGCGAGGTCCTTGTGGATGAAGAGCAGGTCCTCGAAGGACTCGCGGGTGATGACCAGCAGGCGCGTGGTCTCGTGCACGTGGGCGTCCGCGCTGCGGGGCGTGTCGTCGATCAGCGACATCTCGCCGAAGGCCTCGCCTGGGCCCAGGATGGCCAGCGCTTCCTCGCCCATGCCGGCGAGGTTACGTGAGATGCGAACCTTGCCTTCGAGGATCAGGTAGAGCTTGTCGCCCATGTCCCCTTCTTTGAAGACGAAGGTCCCCTCTTGATAGCGCTCCTCACCCGCGATCGCCTCGATGCGCTCGAGGCCCTCGCGCGCGAGCCCGCGGAACAGCTGCATGCCCGAGAGCGCTCGGTGGACCTCGTTGCACTCGGTCGCGACCTGTTCGGTGGCAGCCATCGCGGAATCGAGTTTACCACCAACGGACTACAGTCATACGGAAAGCGGATCCCTGTCCGCCCGTGCCGCTTGCAGCGGCCTACATGCGTGGGCAGGTAGGCAGCCAGGGTGTCCGCTTCAGCCCTCCTGCGCGGCCAGCCAGCGCTCGGCCTCGATCGCGGCCATGCAGCCGGTGCCGGCGGCGGTCACAGCTTGCCGGTAGACGTGGTCCTGTACGTCGCCCGCGGCGAACACGCCCTCGACGCTGGTCTGGGTCGTGCCTGGCTTCGTGACGATGTAGCCGTTTTCGTCGAGCTGAAGCTGACCCTGGAAGATCTCCGTGTTCGGCGTGTGACCGATGGCGATGAAGAGGCCCTGAACCTTGAGCTCGCGCTGATCGCCATTGCGCGTGTCCTCGAGCACGATTCCCGTGACCTCCCCCTTGTCCACGTCCTTCACTTCGACCACGTGCGAGTTCCACTCGAACTTGATCTTCGGGTTGTCCAGCGCGCGCTTGGCCATGATCTTTGAAGCGCGTAGCTCATCTCGCCGGTGGATCACCGTCACACTGCTGCACAGCCCCGCGAGGTAGTTCGCTTCTTCCATGGCGGTGTCGCCGCCTCCGACCACCGCGACGTCCTGATTGCGAAAGAAGAAGCCGTCGCAGGTCGCGCATGCGCTCACGCCGCGGTTCTGGAGTGCTTGCTCGCTATCGATGCCGAGCCAACGCGCGCTCGCACCGGTCGCGATGATCACGCTCTCCGCCAAGATCTCCTGACTGTCGGTCGAGAGCTTGAAAGGACGTTGACTCAAGTCGACCGTCTCGACGTCCTCGCTGATGATCTCGGTACCGAAGCGTTCGCTCTGCTTCTTGAACAGCTCCATCATCTTCGGGCCCTCGATCCCCTCCGGAAATCCGGGGTAGTTCTCCACGTCGGTGGTGATCATGAGCTGCCCTCCGGCGACCCCGCCCTTGACCAGTCCTTCGACGCAGACAGGGCTGAGATTGGCGCGCGCGGCGTAGATGGCGGCGGTGTGGCCCGCGGGGCCCGACCCGATGATGACGACTTTGTGCATGTCCGACTTTCTCAATGATTACGTGTCTATGGGACTCCCGTCGAGGGAGTCGGCCGAGGCCCTATCGCCGTTTCACTCCAGCATCAACCACCCTGTATGCCGGACTTCTGCGAGCGAAAGGTTAGATTTTCTACATGTCCGAAAACTTGGATTTTTCGATCCCCAAGTTGGGAATTCGGTGTATGAATACTCTGCATGCCTATGGGGGTGGTTGACACACCTGGGAATACCATCCTATGTCGGGAGCATAGGGTGTACGCTTTCTGCGCATGGTCCTAATCAGGCACGAACCCTTCAGTGACACCGGTTGCGGTATGGGTTCCAAGTAGAAGGGTGGAGATTCGTGGTCCCGTCAGAGTTTCTACAGATAGCTGAGGGTCTCAATCATCTGGACCCGGTCCGTACGTACCCCACGCGTGCTGCAAAGCTCGTCGCGGATCTCGCGAATGCGACTTCCTACCGCGTCGAGCTCGAGCAAGGCGAGCGCAAAAAGCTCGATAGCACACCGCCACCGCCTCCGGACGGCCGCGCGGTGTCGCTGCCGCTGCGGCATGGGCGCCAGGTGCTTGGCACGATCCATCTATTCCTGCCCGAGGGTGCGGACAAGCTGGAAGGTCCCGACCTGCGGTTGGCGCGCTGGGGTGCGCGAGCCCTCGCTCGCGGCCTGAGCTACACCAGCCGCATGAACCGTCCCAGCGCAGACGGGCGCAAGAAGGGTCAAGAAGTGCAGTCGCGTCTGGACCGCACCCCCCTCACCAAGCGTGAGAAGGAGGTCGTGGCCCTGCTCGTGTCCGGCGCCTCGACCCGCCAGATCGCGGAGCAGACCAAGCTCACGGTCGCCACGGTCCACACCTACCTGAAGCGCATCTACTCCAAGCTGGGGGTCCACTCCCGCGTGGAGCTGGTCGCACGCATGGTCGGCACCGTCGGCAGTGTGCCGCCCACCGATGGCGATGGCAGCGATGTGAGCACCATCCCGGACGCGCCCGCGCCGACCGAGGAAGAGGCGCTCGCCACCGACAGCCTCTGAGTGGAAAGCCTGATGGGACTCTGAGGAGCCGTGGCCGATAGGCCACGGCTTCTCTGTTCTGGAAGGTCACGCGCCCCTCCCACCCCCTTCGCGGGCTGCCACCGGCGGGGATCGTTGCTTCGCTCCTCTGCGTGAACGTGGCAGGCCCCGAGCGGGCGCAGCTCGGGCAAGCTCGCCGCGACCCTGGCCTGGCTGGCACGGGAGGAGTCGAGCGATGGTAGGCTCTGGGCATGGGTGATGACCTGACCCATCTGGATCGGCGCGGGCGGGCGCGCATGGTGGACGTGGGGGACAAGGGCGAGAGCGAGCGTGTCGCCGTGGCCCGTGGGCAAGTCGCGATGCGTCCCGAGACGCTGGCGCGGATCGTCGGGGAGAGCGCCGACAAGGGCGACGTGCTGGCAGCGGCCCGCATCGCCGGCATCCAGGCCGCCAAGCGCACCCACGAGCTGATCCCCCTCTGCCACGCCATCCGCATCACCTCGGTGAAGGTCGAGCTCGAGCCCGACGAAGCGGGCAGCCGCCTACGGATCAGCGCGACCGCGCGCGCGGTCGATCGCACGGGCGTCGAGATGGAAGCGTTGACGGCGGTCTCGGTCGCGGCGCTCACGGTCTACGACATGCTCAAGGCTGTCGATCGGGAGATGACCATCGGCGAGATCGCGCTGCACGAGAAGCGCGGTGGCAAGAGCGGGGACTTCGTGCGCGCATGAGGCGCGACGATCGACAGCTTGACCTCTTCGCCACACCGCCACCGGCGCCGCCGCCGATGGACGCGCGCGAGCGCCTCGAGGCGCTGGCGGCCTCGATGCCGCCGCACCTGCGCTTCGGGACCTCCAGCTGGACCTTCCCGGGTTGGGCCGGGATCGTCTACGAGCAACGCTACGCGAGCCAGCAGAAGTTCACTCGCCAGTCCCTGGCCGAATACGCCCGTCATCCGCTCTTCCGCACGGTCGGCATCGACCGCAGCTACTACGCGCCGCTGACAGAAGAGGAACTCACCCACTACGCGACGCAGTTGCCGGAGGACTTTCCCTGCGTGAGCAAGGTTTGGAGCGAGCTCAGCACGCTGGTCTTTCCCAAGCACGCTCGCTACGGGCCGCTGGCGGGCAAGGAGAACCCGCGCTTCCTCGACGTGGAGGAGGTCTCCGAGGAGGTGCTCAATCCGTTCGAGCGCGCCTTCGGGGGGCACACCGGTCCCTTCCTGGTCGAGGTCGCACCGCCGGGCAAGCACGTGGACGTGGCTGCCTTCGAGGCGGCGGTCGAGCGCTTTCTATCCAACGTGCGGTCCGGACCGCGCTTTTCCTTCGAGCTGCGCGACCGGCGCTTGCTGACTTCGCGCTATCTCGCGATTCTGCGTGAGCACGGCGCGGCACACACGATCAACCTCTGGACGCGGATGCCCGGCATCGCGGAGCAGCTTGCGATCGATGGAGTGCTGACCGCGGACTTCCTCGTCGTCCGTCTGATGATCCCGCCGGGGCGGACCTATGAAGACGAGCGCACCCGCTTCGACCCCTTCGACCGCATCGTCGAGCCCCAGCCGCAAGTGCGTACCGAGGTGGCGGACCTCGTGCGGCGAACGGGCGAGCTGAGTCGCGAGACCTTCGTGCTGGTGAACAACAAGGTGGAGGGTAGCTCCCCCCTCACCGTCCATGCGCTCGCCAAGCAGATAGCTACCCACTGAGCGTCGGCTTCCGACCAAGAAGTCGCGCGACCGAGGAGGAAGCGCTGTGGAGTCGAGCGGTCGTGCGAGGGCGTGCGAGGCGGCGAAACGTGCGGGCTAGCTAGCCGCCGTAGTACATCTTGTCACCCAGATCCTTCAGCCACAGCGTCACATCGTCCGCGCGTCCCTCGGGCGCGCGCGCGACGCCGGCATCCACCACCTCGCCGATCACCACCGAGTGATCGCCCTTCTGCACGACCTCGGCGACCTTGCACTCGAGGAAGGCTGGCAGCTCGGTCAGGATCGGTGAGCCGTTCGCGCCCTTGCGGTAGGGCTGTCCACTGATCGTGTCGCCATCCTTGCTGGCCGGCTTGAAGAAGGCAAAAGCAGCATCGCCCTGACCCTTGCCCAGTACGTTGAGCGCGAAGTAGCCGGTCTCTTGAAGCAGGCTGTGTGCGCCCGAGTCGACCTTCACGCCCACCGCCACGAGGGGCGGCTCGAAGGAGGCCTGGGTCACCCAGTTGACGGTCGCGGCGGCCACGTCGCCGCTGTCGTTCTCGGTGGTGAGCACGTAGAGGCCGTAGGGGATCATGCGCAGGGCGGTCTTCTTTGCGTCGGCGTCCATGTTCTTTCTCCGTTCCCGGGGGCGTTGGGCTCGAGGCAGACGTAGCCAGCCTGCTCGCGCTTTTCAAGGCTCGAGGGGCGCGTCGGCCGCGGCGTGCACCGATGCCGCCACGCTTTGCAGGAACTGGGCGTCGGTTGCCTCGAGCCCGCCCGCATAGGGGATGCCGAGTGCCGGCTTGCCGTACAGAACCTGATAGAGCACGCACGCCGCGAGGTAGCTGCCCCCGGGCGCCGGGTGCATGCCGTCGTCAGCCCAGAGGGGCAGCTCGGGACGCTGCTCGTGGGCGCGCTTCCAGGCGACCGCTACGGGCGCGAGAGTGGCGCCCAGCTCGTCACGCAGCTCGCGATAGCCGACCATCAAGCGCGCGTGCATCGCCGCGAAGCTGTCGTCGGGGCGGTTGTGCAGGTCGCCATCGCGCCGCGCCCAGGTGGCCATCACCACTGTGCGCGCACCGGCGCCCTCGGCAGCCAGGTCAAAGACCCGGGCGGGTGCGATCATCTCGCGGGCGCGCTGGCTCGCGTTGAAGGAGGCCCATTGCTGTTGCTCCTGCAGGACCAGCACATCCCATCGGGCCTGTGCGAGCACTTCGGTCACCCGCCCGCGCTGCAGGTGATCCTGAAACCTGGCACCATTGCGCAGCAGCAACGCGCCGTAGAGCGGGCGCTGCCCGGCGGCCCGCGCGAGCTCCGCGATCTCCACGGTCATGGCGTTGTGGGAGGAGTGGCTGTTGCCGACGAAGACCACTCGCAGGGCCTCCGGCACGTCTTCGCCCACCGTGCGCAGCCGTGGGCGGTGCGCGCCGGGCTTGCGCTCGTCGCGCCGCACCTCCGGGACCATCTCGCCCTCTCCGTAGACCTGGTCCCGCAGCTCCTGGCGAATCGACTCGCGCGCGCGCCCGCCGCTCTCGGTGCCCCACAGCCACGCGCATGTGCCCAGCAGCCCCACGACGGCAGCGGCGCTCAATCCCCCGCGCATGGGGCGATCTTACGACACCTTCTGGCAGCGAGGGCAGAAGTAGGTGCTGCGCGCCGCCTCGCCCTGGCGGCGCATCGCGATCGGCGTGCCGCACTTCAGGCAGGGCTCGCCGCCGCGCCGGTAGACCCAGAGCTCCGGCGGCGCGGCGGGTCGGTCGCGGAGCTCGGCGAGCTTCACCGTCACGCGGCGGTCGCGGGCGATGTTCGCGCGCATGAGTGTGGCGGCTTTCGTGTACAACCGCTGCAGGGCCTGCCGGTCCATGCTGCCGATCGGCACGAAAGGACTCTGCTCGCACAGGAAGAGCGCCTCGCTCTTGTAGACGTTGCCGATGCCCGCTGCCACCCGCTGATCGAGCAGCACTTCGCCCACCTCGCGCCCGAAGTTGCGCGGCGCGCTGGCGCGGGCGACCACCGCCTCCAGGTCGACCGCCTCGCTCAGCAGGTCGGGGCCGAGCCGGGCCAGAGCGAGGCTGCGCTCGGGCTTGCCGCGGAAGAGCTCGACCTGGCTGGCGCGCGGGAAGGCGAAGGCGTCCTGGGCGGTGGCGATCAGCAGGGGCAGGGCGCCGCCCGCGGGCGCTGCGCTCGCCGCGTAGTGGCGCATGCGCCCATTCATTCCCTGGTGCACGCGCAGGTTCAGCTCCCCTTCGAGCCCGATCAGCAGGTGCTTGCCGCGGGCTTCCACCGAGCGCACCTCGCGGCCCAACGCCTCGGGCACGTCGCCGCGTTCTCTCAGGTAGAGCCGACGCACGGCCCGACCCAGTAGCCTCGGCCGCAGCGAAGCCGCCATGCGGTGGATGGTGTCGCCCTCGGGCACTAGCCCGGATATTTCACCGATCCGCACGCCCTCGCGCAACCGCTCGACTCCGCAGCGCTTCCGCCTCGGTCGCGAATACACACCGTATGCGCTCCACTCGCCGAAACCACTGCGAAGCCGATCACTTGCACGATCTTCGCGCGCCTCGGTGAAATGCCCCGGGCTAGACCTCGAGCGTAAGGCCCCGGTAGCCGCCGGTGAAATTGATCGCCAGCAGCTGCGAGGCCCAGTCGCTCTGGCGCGCCGCGGTGCCGTCGATCTGCTCGACCCGCAGGGACTTGCCGCGCCGCGTGCGTGCGATGTCCTCGAGCGCCCGCGCCGCCTGCTCGAGCATCCCGGGCTCGCGTGCGGCGGGGAAGGTCAACAGGTGCCTCGCACCCGCGCCCAGGTAGAGCACGGGCTCGCCAGCCACCATCACCAGGTACGCGCCGGCGACGCGCCGCGGCTTCTGTCGCGTCGTGCTGCCCTCGTGCTCCGGCCATGGCAGCAGCCAACCGTAGGCGTTGGCCGGGTCCACCGCGGACAGCACGAGCGCGCCGGTGGGAGGCTCGTGCTGGGCCGCGCGCAGACGGTCGACCGCGCCGGGATAGGCGAACTGTGCGCCCCCGAGATCCTGTACGAAGTAGCCGCGGCGCACCTTGCCCGCTTCTTCCATCGCGCGCAGCACGGGGTAGACGCCGGAGAAGCCCCCTGGCAGGGCCTCGAGCTGGCTCACCTCGCGCGTAACCAGGCCGTGCCGCTCGAGCAGCTTGACGGCGCGGGCGTGGGCGCGCTCGGTGGTGCTCGGCGCGCCGTGCAGCAGCTCGGTGCACAGCGACCAGCGTCCGGCGGCTGCGCGCGCCAGGGCGCGCGACTGCACGCGGCGGCTGCGGCTGCGCGGGCTGCCGAGGGCGCGCAGGGGCGCGAAGGTGTCGTTGGTGCACTGGCCGCTCCAGATCAGCGTCTGCAGGGCGTCCAGCACTTCGTCGTGACGGGCGGGCGCGCAGGCGTTCGCCAGCTCGGCGAAGAAACAGGCGCCGCGCTGCTGGAGGTGCTCGAGCAGCGTCCGCTCCAGCTCGCCCAGCTCCTCGGGCGGGGCCAGCGCATCGAGCAGGCTCGCAACGCGCTCGCGCCGGTAGAGGGCCACGCGGCCGTCGGTCGGTCCCAGGGCGCCGACGCCGACCCACACCAGCCAGCCCATGGCGCCGAGCTCGTCGAGCATGGCGGGGCGGTAGTCGCGCACACGCGCCGGCAGGATGACGCGCTCGAGCTCGCCGAACGGCAGTGGGATGCCCTCGAGCTGCACGAGGGTCTCCTGCAGCCGCGCGAGCCCTTCCTCGGGGCGATCGAGGCCGTGCCACGCGGGCAGGAAGCGCGCGACCGCCGGCACCTCCACCGGTGCCAGCTCGCCGCGCAGCTCGGCCAGGGTGCGGCGCTTGATGCGACGCAGGACGTCCGGATCGCACAGCTCGAGCTCTTCGCCCCCGGGGCGTAGCTCGCCGCGGGTGAGCTCGCCGGCGCCGATCAGGGGCGCGACCCAGCTCTCCACCTGGGCCGCGGTCACGCCGTAGCGTGCGGCCAGCTCGTCGCAGGTGAAGGGGCCGTGGGTGCGCGCGTAGCGCTGGACCAGGCCGGCCAGGGGTGCGTCGCTGGGCTCTAGGAAGACCGTCGCGAGCCCCGACGGCGGCGCGCAGCCGAGGGCATCGCGGTAGAGCGCCACGTCCTCGACCGCCACGATGCGCTCCTCGCCGCCGATGCGCATCGTGACGGCGCGGCGCGCGCGCTCCAGCTCGGCCAGCTGGGCTTCGCCGTCGGTCGAGCGCGCGTGGAGCTCGTCGCGGCGCAGGTCGCCGAGGCGGCGGAGCAGATCGTGCATGCCGTCGGCGTGGCGCGCGTGCCGCTCCTCGATCAGGCACTGCAGCTCGGCCTCGACCCGGGCGATCACCTTCGGATCGAGCAGCTCGCGCAGGGCGGCCTCGCCCAGCAGCTGGCGCAGCAGGGCGCGGTCGAGCGACAGGGCGTGGGCGCGGCGCTCGGCCAGCGGTGCGTCGCCATCGTAGAGGTAAGCCGCCACGTACTCGAAGACCAGGTTCTGCGCGAAGGGCGAGGCGCTGGAGGTCTCGACGAAGTCGACGCGCAGCTGGCGCGCGCGGATCTGGCCGAGCAGCTCGCGCAGGGCGTCCAGATCGAAGACGTCGCGCATGCAAGACCGGTAGGTCTCCATGATGATGGGGAAAGCGGGGTAGCGGCGCGCGATCGCGAGCAGCTCCGAGGAGCGCCGGCGCTGCATCCACAGGGGCGTGCGGCTGCCCGGGCGCCTGCGAGGCAACAGCAGCGCGCGGGCGGCGTTCTCGCGGAACAGGCCCGCGAAGAGCGGCGAGGCGGCGAGTTGCTCGACCAGCAGGTCCTCGAGCTCCTCCGGAGCGGGCAAGAGCATCTCCAGGGAGGGCAGCTCGTCGGCGTCGGCGAAGCGCAGCACGATGCCGTCGTCGCTCCACACCGCCTGGACCTCGTAGCCGTTGTGGGCGGAGAGGCGCGCCTCCAGGGCCAGGGCCCAGGGCGCGTGCACGCGCTGCCCGAAGGGGCTCAGAATGCACACCCGGTAGTCGCCCAGCTCGTCGTGGAAGCGCTCGATCGTGATCGCCCGATCGGTCGGCAGGGTGCCGGTGGCCTCACGCTGGTCGCCCACGTAGTCGAGCAGGTTGCGGGCGGCCAGCGGGTCCAGGTGGTGGTGGTCGGCGAGCCAGGTCATGGCCTCGGCCTCGGGCCGGTCGCAGAGCTCGCGCACGAAGGCGCCCAGGGCGCGCCCTAGCTCGATCGGTCGGCCCGGGCCGTCGCCGCGCCAGAAGGGCAGCTTGCCCATCTCGCCTGGCGCGGGCGAGACGATCACGCGGTCGCGGGTGATGCGCTCGACCCGCCAAGTGGAAGCGCCGAGGGTGAAGACCTCGCCGGCGGTGCTCTCGTAGACCATCTCCTCGTCGAGCTCGCCGACGCGCGGGCCGTCCTCACCCACGTGGACGCCGTAGTGGCCGCGGTCTGGGATGGTGCCGCCGTTGACCATGGCCACCAGGCGGGCGCCGCGGCGGGTCTGCAACAGATCCCGCTCTCGGTCCCACACGATGCGCGGGCGCAGGTCGGCGAAGCTGTTGCTGGGGTAGCGGCCCGCGAGCATGTCGAGCACGCCGAGCAGCGCGTCCTTGGGCAGTTCGCGGTAGTTGGCGGCGCGCCGGAGGGTTGCTTCGAGCTCGGCCACGCTCCAGTCCTCGGTGGCGACCATCGCCACGATCTGCTGAGCGAGCACGTCGAGCGGGTTTTCGGGCACGGCGAGCGCCTCGATCGCCCCTTCAGCCATGCGACGCGCCACGACGGCGGCCTCGAGCAGATCGCCACGGTGCTTGGGGAAGAGCCGGCCCTTGCTGACCTCGCCGACTCCGTGGCCCGCGCGCCCGATGCGCTGCAGTCCGCGCGCGACCGAGCCCGGCGACTCGACCAGCAGCACCAGGTCCACGGCGCCCATGTCGATGCCCAGCTCGAGCGAGCTGGTGGCGACGATGCACGCGATGCTACCGCGCTTGAGCGCCTCCTCGACCTCGGTGCGCTCGTGGTGCGCCAGGCTGCCGTGGTGGGCGCGCACGAGCGGCTCGCCCGCCATGTCGTTGAGGCGGTGCGCGAGGCGCTCGCACAGGCCGCGGCTGTTGACGAAGAGGATCGTGCTGGTGTGCTCGCGGATGAGAGTGAGCAGCCGCGGCACGATCACCGGCCACATGCCCTTTTCGTTTTCGTCCGACTGCGTCGGACCCGGGGAAGGGTCACGCGACCCTTCCCCCCGGCCGGCAAAGCCGTCCGGGTCCCCCCTACCCGCGGGGTCGCCGTCGCTGCGCTCCTCCTCTGTTGCGTCTGGGGAGTTGGGTGCGACATGTCCCTGCGTCGCTTCGCGACCGTCTTCCTCGAGGGAACCGTCGGTGTCCATACGGCCCCAGGTGGGCGGCGCGGCTGCATTGGGACTGGTGCCTGACACGCGGGCAGGCTCGGTGCTTGCGTCGGTCGATCTGTCCACGGACGACTCCTGGGGGAGGGTCATGTCGCCGACCGGGACGTGGATTTCTAGATCGATCTTGGGGGGTTGGCTGGTGTCGACGATCGACACTATGCGGTCGCCGCCGAGGAAGCGGGCGACCAGGGAGAGGGGCTGGGCGGTGGCGCTGAGGCCAATGCGCTGGGGGTCGCGGCCGGTGATCGCGCTGAGGCGCTCGAGGGAGAGGGCGAGGTGGGCGCCGCGCTTGGTGCCGGCCAGGGCGTGGACCTCGTCCACGATCACCGTCCCGACCGATCGCAGGTTTTCACGCGCTTGGGACCCGAGCAGCAGATAGAGCGACTCGGGGGTGGTCACCAGGATCTGGGCGGGGTCCTTCGCCTGCTGGCGCCGCTGCTGCGGCGTCGTGTCGCCCGTGCGCACGTCCACCCGCGGCAGCTCTACCCGCGCGCCCTCCAGCTCCGCGCGACGCCCGATCCCGGTGAGCGGCGCCCGCAGGTTGCGCTCCACGTCGTAGACGAGGGCCTTGAGCGGCGAGACGTAGAGCACCCTGGTGCCCGTGCCCGGCCCCGCGTTTACCAGCTGGTCGATGCACCACAGGAAGGCGGCCAGCGTCTTGCCGCTGCCGGTGGGCGCGATCAGCAGCGCGTGCTCGCCGGAGGCGATCGCCTCCCAGCCGCGCTCCTGAACTGGCGTCGGCTCCGCGAAGGCGGCTTGGAACCAGCCCCGGGTCGTGGCACCAAAGCGCTCCATCCCGGATGGTATAGCGCGCCCGCGCGAGCCGGCCTACTGACAGTCTCCCGCAACAATCTAGAACCCGTCGGATGGGTTCTAGGGATCGCGTCGTGGCTCTGGCAGGGCGGCCCGGTACCTGGCTTCGAGCTCGCGTATCCGTGCGTCCGTCAGCGGGTGCGGGCGCGGACGGATCTCGACGCGTTCCAGGAATATCAAGGTTGGGTCGAATCCCAGCCAGTACTGGGGCGGAGCAAGGCGCTCGTGCGCCATCAGTCGGACGCCTCCCTCGGGCGTGGGCAGTCGCGCGACGACATAGTCGTTCAGCCCCGCCGTGTCGATCACGTGAAACTCCGGGAGTGTCCAGCCCGCAACCCCGACAGACCGGGCGACCAACACGGGGTTCTTCATGGCAGGAAGAAGGGCTGCGTGCTCTCGCAACGAAGGTGCGTAGTGCGTCAACATCATTTCGCAGAACACCTTGTGTTCCTGGTGACGCAGGCCGACGTAGTGGTCGACGAGCCAGGACCGGTGCTCATCCAGCAGTGCTGCATACGATTTCAGCGGTTCGGGAAAGAAGGGCGCGAGCGGGATGTGCAGCTCGTGTGTCTCCTCCCGGGAGAGGCGATCACGGGCGAGCATCCACTGCGTCCACGGGAACACCGCGGCCGCGAGCGCGAAGGCGCCCACCATGGAGATCGCTGGCAGCACACGGACCCGGAGCCGCGAGAGCGACCAGATCAGCGCAAGCGGTAGCAGCGGCGCCAGGTGGCTGTAGACCCGGTATTCGAAGTGATCGCCCCCGATCAGGATCGTGTAGTACGCCAGGTGGGCGAGCAGCGTCGCAAAGGGCACAGCCCATAGGAGGACGGCGGCCTGACGCCGGGGAGCGGTCTCTCCAGCGATTGCCGAGAGGCGACCAAGGACTCGCTGGAGGCCCGGGTCGCCGTCGGTTCGTGACCGGTACGCGAGCCAGCCCAACACCACCAGGGCGGGCAGCGGGATCAGCCATAGGCCGTACTCGAGAACAAATGACGTGAGGTAGTGCAGCCCCGACTCCGGCCATGGCTGGGAGTACTTCGCGTAGTAGGTGTTCGGGAGTAGCTCTCCATAGGTGGTGTAGCGAAAGGCCAGGTGCGCGGGAAGCGCGAGCAGCGAGAGCGTCTGGCCCAGCCGTTGGACCTTGGATGCCCTCGATGCCGGCGGATCCGCAAGCCAGTGCAGGGCAACCGCACCAATTGTAGCCGCGGCAAAGAGCAATCCGTCGGGCCGCGTGAGGTACAGCAGCGCGGCGGCCAGTGAGGCCATCAGGATCCAGCGTCGGCGGTAGGTACCGTGTAGGACCAGTGAGGCGAACCACACCAGCACCAGGAAATTGAACAGGGCGGTCTCGAGCCCGGAGCTGGTCCACATGAGAAACGTGCGGTTCGAAACCAGGCAGAGCGCGTAGACGGGCAGGTAGGCGGAGAACTCGCGGCTGCGCGCGTGGGACGGCAACGAATGGAAGACGAGTGCAGAGCCGAGTAGCAGGGAGCCGCACGAGAAGATCAGCGATAGCGCACAGGAGGCCCGCTCGGGCCCAATGTCGAGCATGCTCCAGATGGCGTCGAGTAGCACGACCCACATGAAGCTCGTGTAGCCCTCCACCGGGAGGAAAGGCGGGGCGTTCCACGTATAGCCGTATCCCTGACGGCGATTGAGGATGTATCGGAATGCGATGTAGGCGTCGTCGGTCAGGAAGTAGTGAATCTCCCACCCGATCACGAGCAGCAACATCGCCGCGAGCAGTGTTGCGACGACCGAGGGACGCGTGAAGGCTTGGCTCATTCGCTGCCAGAGCTTACGACACCCGCGTGCCCTGCAGCGTACGCTCGCCCAGCTTGACCCTGACCCGGTCCGGCGGTGCGGCCGGATCGCTCCGCTCGAAGGTGAAGTGGGCGGTTCCCGGGGCCTCGAAGCGGTCCTCGCCAGCTGGCTGGAGCGGGCCGCCGCCCAGGGGGCTCGAGACGCGCAGGCCCTCTGCGCCCTCGGTGAAGGTGAGGGTGAGCTGCGGGTTGCAGTCGCAGCGGCCCAGGTAGGGGGCGAGGGCCTCGTTCGTCTCGAGGGCCCGGGTCGACAGGCACATCTGGGCGCCGTGCAGCCAGCAGCTCGCGTCCTGCTCGTGGGCGTCCAGGCGCAGTGAGGCGACCACGCCGCCGCCCATCGGGCCTGCCGAGTAGAGCTCGAGCAGGCGCCCCTCGAGCTCGGGGTCGCGCCCGCTGACCGACGAGAAGATCTGCGTCGGGGCGACCCCCTTGGCCTCGATTCCGAGGTCGGTGCGCGTGAAGCGCATGACCATGCCGAGCCCGGTGTTGGCGGTGATCGGGACCTGCAGGCGGCCACCCGGGCGCAACCGCTCGAGCCAGGGCACGTGGGGGTGGGTGAGGCCGAAGTTCACGAAGATCACGTCGGCGTCTTCGAAGTCGGCCTCGAGCGCGTTGCCCTGCATGGCCTGCACGTTGTCGCGGTCGGCCAGGTTCTCGATCGCGCGCGCGGCCAGCTCCGGATCGGCTTCGATCGCGGTCACCCGCCCCTCGGTGCCCACGGCCTCGGCAATCACGGCGCTGTAGGTTCGTGCAGGAGCGAGCGCGCCCGGAGAAGAAACCGGAGGCGTACTGGAAGTACGTCGAGGATTTCTTCGAGGACGCTGAGCCGCGCAATCGCCTTGACCGCGATCGAGCGGACAAGAACGC
The DNA here is from genome assembly GCA_028817855.1 of Myxococcales bacterium. GTDB lineage: Bacteria > Myxococcota_A > Polyangia > Polyangiales > JAFGIB01 > JAOUOP01. Next base: position 18,950 of record JAPPOT010000881.1, read on the forward strand.
AGGCGAAGCCGCTCCTGGGCGAACCTCGACCGATTCCTACTCGGGCCAGTTCACGGGGGGTATGGGAAATTCTGGTCGGGCGAAGAGGTAGCCCTGGCCGAAGGTGACGCCGGCGTCACGCACGGCCTGGAACTCGCCCACCGTCTCTATGCCCTCAGCCACCACGTGTGCGCCAAGCGCGGCGCAGGTCTGGACCAGCTGCTCGACGAGGATGCGCTGGCGCGGGTTCATGTCGATGTCGGTGATCAGCGCGCGGTCCAGCTTCACCACGCGCGGCTCCAGGTCGACCACGCGCTTGAGGTTCGAGTAGCCGGCGCCGAAGTCGTCGATCACGAGGTGGGCGCCCGTGCGCGCGCAGATCTCCTTGAGCACGCCGGTGCAGAGGTCGAAGTAGTCGAGCGCGGCCGACTCGGTGATCTCGAGGTAGAGCTCGCCACCGTGCAGGCACAGGGGATCGTCCGGGCGCACCAGCCAGCGCGACTTGAGCTCCTCGGGGTGGATGTTCACGAAGAGGTTCGATTGCGGCGCCTGCTCGAAAGTCACCTCGCGGATGGTGCGACCGAGGCGCCCGACCGCGTCCTGCTCGACCGCGAGCTGGAAGAGCTTCTCCGGATTTCTGTAGGCGTCCACCTGGCAGCGCACGAGCGCCTCCTGGGCGCGCGCCACGCCGTGCTCCAGGTCTACGATCGGCTGGTAGACGACGTGGATGTGACGCCGCTCGAGCCCGCGTACTGGCGGCGGCACGTCGCTCGGCATCGCCGCCGCGGGCGGCCCCTCCATCTCGACTGTCCAACGAATTTTCCGACCGCGCGCCACTGGCATTAAAGAATACGCTGCGGCGCGATTCGGATCAGCCCCCGGGCAGCCCACCGGGCACGAGTCTGTGGGCGCTCTCCCACACGCACCCCTCTTCGAGCAGCAGCGGCTCCAGCCGGCGGCGGTGGTGGCGCGAGTCGCCGAAGCTGTACTCGCAGAACTGGGCGCGGCGGAAGAAGAGCTGCGCGTGGCACTCGTAGGTGAAGCCGGTCCCGCCGTGGAACTGGATCGCGCGGTCCGCGGCGTGGGTGTAGCAATCGCCGGCCATGGCCTTGGCCATGCGCAGGGCCACCTCGGCCAGCCCGGCGTCGCGCTCGAAGATCGTGGCCGCATGGTGCAATAGCGAGCGGGCCTGCTCCTGGACCACCATGATGTCGACCATCGGATGCTTGAGGGCCTGGTAGCTGCCAATCAGGCGCCCAAACTGCACACGCGTGCGCAGGTATTCCAGGGTGAGATCCATGACGCCCTCGGTGCCGCCCACCATCTCCGCGGCGACCAGCAGCGCGCCGAGTCTATAGGCGTGATCGAGCGCGGCGGGCGCGTCCCCGTCGAGGCGACTGTCTGCGCCGACCTCGAAGTCGTCGACGTCGAGGCGGTACCCGCGCCGGGCCTCGTCGATCAGGACCTCGCGCCGCAACGCGCCGTCGGGCAGCGCCGCGCGCTCCACCGCGAAGACCGCCGGCACGCCCTCGAGCTCGGCCGAGATCAGCACCAGGTCTGCCACCGCCGCGTCGAGCACGAAGGTCTTGCTGCCGCGCAGCGCGTAGCCGCCGCCGCGCCGCTCGGCGCGCAGCTGGGGCGCGCCCAGCTCCCAGGATCCGTCCGGCTCGGTCAGCGCCACCGTGGCGATCGTCTCGCCGCTCGCGATGCCCGGCAGCCAGCGCGCCTGCTGCGCCTCACTACCGCCGACCGCCAGCATGCGGCCGGCCAGCGTCGTCGCCAGGAAGGGTGAAGCGAAGAGGTGGCGCCCCATCGGCTCCGCCAGGGAGACGAGCGCGCCGACCGGCATGTCCGCGCCGCCGTGTTGCTCCGGCAGCGCGACGCCGAGCCAGCCGAGCGCGGCCATCTCCTTCCACATAGCGGCGTCGTGCCCGCTGTCGCTCGCCAAGCGCTGGCGCACGGCCTCGAAGCTGCTGTGCTTCTGCAGGAAGTCGCCCGCGCTGTTTGCGAGCATGCCCTGTTCCTCGCTGAGCTCGATGTCCGCCATGCTCGACCTCAATAGCTCTTGGCCAGGCCGAGCACGCGCTCGCCCAGGATGTTCTTCTGGATCTGACTCGTGCCGCCGCCGATCGTGGCCGAGAAGGCGTTCATGTAGTTGCGCTGCCAGTGGCCGCCGTCGGGCGCATCCGGGTCGCCCATGTAGAGCACGCCGTTGGCGCCCTGCAGGCTGATCGCGAAGCGCGCCAGCCGACGCCGGAACTCGGTGCCGACCAGCTTGTTCATCATCATGATCGCGTGGGGCCGCTCCGTGACGAGCCCCGGGATGCGCTGGCGCACCTGGCACAGCCCCAGCGCGCGCTCCTCCATCACGAAGCGCACGAGCTCCGCACGCACCTCCGGGTCCTCGATCGCCGGCCGCCCGTCGCGCTTGCATTCGCGCGCCAGCTGCACGACGTCGTCGACCCGCAGGGGCACCATCGACAGCCCGCCGGCCTGGCCCTCGGCGGCGCCGCGCTCGAACATCAGCGTCGCCATCGCCACCGACCAGCCCTCGCCCTCACGGCCCAGGATGCTGTCGCCGGGGATGCGCGCGTCCTCGAAGCGCGTCTCGTTGAAGCCGTACTCGCCGGTCATCTTCTGGATCGGCGTCTTGTGCACGCCCGGAATGTCGACCGGCGCCAGGAAGAAGGTCAGCCCCTTGTACTTGCTGGGCGCGCCCGGGTCGGTGCGCGCCAGCAGGATCATGTGCTTGGCCTCGGTGCCGAGGCTGGTCCAGATCTTGGTGCCGTTGAGCACCCACTCATCGCCGTCGCGCACGGCGGTGGTCTGGGCGTTGCCGAGGTCGCTGCCGTTGCCCGGCTCGCTGAAGCCCTGGCACCAGATCTCCTCGGCGCTGAGGATCTTCTGGATGTAGCGCTGCTTCTGCGCGTGCGTGCCGAGCTGCAGGATCACCGGGCCCGCCCACATCAGGCCGATGATGTTGACCATGAAGGGCACGTTGGCCGCGCCCATCTCGCGGTTGACCACGCCCTGGTAGAGACCGTGCAGCCCGCCGCCGCCGTACTCCTTGGGCCAGGTCAGGCCGATGTAGCCGGCCTCGTAGACCTTGTGCTGCCAAGCGCGCAGGTATTCGAACTGCTCCGGAGTGCCCACCTCCATGAAGCTGTCGGGTAGCTGGAAGTCGGGCGGCTCGGGCTTGTTGTCCTTCAGCCAGGCGCGCACCTCCGTGCGGAAGGCGTCCAGCTCCTCGGGTGAGGGACGTGCAGGGGTTGCTTCGCTCATAGCCTCTGGACTCCGAAGGTGTTGGGCTGGATGGGGGTGCTGCGCGCCTCCGCACAGGTGTCGAGCGCGATCGCCAGCACCTTGCGGCTGTCGCGCGGGTCGATCAGGCCGTCGTCGAAGAGCCGCGCCGAGCAGTACATCGACTCGCTGATGCCATCGAGGCCGGCCTCGATGCCGGCCGATTGCGCGTCGAGCTGGGCCTGGACCTCGCCGGTGACCTCCACGCCCGAGCGGGCGAGCTTGCCGAGGGCCACGATCTCCATCACCTTGGCGGCCTGGGCGCCGCCCATCACCGCGGTGCGCGCGGTGGGCCAGGCGAAGATGAAGTCGGGCGACAGCGCGCGGCTGGCCATGGCGTAGTTGCCGGCGCCGTAGCTGTTGCCGACCACCAGCGCGATTTTGGTGGTGCGCAGGTTGGCCACCGCCTGGATCATCTTGGAGCCGTGCTTGACCTGGCCACCCTGCTCGGCCTGCACGCCCACCAGGAAGCCGGTGGTGTTCTGCAGGAAGATTACCGGCGTCAGGCTCTGGTCGCAGAGCTGCAGGAACTGGGCGGCCTTCTTGGCGCCGTCGGGCGTGATCGGCGCGTTGTTGCCGAGCAGCCCGACGCGGTGGCCGCACAGGGTGGCGTGGCCGCAAATCGTGCCCTGGTCGATGCCGGCCGAGAACTCGAGGAAGTGCGAGCCGTCCACCAGACGCGCGATGATCTCGCGCACGTCGTAGAACTGCTTCGGGTCCTCCGGCACGACTCCGATCAGCTCCTCGGGGTCGTGGCGCGGCGGCTCGATCGTGCTCGCGTCGATGGCGGGCTCGACCTTCGGCAGCTGGGCGACGATCTCGCGCGCGATGCGCAGGCCGTCGGCGTCGTCCTGGGCCAGGTACTCGCCGGTGCCGCTGATGGTGGCGTGCATCTCGGCGCCGCCCAGCTCCTCGGCGTCGGCGTCGGCGCCGGTGGCGGCCTTGAGCAGGGGCGGGCCGGCCAGGAAGAGCTGGGTCTGGCCGCGCACCAGCACGATGTAGTCGCTCAGGGCCACGTGGTAGGCGCCGCCCGCGGTGGCGTTGCCGTGGGCGACGATCACCTGCGGCACGCCCGCGGCCGAGAGCCGCGCCTGGTTGGCATAACAGAAGCCCCCGTCGAGGAAGTTGTACGCGCCCCAGGGGGCGCCGCCGCCCCCGCCGCCCTCGCGAGACGGGCCACTGCCGCTGAAGCTGCCGC
>JAPPOT010000119.1 GCA_028817855.1 Myxococcales bacterium
GTCATGGAGTCTCACCAGCGGACCGAAGCCCCGAAAAGCCCCGAGCTCGCGACGCTCCTGGTCGCGCTACTTCTGAGTGCGTGCAGCGATGGAACGCCGGACGCATCGATGCCGCAGGCCCAGGTCTCGATTCCCCCCGCCATGAACCCCGCCGTGCCAACCGCCGGCGGACAGGCCCCCCCGGTCGACTCCACCGTGGGCGTTCCTGGATCCGACAACACGCCGGAGCCGACGGACGTCCCGTCCACCATGGACCCGATGATCAGCGATCCGATCGACGCGATGGATCCCATGGGCATGGACCCGATGGATCCGAGCGGGATGGACCCGATGGCCATGGACCCGATCACCATGGCGCCGATCGAGCCCGTGGAGTGCCCGTCCAACGCGCCCGATGAGTTCGAGCCCCAACCCTCCGTCGGAGGCGGCGGCTCGCAGTTCACCGACTCGGCGCACTTCCGCATCTACGGCGGCGGATCCCAGGGCGACATCGACACCGCCCTCAATCACCTCGAGGCAGCCTACAGCTGCTTCGTCGAGACCCTCTGCTGGCGCTCCTCCGGCTTGTCGATTCACGACAGCTCGGACAGCGGGCCCTACTCCAAGATGAACATCTACGGTGTCGGCAGCCTGGGTGGCGCGGCGGGTCAGATGTTCTCGGACGCCGGCGCCGGCGCGAGCTACCTGCGCGTGGTCAACTCCTACCTGCCCGCACCCAGGGTCACCGTGCACGAGTACGGCCACTCGCTGACGTACTACGAGATCGGCTGGATCGAGCAGACGGCCACGGGCGCATGGTGGGAGACCGTCGCCAACTTCGTCGCCGATACCTACGTCGCCTCGCCGATCTGCGCCGCGGACCGCGACCGCCACGGCGTGGCGGAGGCGCCGAGCCTGATCGAGCTCGGCAAGGTGATCGGCGACTCGCACCAGGTAATCGTCGATGGCTCGGCGGGGAGCGGAAACTACTACCAGGCCTGGCCCTTCCTGACCTACCTGACGCCCAACCCGGACGGCGACGAGGGGCTGGGCCTGACGGCGCTGCGGGACATGTTCCGCAACCACCAGGGCAACAACGAGACCCCGCTCCACGTGCTCGAGCGACTCGTCGCGCCGGTATCCGTGCAGACGATCGTGGGCCGCTACTGGGCCCGCATGGCCTACCTGGACATCAACCACCCGCGCGCGCAGGAAGCCTTCTTCGCGCAGCGCGGCGGCCTGAGCTTCGACAACCTGGATGCGACCGGCGGCGACACCTACCAGGTCAAGTCCGGCCGGCGTCCCCGCTACTTCGGATCCAACATCATCCCTCTGCAAGGCAGCGGCGACGTCACGGTGCAGGTGACGAGCGGCGCCCCCTTCACCGCCACCCTGGCCGTGCGTGCGAGCAACGGCTCCGTCCGCTACAGCGACCTGCAGAACGGCGCCGGGCAGGCGACGGTCGCAGGCGACGAGGAAGCCAGCCTCGTGGTCGTCAACACACCCGACCAGCTCATCCAGTACGACCCATTCCAGATCAACGCAGCGGCCGCCCAGGGCCTGGACTACAGCGTGCAGATCACCGGCGCGACCCCGTAGCCGGGGGCGCGTCAGCGACCGCAGAACGTTCGCGGTGTCGTGCCCGTCCAGCGCTTGAAGGCGCGGTGGAAGGTGCTCGAGTCGGAGAAGCCCATCGCGTGGGCCGTCTCCTGAATCGTCAGACGCTTGTCCTGCAGCAGCTGCTCCGCAACCGATGCGCACACGGCGTGCTGGATCGCTCGAAAGGAAACGCACTCCTCCGCGAGTCGCCTGCGCAGCGACCGCTCTGCGAGCCCGAGCTTGCGCGCGGCCGCCTCCATGTTGAGACGGGCCGGCATCTGCTGCGTCAGGAGCTCACGCACGCGAACGGCGTAGGGCGCGTCCTCGGTCGCGCGCACGACCCGCCGCTCGAGCACGTCCGCCAGGGCCGTGCGCACCTCGTCGTCGGCGTTCGGGTTGACCCGGTCGAGGCTCGCGCGCTCGAACACGATGCCGTCGAACGACTGCCCAAAGCGCACGATGGAGCCGAAGACGCGCGTGTACTCCGCAACGTATTCGGGCGCTTCGTACGAGAAGCACACCCGATCGACCTGCCCCTCCGGGCTGTGCGCGCGGATCATCGTCATGAAGCTAGCCAGACACATCTCCGCACTGAACCGATGCACGCGACGGGAGTGTGCCTTCCAGTCGACCAGACGCAGCGTCGCCAGGTCGCCCTTCTCCTCGAGCGCAAAGACCTGCTGGTCGCAAAAGAGAGGCTGGAACTGCAGCAGCAGGCCGAGTCCCTGGCGCAGGCTGGTCGCGTGCATCAGCGTGTGCGAGACGGGACCGAAGGTGTGAATCGTCAGGCGCTCGGACCAGTGCAGCCCCAGCGCGGGATCCCCCGAGGGTTGAATCGCGAGCTCGCACATCCGTTCGACGAGATGTCGCGGCACCCCGGTGTCGTTCTCGGCGAGCGCCTCTTCGGGAATCCCGGCCGCCGCAAGCGCGTCCTCGCGGGACACGCCTGCGATCTCCACCGCCTCGACGAGTCGGCGCACGACGAGCATCGCGACCCGTGCCTCCCCGGCCCGACTGCCGGTTGCGTCGCCCGCATCCTCCACACAGGCGCTCGGCCGCAGAGACATGCCCGACGGGGCGGGCGAGAGCGCGCGAATGCCCGACTCGTGCGACGCCCGCGCGGCTTCAGGCTGCGTCGAAGAGGCGGCGGGACCATTCGCGATGCTCGTTCGACTCATTGCTCATCATCAAGCTAGCGGTCGAAAACGGCCGCAACAAGGGCCGCATCGGCCACGCCTGTCCACCGATCCGGTGGGCACCAAACAAAGCAGTTGACTGCGAAGCACACTGCACGCCTCGAACCGCCCCTTGACCGGAATGCGCAACGCCCTTGGCCGCCTCCAGTCACCCAGGGGCAGGTGCCCGCCATACCACCTTCGTCCTGTCCGACGAGTGCTTCGAGGATGCCGACTGCAGCCGATCGTCGCCTACGCCTGTCACACGGACGCGGACGAGTGCCACAGCGATGCCGACTGCCGCGCAGAGCGTGGCTTCGCGGCCTGCGTGCACGACCCCGCCCTCGGCCGGTGGCGCTGCTCCGACGCGACCTGCCCGGTGCCTTGCGCCCGACCGACGGGCCGGGCCCGGTCCGTCACGCTTGGAGGAATGGCAGCACGTCGCTGGCACCGTCGACCACGCCGGAGACGTGCGTGACGGAGTACTGGTCGTTGACCAGCGGTACGCCGTAGCCCGTGGCGCCGTTGTTCGCGATCGACTGCCACTCGCTCTGGGGCACGCCCATCGACTGCAGACACGTCGCCAGGAACTGGTTGTAGAGCAGGCCGGTGTAGCCGAATACGCGCTGGCCGTTGCGGCGCGTGCCGCGGTCGGTGCGGTTGCGGTAGTCGACGAACTGCCCCGTGCGGAAGAAGCCGCCGCCACTGCCGAACGTGACCGTGGGAATGGAGCGTGCCTCGTGGGTCATCTCGCCGCTCTCCTGGGTCCAGGCCATCAGGGTGCCGTCGAGCACGGTCTGCCCAGGGGCCTCCTCGATGCCATCGAGGCGACTGGCCAGGTCGAGGAAGACGCGCTCGAAGACAGCTTGATTGGCCTCCACCAGCTGGGCCTGGGGGCCATCCAGCTGCCACTGGTGGGCGACCTGCTGGTGCCAGTCGCCGGCGAAGGGCACGTACTGGTCTTCCCCCACGCCCATCACGGCGATGCGGGTCGCGCCGCACGTGAGCGCGGCGGTGACCACCTCGCCGAGCAGGCGCGTGCGCTCGATCGGGTCCTGGGTGAAGCCGGGCGCCGTGACGTCGCCGCAGGCGGCATTGACCGTGGTCAGGCGCCGCTGGAGCTCGGCCAGGCGATCCATGTGATCGTCGAGACGCTGGCGGTCCGCGCCCGACAGCCGGCGGTTGCCCTGGCGCAGGCTGCGATAGCCCTCGATCACGCGGTCCACGATCGGCGGCCGCGTCGGCTCGCTCGTCGGCGGTCCCGCCGGGAAGACCCGGTCGAACGCGTTGGGCGCATCGCGCAGCGCCGCCACCTCCTGGATGTTGCCGCTCGCCGCCGAAGGATTACTGTAGCCCCAGGATAGGCCGTTGCCGCCCACGATCAGCGCGCGCTCGGTAACACCGGTGAGGCTGGTGTAGAAGGACGGCGACCAGGCCATCAGCTGGTCGATCGTCGGCATGTGCTGCTGCTGGATCCCGCGCCCGTCGGGGCCGTTGCCGTCATTGCGGGCGAAGTTGCCCAGGTGCCCGCCGGTGTGGTGTGCGATGTAGAAGGGGATGTCGAGCCCCCACAGCACGTTCATCTTGCCGACGAGCTGGTCCGTGAGCACGTCCGCGGAACCGCTGAGCACGGTCGACAGCTGCGCGCGATCACCGTTGACGGTCCGCATCAAGTCACCACGGCGGATGTCGAGCCCGGGATAGAGCGTCATGCTCTCGCCCATCATCGACTCGTCCGGGAACATGGAGGACTCGAGCACACCGCCGTGCCCGGTGCACATCATCAGGAAGCGCGGACCGGGATCGAAGCTGACCTCCTGCGCCCACGCCTTGCCCGGCACGAGCGACGGCAGGAAGGGCAAGCCCAGGGCGACGCCACCGCTTCCACGCAGGAACTGGCGCCGGGAAATCACGACCTTCTTCACGGGGCCTCCTGACTGGCGGTGGCGAAGCTGCGCTGTCGGAACTCGGGGGTGAGCGCGACGGCGAGCAGCATGTCCTGGAACGAGCCCCCCTGGGCGATGGCAGTACGCAGCGTCTCGAGCACGCAGCCGTCGGCGCCGGCGTCCTCGAAACGACCGAAGCTGAAGCGGAAGTAGTGGCGCGCCAGGCACGCCTCGGCCTTGCCGCTGTCGGCGATCAAACCCATCAGGTCGGCCGGCCCCTCCGAGACCGTCTCGTCGTCGGGGAAGATGCGTGGGACCGAGCTCGTGTCGAGCTGGGCCATGCCGACGACCGCGCCCTCCTCGGTCAGCAACATCTGCTCCGTTCTCGCGCGGCCCAGGGCATCGAAGCCCTCGGTGGCGAAGCCCAGGGGGTTGATGTTGGTGGCGTGGCAGCCGGCGCAGACGCTGCCGTCCTGCTCTGTGAGCTCCTCCACGACCTCGCGCGTGCTCAGGTCCTCGCTCAGGTCCGGCGGGTTCGCCGCCGCATTGTCGGGCGGCGGCGGGATGGTGTCGCAGAGGATGTTCCGGCGGATGAAGACGCCCTTCATGATGGGGCGCGTGCTCGCGCTGCCTGTGGCGAGGAAAGCGGCTCGGCTGAGCAACCCGGGGCGCGCATCGGCAGCGAAGGCGGGGGGCTCACCCGCGCCATCCCAAACCGGCAGCTCGTAGATCGCCGCCAGCGCAGCGCTGCGCGGATAGGCCTGGTCGCTGGTCAGGACCGACGTCAGGTCCGAGCTCTGCTCCCAGACATGGTGGTCGAGCATGTCCAGCGCCTCGTCGATCATCTGCTCGCGCAGGTCCGGGCCCGGAAGGTCGTCGCCGGCGAAGGTCTCGAAGACCGGGAAGCCCACGTTCGTGTCGAGCTCCACCAGATCCTCGAGCTTGAGCCAGTCACGATGGAACTCGCGCACGGTGGCGCGCGTGCGCGGGTCGGCGAAGAGGCGCTCGACCTGGGCCTCGTACTCGGCGTCGTCGAGCAGCGCCCCCGAGGCGGCCGCCTCCCAGAGCGTGTCGTCCGGCATGCTGTCCCAGAAGTGATAGGAGAGGCGCGAGGCGAGCTCGAAGGCCGACAGCTCGAAGGTCTCGGGTGGCGCATCGCCTGCGACGTCATCCTGGCCGTGCTCCACCATGTAGAGGAACTGGGGCGCGTTGAGCATGCCCGCGATCACGTCGGCGTAGCCGGCCGGGTCTTCACCCACGGTCGTGCCATAGAAGCCGCGGTAGAAGGCGCGCTCCTCGGCGTCTACCGGGCGCCGCAGGACCCGGGCGCCGAAGTCATCGATGAAGGCGTCCAGGCAGGCGTCGTCGTTGTCGGCCACGCCGTCGGTGGCGCAGGTGCCGGCCAGCTGGGTCAGGCGCGCAGGCTCGGTCAGCAAGACGGCGGCATCGACGCTGACGCGGTACCAGCCCTCCGTGTGGCCCTGGCCTACCGCCTGGTCGAGGCGGCGGTAGCTGCCGTGCAGGTCCTCGGCCGAGCGAAAGCGCTCGTCGGGCGGCAGGGCAGCCAAGCGCGACTGCAGCGCGTCCATCACCGCGCGCGCCTGCCCGGCATCTCCCAGCCCCTGCGCCAGCAGGTCCTCCAGCGTGTTGCGGTACTGCCGCTGGGTCAGCCGCCGAAAGCTCTGGCCCTCGAGCGCAGCGCTGGGGTCGCAAATGAATCCGACGTCGCGCGGATTGCCCTGACCGTCGAGGCCGCTGCCGTCGGTGGGCCCTTGACCTCCGGCCGCATCATCGCTGCGGTCGGAAGGCGTACCGTCACCCACGATGGCGGACTCGCTGCCGTCGTTTCCGTCAGGGCCCTGCCCGGGGCCGGCGCCGTTGGGGTTGCCGTCAATGGCGCCCCCACATCCGCCCAGGAGTAGCAGGGCCACGCATAGAGCGGTGCCTGGATGCTTGGCCCGCTCGCACGAACTTCTCATATGTGATCTGTACCGCTAGCAAGAGGTGTCGGTCTAGCTCTACCGTCCGACTAATCTGTGACGATTGTCTTACGCAAAGGCGCTCCCAACTCTTTTGGGGGTCATCTCTAGTTGTAGGTGTATCGCCTGCGCACGGTAAACGCTGCGTTCCGCCCTAGACGCGCTGTGGCTGCTGCACCAGCGCGCGGATGCCGCTCTTCTGATTGGCGGCAGCGGCCAACGTGAGCTCGTCGGCGCTCGCGTAGTCGCGGTCCCAGGCGATCACCTTGGGCGTCATGAGCGCGTGCCACAGGGGTGGGATCATGGCGACGATGATCGTGGTCAAGTAGCCGTTCATCATCATCGGCGCGTCCGGGTACGGCTTGAGATCCTGGTACGGGACCTCGCCCTGGGCGTGGTGGTGCGAGTGCCGCGAGAGGTTGAACATCGTCCAGGAGGTGACGCGCCGATTGGTGTTCCAGGAGTGCCGCGGCTGCACCGGCGCCGCGGGGTCGCGGACCATGCCGTAGTGCTCCATGTAGTTGACGATCTCGAGCAACGACTTGCCCCAGACCCCGCACACGATGAAGTAGCCGAGTGTCTGCCAGCCTCCGATGGCGAACGCCGCCGCCATGATCGCCACGCTCATCAGCTGGCCCCGGATCACCGCGTTGTGCTGCGAGAAGATCGGCAACCGCTTCTTGCGCAGCCGCTCCACCTCGATCTTCCAGGCGCTGATGTTGCCACGGACCGTGGAGGCCACGATGTGGTGGTAGACGTTGCGGCCGCGCGGCGCGGTGGCCGGATCCTGCACGGTCGAAACGTAGCGGTGGTGGCCATAGACGTGCTCGATCGCGAAGTTGGTGTCGAAGCTGAAGGCCAACAGCCAGCGCCCGACCACCATCGAGATCGGGTCCCACGTGCGGTGCGTCAGCTCGTGGGCCGTGATCGTGCCGAGCATACCGATCATCAGGCCCGTCAATGCGAAGATCGAGAAATGGCCGCCGAAGCCGGTGGCGTCGCGCAGGGCCAGCACGTCCGTTCCAGTAAGCCGCTCGACCAGGGCGCCCGCGCCGAGCGGGTCACCGGGTGACACGCTCCAGAGCGCCGCGAAGACGACGCCGGTCAGGATTGGCAGCGCCGCCCAGAGCTGCACGGTGAGCACGCCCGGGTACCGGAACTTGGGCGTGGAGCGATCGTCGCCCAGCAGCGCGTCGCCCACCATGTAGAGCGCCAGCACCGTGAGCAGCCCGCGCGTCGCCACCTCGCCCCCGAGCAGGATGGCAGAGATGGAGAGCATGCCGATGCCGTGAAAGGCGAAGTACTTGAGGTAGTGCAGCAGGCCTGCCGTGCGCCGGGGCGGCTCGAGCGCGGCCGAGGGCACGGTCTCTCCCTCGGCGCTCGCCACGATGTCGGCCTGGGTCGTGAAGCGGTCGAAGTAGATGTTGCGTCGCCGGACGCCCTGCTCCACCAACAGCTCGATGGCGGCATCGATCATCGCCGGCGGGCCGCACAGGTAGCTGCGCGTGCGGCGCTGCAACAGCTCCGGGATCTTCTCCGTCACCATGCCGCGCTCACCGGTCCAGCTGGTGTCGCCTTCGGCGTCCGAGAGCACAGGCACGAAGCGGAACTCGCCCTTCCACTCCCGCGCGATCTCCTCGATCTCGTCGAGCGCGTAGAGGTCCCGCCGCTCGCGCGCCCCGAACAGCAGCGTGGCCGGCCGCGTCACGCCGGCAGCAATGGCTTCCTTGAGAATCGCAAGGATCGGCGCCAGGCCGCTGCCGCCCGCGACGAACAGGAGCGGGGCATCGCCGGCCCGCAGGTGGAAGTCGCCGTGCGGGCCGTGCACGTACACCGTGCGGCCGAGCACGTCCTCGTCGTTCACGAACGAGGACATCTGCCCGCCGGCAACCTTGCGGATCAGGAAGTCGACCTTGCCATCGCGGTGGGACGGCCCCGCGAAGGAGTAGCTTCGCACCACGCCGGGCAGCCCCTCGATCGCGACGTTGGCGAACTGCCCCGCCTTATACGGGAGCGGCTGCTCCAGCTGCACGGTCAGGCGCGTGATGTCGTGGGTGACCTGCGCCTGCCCGACCACCGTCCCCGCGACGCCACGCTCGGAGGCGTGGGAGAGGTCGAGCTCGATGTGCACATCGGTCTCCGGCACGCTCTGGCACGCGAGCACGTAGCCCTGATCGATCTCCTCCGCCGTCAGCAGGTAGCCGGTCTCGGTGAGCTCCTTGACCTGGCCAGCCTTCACCTTGCACCTGCAGGTCCCGCAGCCGCCGACGCGGCAACTGCTGGGGAAGTCGATGCCAGCGCGTTCGGCCGCCTGCAGCAGCGTCTCGCGCGGCTCGACCGCGATCTCCTCGTCGTTGATCCGCAGGGTCGTCAGATGCTTCTCGGATCCCATCCGTACTCCATCTCCCCGTAATCATACGGGCACTGTCCAGAGCCTAGGAAGGCCGAGGCCCTGTCGGGTAGGTCATTTCTTGACACCAGCAGGTCATTTTCCGACAATGCGGCCGTCCATGCCTCCTGTAAGCACCTTCACCGTTCCTGCCGAGTACGCGCGCCACATCGCCGAGCAGCTCCACAGCATGGGCATCACGGGTGACGCATGGCTGCTGGGGACCGGCGTGACACGGGAGGACCTGCAGCACCCGGATCGGCCGCTGCCCTACCCTGCCTTCCGGGACCTGGTGCGCGGCGCACTGGCAGCATCGCGCGAGCCGGCCCTCGGATTGTTCGTCGGGGAGCGCCTGCTGGCCAGCGCCCACGGCATGGTCGGCGCGGTGGCGGTCAACAGCGGCACGGTGCTGCAGGCGCTCGAGATGGTGCAGCGCTTCTCCGCGCTCCGCTCGCAGGTCTTCACGATTGAGCACGAGGTCGCCGGCAGCGACGGGCTGCTGATCTTCCAGCAGGCCCTGCCGCTCGGCGACGTCCAGCGACCGCTGCTCGAAGCGGTGTTGCTCAGCGTCCGCAACGTGGTCGACGAGATCTCGATGGGCGCCTGTGACCTGCACGAGGTCGCCTTCCCCTTCGAGGCGCCGGAATACGCGGACCTGGTGCGCGACATGTTCGGGTGCGAGGCCCGCTACGGCCAGGACTGGGCCGGCCTGCGCGCCCCGCTCGCCAACCTCGACGTGAAGCTCACCCGCGCCGACCCGGCCACCTTCCAGATCGCCGAGTCGATCTGTCAGCGCGAGCTCGAGCGGCTCACCGAGAGCGAGACCTACGCGAGCCGGGTGCGCCGGGCACTGCTGGAGAAGCAGTTCGGCTTTCCCTCCCTGCAGGTCACCGCGCGCCGCCTGCACATGACCCCGCGCACGCTCCACCGCCGGCTCGTGGCCGAGGGCACCTCCTATCGTGAGCTCACCGAGTCCGTGCGCCACACGCTCGCCATCGAGCACCTCAAGTCCGGGCACTTTGGCATGGACGAGATCGCCTACCGCCTGGGCTACACCGACCTGGCGAACTTTCGACGGGCGTTCAAGCGCTGGGAGAAGGTGCCCCCTTCCGTCTATCGCGACCGCCACGCACAGCGCTGACAGCCGCGAGACTAGCCCTCGGGCGGGCCGCTGACCTCCATGCGTATGGCGCCACACCGGACGATGCACGCGTCGTAGCGGACCGAGCGTTGGCTTTGGCTGCTTCGGCGGAGGTTCGAGCCGGGCAGCGCCGGTCTCAGGGGGCGCTGCGCAGGAAGGGAAGCGGGTCGCTGGCGATCTGGAAGTAGCGCGAGGAGGTGTCGCCGTAGTGGTCGGCGTAGGGCACGCTCACGCCGCTCGGCTCGACGCGCGGGACGCCGTAGCCGGGGTGCCCCCAGCGCTCGTACTCGGCCGCGGGCATGCCGAGGGCTTGCAGCAGGTTGGCCAGCAGCTGGGAGTGCAGCACGCCCAGGGACATCTCGGCGGAGTCCACCAGCGGCCGGAAGCTCGACTGCGGGTCGCCAGCGCGGCGGTAGTCGATCGACTGGCCGGTCTGCAGCGCACCGCAGGCGCTGCCGGCCGTGACGATCGGCATGGAGATCGGATCGTGCGTCGACATGCCGGACTCCTGCGACCAGACGAGCAGGGAGTTGTCGAGGTAGCTCACGCCGTCGGCCTCCTCGTGGTCGAGGCGCGCCGCCATGTCGAGGAAGACGCGCGAGAAGACCTCGCGGTAGGAGCGCTGCAGGAGCTGCTGGCGGTCCGGCTCGAGCCAGTAGTGCGCCACTTCGGCGTGCCAGTCGCCGCTGAAGCTCGCGAAGCGCTGCGCGTCCCCGAGCCCGAGCACGGCGATGCGGCTCGCCCCGCAGACGAAGGCCGCCGCGGTCACTTCGTTGTGCAGCTGCGCGTAGCGCACGCCGTCCTCGGGCTGCAGGCCCTCGTGCAGCACGCTGTCGTCATGGGGCGTCTCGACCCCCCCACAGGCTGCGGGTACCTCCGCCTGGAGTTTGCGCTGCAGCTCCGCGATGCGGTCCATGTGGTCGTCCAGACGGCGCCGGTCGTTCACCGACAGCCGCCGGCTGCCGTGGCGCAGCCGGTGGTAGCTCGCGAGCACGCGATCGACCACGGGCACACGCGCCGCCTCGGGCGCATCGGCCGGTGCGAAGACACGGCGAAAGAGCTCCAGCGAGCTCGCGGCCGCACGCACGGGTTGCACCTGGCCGGTTCCGGTGGAGGGGTTGCTGTAGCCGAAGGAGATCGGCAGCGAGCCCATCGACAGCACCCGCTCGCGCACACCTTCGAGCTCTCCGTAGAAGGACGGCGACCACGCGAGCAGCTGATCGATCGTCGGACGCGGCTCGGACTGCACCTGGGCGGCGGCACCGCCGAGGGATTCGTTGTGGGCGTAGTTACCCATGTGCCCTCCCCCGTGGTGACCGAGGCCAAAGGGCACGTCGATCCCGCGCAGCACGTTGAGCTGGGCGATGCGCCGATCGGTCAGCAGCGTGTCGGGCGCCTGGAGAATCCTCGACAGCGCAGAATGGCCGGACTCGGCACTCTCAGCCGAGGCACGCAGCGGACCGGCATGGACCTCGTGGTCGGACAAGAGCGTGTGCGACCGCGTCGCGGGCGAGGCGTCCGGGAAGAAGGCGCTCTCCAGCGCACCGCCGTGGTTGGTCGCGATCCAGTAGAGCCGCGGGGCGCGGGCCAGAACCGGATCGGCGCCGTGGGCCTTTCCCACCAGAAGCGACGGGAGCACCGGAAGCGCCAGCGCAAAGCCACCCGCACCGCGCAGCACTTGCCTGCGTGTGATCGGCCGGGTCACGGCTCGCCCCCAAAGGTCCGCTCGAGCAGGGCGGGGGCGACCCCGACCTCCGCGACCATGTCGCGGATCCGGCCGGACTCGACCAGCCGCCGCCGCAGCCGCTCCAGCACGCAGCCGTCGCGCTCCAGGTCCTCGACGCGACCGAAGGCGAAGCGGAAGTAGTGACGCGCGAGGCAGGCCTCGAGCTTTCCGCTCTCGAGCACGAGCTCCACCAGCTCGGCCGGCCCGCTGGCCTGTCTCGGGTCACCCGGCGTAACCCGGGGCACGGTACGGGTATCGACCGACAGCGCGTGGACTTGCATGCCTTCGGCGTCGAAGTGGTGCTCCTCGGAGCGCGCACGCCCCAAACCGTCGAAGCCCTCGAGGGTGAAGCCCAGCGGGTTGATCAGCGTGGCGTGGCACAGCGCGCAGGCGGTGCCGGGTTGCTCGGTCAGGGCCTCCACGGCCTCTCGCGTGGTCTGCTGCGGCTGCGGCGCCGCGCTCTCCGGGCTGACCGCCATCGGCGGCGGCGCCAGGTCGTCACAGAGCAGGCGTCGACGGACCAGCACACCACGCCGAATCGGCCGCGTGCCGCCCGTACCACTCGCCAGCAGCCAGGCGCGCGTGAGCAGGCCGGGGCGCTCACCGGCCGGCAGCTCGGGGGGCTCCGAGCTCCCGTCCCAGGGCTCGACGCCGTAGATCCGCGCGAGCGCCGGCCCGCGCGCGAAGGAGCGCTCGCTGGTGAGCAACGCACGCGCGCCCGCCGGGGCGCTCCACGTGTAGTACGCGAGCATGTCCAGCGCGTCCTCGGCGATCTCCTCGCGCAGCTCCGGACCCGGCAAGTCCTCTCCCGCAAAGGCCGCGAACTGGCGGTCGCCCGTGAACGCGTCGAGCAGTGGGAGCTCCTCGAGCGCGAGCACGTCGCCGAAGAGCTCGGCGAGCGTCGTGCGCGCGCGCGGATCTTCCATCAGCCGCTGCACCTGCGCGCTCAGCACCTCGGGCGCGAGCAGCGAGCCGTCCTGGGCCGTCTTCCACAGCGCCTCGTCCGGCAGGGTCTGCCAGAAGTGATAGGACAGCCGGGAGGCCAGCTCGTGGGCGGTCAGCGCGTACGTACCCGCCGACTCGTCCAGAACCTCGCCACCATGCTCGACGAAGTACAGCAGCTCGGGCGAGCTCAGCAGCACCGTGATGAGATCGGCGTAGCGAGCTGGGCTGCTGGTCGGGTCGCTGCCGTAGACCGTGCGGTGGAAGCGAACGTCGGTCTCGTCCAGGGGCCGGCGCAGCGCGCGCGCGCCGAAACGCTGCAAGAAGGCAAGCAGGCAGGCCTCGTCGTTGCCGACGTCGTCGTCGACCGCGCACGCCCCCACGACGCGCTCCAGGCGTGAGGGCTCGATGAGCCTCTGCGCGAGCGTGCGCGCCACCTGGAAGGTCTCGTCCACGTAGTCCTGCTCGACGACCTGATCGAGCCTGCGCAGGGCCGCCCCCGGCTCGGCCGCAGTGCCCGCGCGGCGATCGGCGGGGACCCGCGCGAGGCCCGCCATCGTCACCAGCGCCCGCGCCTCCACCCGGTCACCCAACAGCAGCGCCGTCAGGTCGGTGAGGGTGTTGCCATACTGGGTGGCGGTGAGGCGGCGCAACGTGTCGGGCGCGGGCCCAGCGCCTTCGTTGCAGTCGAAGCGGAGGGGCTCGACCGGCGCCTGCGCGCCCTCCGCTTCGACCGGCGGCGAATCGGTGTCCGACGTCGCCGCTGGCCGGGCGCCGCCGCCCTGTGGCGGCGCGGCCCCTTCGGAAGGGACTCCGCCGTCACGCGGCGCACAGCCGGACAGGCCGCACGCCAGCGCGATGCGCAGCGCAGCTCCGACTCCGCTCGTCATCCCGATCCCACAGCGGCGCCGTTCACCACTCCGGGTGGTTCTTGCGGCGCACGTCCGGCCAGCTGCACAGCGTGCAACTGTCTCCGAAGAACCAGTCGCGCTGGGACTCGTCGCCGTAGATCCAGTAGCGAAGCCACGCGATCGACGGCGCGGCGTCCTCTCCGCCGGTCCCGATCGGGTCGAGGTGGTCTCCGCCCGCGTGGCTCGCGAGCATCGTTGGCTGCACGCTCGAGCGCGAGTAGGCCGGCTCCGTGAAGCCCGACTTGGTCACGAAGGTATCGCCCTCGGCGGTAAGCAGCAGGATCGCACCACTGGCACGCTCGGTGGCGTCGGACAGTCCGTGGATCGACACGATCGCCTTGACCGCCGGGTGCGAGCCCGAGCCGATCGCAGCCCCGCCGCCCATCGAGTAGCCGATGGTGCCGGCACAGTCGACGGCCAGCTTGCCGGCATACTCGCCCGAACCGTTCTGGGCGATCAGCCACTCCAGACCGTCGCGCACCACCTGCGGGTTGCTGCCCGTACCGGGATTGGCGACGACGACGAAGCCGTTGGATGCGATGTTCTCGAGGAATGCCGTGTAGAGGCTCGGTGTCGTCCCGAGCCCGTTGCCCCACGCCACCGGTGGGTGCAGAAAGCCGCCGTCACCCAGCGTCGTGGGGCGGACGACGGTGTAATTGCCGTCGGGCCCCGTGCCGGTGATGACCTCGGTCGCCATCGTACCGGAAGGTGCGGGCGTGCAGCCATTGCCGGGCATCGGGGGGTCGACCACATCCATGCCGCCGCCACCGCCACCCATGCCGCCAGCACCACCCATGCCGCCCGTGCCGCCCACGCCATCGGGGTTCGGCATCGTGGTCATCATCACCGGCGGTGGCACCGCCATGTCCTGCATTCCGGTGTCGGTCATGTCCACCGGCTGCTGCATGGCCGGCGACGGCGGCGGCTGCGCCTGCATGTCGCCGCCTGGGATCGGCGTCACGACCTGGCCGGGTCCAGTGACGCCACCCATCATGCTGCCTTCACCATCGCCCGACTCAGAACAGCCTGCGACGAGCAGCAGCGCAGAGACCCCTGCGCACCACTGCAGTCCTCGGATACCGCGTTCGTTCATGAACCTACTCCTCCGTCCTGGCTCCGCGCCAAGGAATCCACCCGCCTCAGCACACCACCGCGACGCCCCCCATTCGTTCGGCATCCGGCACCGTGGCTACGACATCCGGCACCGGCTGCGGCATCCGGAGTCGGGCAGCACGGACGCCGCTCGCTGCGGAACGAGCCGGGGCATCCGGAGCTGTTTGAAGCGAACGATTGACCGAGGGCGGCCGATCGACAGGGGGAGGCCGATCGACCGAGGGGGGCCGATCGACCGAGGGAGGCCGATCGACCGAGGGAGGCCGATCGACCGAGGGAGGCCGATCGACTCGCTCAGCTTCAGAACGGAGCAGCCGTGTCTCGGAGGGTCACCGCGAGCCCACGGTGCGGTATGGCGCACGCGTCCGGCGCCGCGCGCTTGGAGCAGACCGCGGTCCTCTAGACGGTGGGCTCAAATCGGGCCCGGAGGCTGGCTCCAGACTCAGTAGCGTCCGCGTCCGCCGCCGCCGCCGCCGCCGCCACCGCGACGACCACCGCCGCCGCCGCCGCGGCTGCGCTGCTGAGCTTCGTTGACGACGATGCTGCGCCCGTCGAGGGTCGTGCCGTCCAAAGCTTCCTGGGCGGTGCGCGCCGCTGCCGGGTCGACGAAGGTCACGAATCCGAAGCCGCGCGAGCGCCCAGTCTCCCGATCCTCGATCACCACCGCGTCCTCCAGAGCTCCGAAGGGCTCGAAGGCCGCGCGAAGGCCCTCAGTCGTGGTGTCCCAGCTGAGGCTGCCTACGAATAGTTTGTTGCTCATATCTGTCGCTGTCCGTGCCGGGCACCGCCGCAAACTGGGGCGCACCCATCGCGGGCTTATTGCACGGATGATCTCGGGACGCAAAGCCCCCCGGGCGCTAGCGGGCGGTGGCCACGTTGACCACCAACGAGCGGCCATCCAGCTCGGAGCCGTTCAGGGCGTCGATGGCCTTCGTCGCATCCTTGCGATTCTGCATGGTCACGAAGCCGAATCCTCGCGATTTGCCCGTGGCGCGGTCCTTGAGGATCACGGCGTCCGCGATCGGCCCATGGGGCTCGAAAGCCTTGCGCAGCGTCTCTTCGCTCGTGTCCCAGCTGAGGCCTCCCACGAAGAGCCTGCACGGGATGGTCGCCGCTGCGCGCGGCGCCGAGGCCCGGGCCTGCATGGTACGGAGGGCCTCCTCCGAGCTGGGCAGGTCACCCGTGATCTCCTCGGCCGTGGTGAACTCTTCACCGCCGGGTCCCCGCTCACGCCTCATCGCCCTGCGTTGTGCCTTGTCCCGCTTCTTGCGGGCCTTGTCCGCATCACGCTGACGCTTGCCTTCGGTGTAATTTCCTCGACTCATGAATGCCGCACGATAGCACGGCTGCTGGCGCGGTGCCGAACCTCGGTCAGCCCCCTTGCCGGCTGGCCGAATGGCGACCGCCGCGGCCACCACGTCGGGACCGCCCGGCGCCGGATCGGCGCCGCCGCCGCGTGCGCGGTGCCGGGGCCGCGGGTTTGGCCGGCGGTGCCTCGGAGGCTGGAAAACCGTGATTGTCGACGCGCTCCAGCTCGCGGCCGATCAGGCGCTCGATGTCCGCCAGATAGGCCCGTTCCTCCCGGTCGCAGAAGGAAATGGCCGTCCCCGTGGCGCCAGCCCGACCGGTGCGGCCGACGCGGTGGACGTAGGTCTCCGGGACGTTCGGAAGGTCGTAGTTGATGATGTGCGTGACGCCGTCGACATCGATCCCGCGCGCAGCGAGGTCGGTGGCCACGAGGACCCGCAGCTCGCCGGCCCGGAAGGCATCGAGTGCGCGCACGCGCGCTCCCTGTGACTTGTTGCCGTGGATCGCGGCCGCCACGACCCCGCCGCGCTCGAGCTCGCGGACGATCCGGTTGGCGCCATGCTTGGTGCGGCTGAAGAGGAGCGCCCGCTCGACCGATGCGTCGGCGAGCACCTCGAGGGCGAGCCGACGCTTGTTGGCCTTGTCGACGAACAGCACCCGCTGGTCCGCCACGCCGTCCGCGGTCACGGAGACGGGAGCCACGGCGACCTCGGCCGGATCACGCAGCAACAGCTTGGCGAGCCGGCGGATCTCGGGCGGCATGGTGGCCGAGAAGAAGAAGGTCTGGCGCTTGCGCGGCAACTTGGTGATCACGCGCCGCACGTCAGGCAGGAAGCCCATGTCGAGCATGCGGTCGGCCTCGTCGAGCACGAAGAACTCGATGCGGTCGAGCGAGACAGCGCCGCGCTCCACCAGATCGAGCAAGCGCCCGGGGGTCGCGATCAGCGCGTCGACGCCACGGCGAAGCTCCTTGATCTGCGGCTGGATGCCGACGCCGCCGAACACGACCGCGTGCCACAGATCGAGCTCCGCGCCGTAGGACGTGACGCTCTCGTGGATCTGGGCGGCGAGCTCGCGCGTGGGTGTGAGCACCAGCGCGCGCAGGACCGGCTGGTCCCCCGCGCTCGCGTCCAGGCGCTGCAGCAGCGGCAGCGTGAAGGCCGCTGTCTTGCCCGTGCCCGTCTGGGCGGTGCCCATCACGTCGCGACCGCGCAGTCCCGGTGGGATCGCCTGCGCCTGGATGGGAGTCGGTTTCCGGTACTCGGCGCGGTCGAGCGCACGCAACAGCTCGGGCGAGAGCCCGAGTTCCTCGAATGTCATGACGTCCTCTACTGCAGATGGATGGCGGCGAATCAGCGCCGGAGACAGCGACCACGCAACCGCCAGAGATCAGGCGCGAGGCTCAGGAGGGCTTGGCCTCGGCGTCGCTCTTGGCCTTGGCCTTGGCTGCCTTCTTCTTCGTTGTGCGCTTGGTGGCCTTCTTCTTGGCCGCTCCGCTGCCGGCCCCGCGGGAGGACCGCTTGGAGAAGTACTTGCGGGCCTCCGCGGCCTCCTCCTCGGACGGTGCGGCCTCGGACATCAAGTGCCCGAATTCATTCATAATTGTGCGGCGTTCGCCGGTCTGAAAGAGGTAGATGGTGCGGTCGGCGAGCTCTTCTTCAGCGATCGCCAGGCCCCACTCGGGGCGCTTCGCATGCGAATAGAGGCGGTCGTCGTCCGTGTGCGCATCCTCCCGTGGACGCGGCCCAGGCCACACCCTTGCCAGCGGTATAGCAGATCCTGGCCCGCGGCGCTGATTCGCTGCGAGCCAAGTCGCTTCCGAGCGGCGCCAACCGGGCGCTGGCGCCGGCAAATCGAGCTCCGCCAGGCGCTGGAAGCCCGGCCGCCGGATCGCGCGGAGCTAGACCGGGAGCACCACCGCGCGGCGGTCGGCCGGGTACTGGGCGGCCACGTGTGCGGCCCCGAAGCTCTCACCATCACCTCGGACGTTGCGGATGCGACCGCCCAGCCCATTGGCTCGCAGGTGCGCAGCGACCGCTTCCGCGCGGTTGTCCGACAGCCGCTGGTTGAGGGCGGTGCCACCCTCCGGAGAGGCGTGGCCGACGATGTCGATGCGCTTGCCCGGATTGGCACCAAAGAAGGCCACGATCTGTGCAAGCGTGGCCGTGGTGCTGTTGTCGCTGCGCAGTACAGCTTGCTCGTAGTCGAAATACACGCTGAAGCCGTGCGTCCAGATCCAGGCGATCTTGGCGTCGGTCAGCCGGCAACCCACGTTCACGTCGGCGTCGGCCCCGGCTGGCGTGCCGGGCCGCTGACGAGCGACATTGTGGCCCGTGGCGATCGGATTGAGGGCGTCGTCGAAGTAGAAGACGGGCCCGCCGCTGGTGCCTCGGCGCGTCTCGATGTTGTAGGTGTAGGTCTCCGCCAAGACGTCGACGATGTAGCCCGTGTCCATGTGCTGGATGGTCGAGTCGACGCCCGCGCCCGCATAGCCACAGACCGCCATGCCGCCGACTGGGCTCATGCGCTGCTCTTCGATGCTGAAGTAGCGCCCATCGGTCGGTCCAACCGGCACTTCGATCACCGCCATGTCGAAGTCGCGACTGGTGTAGGGCGCCGTCCAGGAAGGATGCGCATGGAAGAAGCGCGTGTCACGCAGGGTGACGTCGTTGACAGAGACTCCACGCGTGCGCCCCGCTCGGATCCGCATGTTGGTGGCTGAGCCGTCCGAGTCGATCACGTTGTGACCGGCGGTGAGAATGCGAGAGGGGCTGATGTAGAAGCCACTGCCCGTATAGGTGTTGCCGTCGGTCCAGTCGAACTCCAGGTGGGCGATGGAGGAATGGGGGAAGATGCTGGCATCACTGATGCCGACCGTGAATAGCAGCCGCTGCCGCAGCCACGCCGACAGGTCGATGATCCACTGGACCGGATTGCTCGGATCGAAGACGGGAGGGGCGATCTCGTCGAGCCCGCGAGCCACCGTGCCCCGCCCGAGGCGTTCCATGCCCACCACGGCGCGCGCCAGCGCCCGCGCAAGGGTGTCGAGCTCCCGATCGTCGCCCAGACGCTGCTCTCCACCTGGATCCATCAGGTTGTCGACTTCCACCAGGCAAGCGGCCACCTCCTGCCCGAGGGCCTCGGGCGTGAGAACGGCCATGTCTGCCCGCATGACCCCGTGACCGGGGTGCCCGAGCTGGTGCAGCTCGTGTTGCACGCGCTCGGCCAGCTCCACCGAGGCCGGGTTCGCCCGCGTGTGGACGAAGGCTTCGCTACCTCGCGAGCCCGCACCGGCCCCGTTGGCGTGCAACGACAGGAAAGAGCTGGCCCCGCCGGTCCGGGCCACCTCGGCACGCTCACCCAGTGAAGGGTTGTCACCCTCCTCACGCGTCAGGATCGCGTTGCTGCCCAGGTAGCGCTGAACCTGCGCCGCGAGGCGCCAGGCGATGGCGCTCTCATCGAGCCCGAGCCGCGGTCCACGGACGCCATACTGGCTCGAGCGCCCTCGCCCCGGAATCGGGCCATGTCCGGGATCGATCACATGTCTCGTCATGCCACGCTCTCCTTGCTGTCATGCCCTCCGCCGGGACGCCTGCAGCCGGACGTGCTTGCAACCGCCGTTCCATGGGTCAGCCGCGCGGAGGAAACCCCGAGAGAGGATCGGGGGCGTGCACGGGCGATCCGGATCGTTCGGGCACCCCATGCCCGAACGAGCAGCGACGGGCCCCCGCATGCAGCAGCTGGGCGTGCAGCCCGACGAGTTGCGTCGCCGCGCGAAAGCGTTCACTGAGCTCCCGAAAGCTCACCGCATAGCGCTCGCCACGGCCGATCGGCCACGGGTCGTTGATGCGCGCCCAGGTCCCGTCCGGCGTGCCGTCACCGTACAGTCCCGTGATCACGACGACGTGAAGATCGGGGTCCGCCTGACCCGCCCACAGCGGACCGTGCCGCTCTAGGAGCCCACGCAGCTCCTCCAGCCCGTAGGTCCGCGGTGGCTGGGCGACCAGGCCGCAGCTGGTGGCCAACGCGAGCACGTCCTTGGGCTCGAGCCCCGCCCGATGGCTATCGGGACCGAGCCACCCGCCACGGATGTGCGCCGACTGCAGGCTCGAGCGATCGCGCCAGCCGATCACCATGGCGGCGGCAGCGGCCCAGCAGTTCATGGAGGTCGTCTGCGGCACGAGCGGAACCTCGTGCCAGATGTCGAAGAAGCGGGTGGGTACAGCGACCCAGCGAGCGTCGTGCAACACCTGCGACGACGCCGTGGATCCCACCGCGTGTGCCATGGCGTCGGCCAGGCCGTGGGGGTCGCGAATCTCGGGATGGATCCCGAGCCGAATCCCGAGCGCAGCCGAGGCCGACTCGACGTAGCGGCTGCGGCTCGCGCCGGCGTCCTGCAGACCCGAGTGTCGGGCGATCGAAGCCCCCAGACGGTAGGCCTGGCCGAGCTCCTGCTGTGTGGGGTTGGCCGAGACTTCCGTCTCCACGAACTCGGTGCTCCAGGGCCGATTGCGGCACACCTCGAGTCGCAGGTCCAGTGGCGGAGCCGCGCCATAGTGTCGGCTCAGCAGCAGGTTGGTCTCCGTCGCGATCGTACGGGCAAGCTCACGGTAGCGAGCTGCCGGCGCACTGAGCTCCGTCCAGCGCACGACCATCAGAAGCCCCACCGAAAGGTCCGGACCTCCTCGCTGCGATCGACGATGCGAGCGTCCCTGGAGATGCCGGCGGCATCCTCGAGCAGCAGCAGCTCCTGTTGCAGGGGACGCAGGGTCAGGCGATCGCCCTCCGGCAACGGCGGCGAGTGCCTGGAGCGTCGACGCCAGCGCGGCGCCTCCTCCGGTGCCGGCCCGGACTGCGGGTCCTCGGCGTAGAAGCGCCCCGGACCGAGCCGCCGCAGCACTAGGGAGTGTTGGGACAGTGCGTTCTCGGGCTGCAGCGGGTGGGCCTCTCGCTCGAAGCCCGCGTGCGCACAGAGGCGCAACTCCAGCCGGGTGCCAGCCGGCACCCGCAGACGGTGCAAGGGCAAGCGCGCGCAACAGCGCTCGTCGCAGCGAACCACGTGGTCGCGCCCGTCCTCGAAACGCGCGACGTCGGAGACCGCGACCCGCACGGCGAGACGCGTGCAGTCGGTGTAGCGAGCGACCGGAAACCACACCTCGTCGAGTGCGAGCGGACCACCATAGGCCCGCATCGCGCCCGAACCGCGCAGCTCCAGCGTGAGCGCGGCACCCGTGGGTTGCCACGAGATGCCGCGCGCGCCGTCCTGCTGCACCCCCTCGAGCAACCTGCGATGCGACCTGCGACGAAGGTGGGTGGCCACGCGGTCGTGCTCGAGCGCAAGCACCATGCGGCCGCGGGGATGGGGGCCACCGTTGGCTCCGGGGCGCAGCACGAAGCGCTCGCCCACGCGTCGGCGGACCTCGACCCGTTCCACGCCCTGAGAGGGAAACAGCCCCGTCAGCCACAACTCGCCCGCATCGAAGCTCTTGTGCAGCCCGTGCACCACCACCTCTTCGCCGGCCGCGTCGAGACCCACGGCCACAAAGCCGCCCTCCCCGAGCTCGCCCGTCGCCTCCCGCGGCAGCTCGCGCTCGCTCAGCTCCTCCCCACTGTCGACCAACGCGAGGCCCCCGTCGGGGCGCTGCCGTGCCGAGAGCCGGAAGCAGCGTCGCGGCGTGAGCGGCTCCGCATCGCGCAGCGCCCGGTCCAACAGCCGCGGCACCTCGTCCACCGTGGCAACCCCGACAGCCCGTGCGGCCTCGGCAGGGCGAGCACGCCGAAAGCCGCTGGCGTGCGCGGGCAGCACGAGCAGCCAGACCGCGCTTTCCAGCCCGGGTGTCCGCAGGGCCGCCAGGCCCAGACGAGTCAGCAGCGACTCGATGCGTGCACCGTCGAGGACCGCTCCATCCTCGAGTACGGCGAGCTCGTCCTCGACCCAGGGCGGCTCCACGGCCGGCAGGGGGCGCCCGAGCCGACGTGCGGCGCGGTCCAGCGCCGCGGCGACGTCGTCGGTGCTCACACGCTGGGGCGGTTTCCGCGGGTCGGACGCTTCCGCGGCGGTCACAAGCACGCGCGGGCGCACCACGACGACTGCCGGGCGCTCGCGAGAGCTCGATGCACGAGAGAGGCGAAAGTGATTGCTGGCCGTCCGAGGCGGCGCAACAGGGTGCTCGAGTTGGGGAATCAGCTCCGGCGGGAACTCGCCAACGCCGTAGCCGTGGAAGGGAAGGTGCTCCGGATCGGACCAGTGCTGCTGCCACCAGGCTTGCAGGCCCTCGCGAAACTGGTTGGTCGCCGGGAGCATCTGCGGCGAGGTGAGCCCCACCCACCCGCAGGACACGTCAGCGCCGACCTCGGTCACCGCCCCGTCGGCCGACGGCTCGAGTAGCTCGGCCTCCGCGGGTTGACGGCCCGGCGCACCGAGCACCACGTTCCAGTCCCCGGCCCCGAAGGGCTCGAAGTCGCCGCGCAAGCGGAGCCGCACGGGCCCGGCTGACTCGGATTCTTCTGGAACCACCGTCTCGATCGGCGCGGCGGTGGCCCCATCCCAGGGAGCCGGCTCGTTGCCGCGCAGCTCCTCCACCGACCGGCGCACGGACTCGAGCAGCTGACTGAGCGCCCGGAGCCTCCGACGCTCACCCGGATCCATGCCGGTAATCGCGAGCGTAGCCTTCTTGAAGACATCCTCGCGCGGGGTCAGCGCGAGCCCCGACAGGAACTCCCGTACCGGTCCGGCGGCCCGTTGCTTCGCCATGTACTCGACCGGGATGCAGGCACGCACGAGCTCGGCAAGCGAAGCGTGCTGCACGTTTGGCCGTTGGTTGGCTGCGGCCGCACGGAGCCCCGCCAACCCCAGGACCACCAGGCCCAGCGGCTGCACGATGCCGGGTCGATGAAAGGGCAGCGCGCTGCGGTCGCTGGCATGCTCCGCCAGGTGCGCGATGTCGACGCTGTCCGACAGCTTTGTGGGAAGCAGCCCACCGGCGGTGGTCAGCGCCACCAGATCGGCGACCGCCAGCTGGTCGTCTCCCAGGGCGGGGAGCGCTCGCACCTGCATGGCCTGGAGCAGCGAAAGGGGCTGAAGCAGCAGCTCGATCAGCGTCGCCAACTCGGGATGGCCGCGCTCGATCGCTCCGAGCCGCTTGCGCAGCGCGGCGTAACCCACGGGATCGATGACATATGGCGCGGAGGCTTGTGTCGGCATGGTCCTGCTCACGCTGCGCGCGGTCGCGCTGTTGTCGTGGTGGTAGTGGTCGGGGCGGTGGTGGTG
>JAPPOT010000021.1 GCA_028817855.1 Myxococcales bacterium
GGAGGAGCGTAGCGACGACCTCGCGGCAGGGAGGGCCCCCGGCAGCTTTGCTGACGGGGAGGGAGGGTCGCGTGACCCTCCCGGGGTCGGGCGCATGCCCGACGAAAAGAAAGCCGAAGTGGGCGCAGTGATCACCAATCTTCTGGTTGCGAATCGAGGTGAGATCGCGGTGCGGGTGATCCGCAGCGCGCAGGCGCGTGGGCTTCAGACCACGGCGATCTACAGTGAGGCCGATGCCGGCTCGCCTCATGTGGCCGCGGCGGATCGCGCCGTCCCGATCGGGCCGGCGCCGGTCGGCGAGAGCTACCTCAACGTGGCGCGCGTGCTCGCGGCAGCCAAGGCCGCCGGCGCAGACGCCGTGCACCCGGGCTATGGGCTGCTGTCGGAGAATGCGGAGTTCGCGCGCGCGTGCGATGCCGCCGGCCTGATCTTCGTCGGGCCCGATCCCACCAGCATCGAGCTGATGGCCGACAAGCGCGCCGCCCGCGAGGCGGCCCTCGCCGCGGACGTCCCCTGCATCCCTGGCTTCGAGGGTGGCGATGGCAGCGAGGCTGCATTCGTGGCCGCCGCGGCGGAGATCGGCTACCCGGTTATGATCAAGGCCGCGGCCGGCGGCGGCGGCCGCGGCATGCGTCGGGCCGGCGACGAGGCCGAGCTCAAGCAGGCCCTGCCACTTGCGGCGCGCGAGGCCGAGGCCGCCTTCGGCGACGGCCGACTGCTGCTCGAGCGCGCCGTGGAACACGCGCGCCACGTCGAGGTGCAGGTGATGGCAGACCGCCACGGCAACGCCATCCACCTGGGCGAGCGCGACTGCTCGGTGCAGCGGCGCTTCCAGAAGGTGCTCGAGGAGTGCCCCTCGCCTGCCGTCGATTCCACCCTGCGCGACCGCATGGGCGAGGCAGCGCTGAAGCTGGTGCGTGCGGCGAAGTACGTCGGCGCCGGCACCGTGGAGTTCCTGCTCGGCCCCGACGGCAGCTTCTACTTCCTGGAGATGAACACACGCCTGCAGGTGGAGCACCCCGTGACCGAGCTGGTCACCGGCCTCGACCTGGTGGCGTTGCAGCTGTCGGTGGCCGACGGCGAGCGCCTGCCGCTCACTCAGGAAGACATCACCCTCACCGGCCATGCGATCGAGGCGCGCCTCTACGCCGAGGACCCGGCCGCCGACTTCATGCCCCAGACCGGCAGGATCGAGCACTGGAGCACGCCCCAGGTCGCCGGGCTGCGCGTCGACCACGCCCTGCGCGACGGCCTCGAGGTGAGCGCCCACTACGACCCGATGCTGGCGAAGGTGATCGCCCACGGCGAAGGCCGCGCCGAGGCCCTGCGCCGGCTCGACGCGGGGCTACGCGGCCTGCGGCTGCTCGGCCCGCGCCACAACCGCGACTTCCTGCGACGCGTGATCGGCGACGCCGCCTTCGCCTCCGGCGAGGTGGACACGGGCTGGCTCGGCCGCGACGGCGAGGGGCTGCTGGCGGAGCCCGCGCCGGAGCCGGCCACCTGGGCGGTGGCCGCGCTGGCGCTGCTGCTGGCCGACACCGACAGTCGCGACCACGGCGAGCGCCTGGGCTTCTTCAACGCGCGTCCGATTCGCCTCCCCTTCGACCTGGTCTGCGGCGATCACGTCCAGCAGGTCGCGTTGCGCTGCGAGCGGGATCGCTTCGAGGTGGAGGTCGGCGACGACACGCTGACGCTCACCGCGCCACGCCGGGATCCCGAGCGCGGCGAGCTGCGGCTGGTGTGCGACGGCGTCCAGCGCGTCTTTGGTCTGCACCTGGACGGTGATGCGGTCCAGCTCGATGACGGGCGCCGCTTCGATCTGCGCGACCGCACTCGCGCGCCGGCGGGCGAGGCCGATGGCGCGGGCAGTGGGCGCATCGCCTCGCCGATGGAGGGCGCGGTGGTCGAGGTGCGGTGCGCGAAGGGCGATCGCGTCAGCCGCGGCGACGTGCTGCTGGTGATCGAGGCGATGAAGCTCCAGCACAACGTGCTGGCCGACGTCGATGGCGAGGTGCGGGCGATCGGTGTGGGGCAGGGGGATCAGGTGGCCATCGGGCAGCTGCTGCTCGAGATCGACGCGGAGGGTGACTGAGCCATGGCGGGCGTGAGCACGGTCTACCGCGAGGGGCTGTTCGAGGATCGGGTCGCGATCGTGACCGGTGGCGCCACCGGCATCGGCCTCGGCATCGCCGAGGCGCTCGTCCAGCTGGGCGCCCAGGTGGTGATCGCCTCACGCAACGAGCGGCGCCTGGTCACCAGCGCTCGCGGTCTCTCGCGCGACTACGGCCGTGAGGTGGTGCCGCAGGTCTGCAACATCCGCGAGCGCCCGCAGATCGATGCGCTGATCGACGTCGCGCTCGGGCGCTTCGGCAAGCTCGACTACGTCGTCAACAACGGCGGTGGCCAGTTCATGGCGCCGGCGGCGGAGATCCGCGCGAAGGGCTGGAACGCGGTGATCGAGACCAACCTCACCGGCACCTTCCACATGTGCCAGTCCACCCATGCCCGGTGGATGAAAGATCACGGCGGCCGCATCGTGAACATCGTAGCGGACATCTGGCGTGGCTTCCCCGGCATGGTGCACACCGGTGCCGCGCGCGCCGGCGTGGTCAACATGACCAAGACGCTCGCGGTCGAGTGGGCGGCGGACGGAGTGCTGATCAACTGTGTCGCGCCCGGCACGATCCTCTCGACCGGGATGCACAACTACCCGCCCGAGATCCCGATGACGGCGGCGGCGCAGATTCCGCTCAAGCGCCTGGGCACGGTCGAGGAGATCGCCGACTCGGTGCTCTACTTCCTCTCGCCCGCCGCCAGCTTCACCACCGGCGCCACCCTGGCGGTCGACGGGGCCGGCTCGCTCTGGGGCGACGGCCTGGAGATTCCGGACCGCCCGGAGTGGAAGCCCGATCAGATCCCGCCCTGGCCCGAGGAGCGCTGGCCGGACCTGGTGCCGCCGGAGTAGCCGAGCTCCGAGAGCGCGGTGGCCAGCTCGTCGCGGTGGTGCAGCATGCCGTCGGGGGTCAACCGCTTGCCGTGGGCTGCCAGCTCGGCGCCCGCCCGGCGGAAGAGCAAGTCGCCGGGCCAGCGCTGCAGCACGGCCTCGAGCTCGTCCGCGGTGGCGCGCGCGGGTCCGCGGTGACCCCGCGCGCGGAGCGCGAGCAGCTCGGCGCCGAGGGCGACCGTGGCGAGCGCCGCTTCCGCTGCGTGGTTGTGGGCGAAGCGCTTGCGCTTGGCCGGGGCCGCGCCTGCGAGCACCACGTTGGCCAGGTAGGCAAGCTCCTCGAGCCGCGCGGCGTAGGCGCTCGGCATGGAGTCGGCGAGCGCCTCCACCGCATCCATGAACGGGATCGAGCGCTCGAGCTGGATCGCTGCCCCTTGCTGGACCACCTCCGCCACGCGGGCCACCTCGTCGTCCTGCCCGACCGCCTGCTCTTCGGTGGCCGGGGACGGCGCAGGGCCCGACGCCGGTTGCGCCGCGGAGGCCCCTTCGGCGGGCCGGGCCTCGTCCGGATCGCGCCGCTCGAGATGCGCGAGGCTGATGATGTCGCGCGACTCGGCTTCCAGGTCGTCGCCCATCGGCATGCGCGAGAGCCGCAGGAAGGCCACGGCCGAGCGTGAGTCCACGTAGCCTGCCGCGTCGCGGCGCTCTTCCCGCTCCGCCCGAACGTCCTCGGCCATGCTCTCGTCGTGGCCGGAGAGCTCCAGCAGGGCGTCCTCGTCCTCGATGGACTCGTGCACAAGCGCGGAGCAGCGCGCCAGCACGCGCTGCAGAAAGGCGTGGTGGTCCTGGTCGAGAGCGACAAGCACCCGGTAGACCGGGTCCCAGCCCACATCGAGCTTCTCGATCAGGTGATACCCGTTGAGCTCGGTGGTGGCGGCGCTGGCGAGCTCGTCGTCCGAGATGACCTCATCGGCCCGTTTGCTCTTCGGCCAGAAGCGCCACGCGTCGTCGATCACCAGGATGATCTTGGACAGGGCGAGCGCCAGGTAGCCTTCCGAGAGCTGGCTGACGCGATTCGCGGCCGCAGCGTCTCCTCCTTCGAGCAGGACCTCGAGCCAGAGCGCGAAGCGCCCGCCGTCCACGATCTCGGGTGCGCCCGGCTGTGCGTTGACGAAGATGTCGTCGTCGAGCGCCGCTTGCACCTGCGCGTGGGTCGCGAGCGCGACGATCTCACCCGCATCGCGCACGCCGATGTGTTGTACCAGCGCGCTGAAGTCGCGCGTCGGCAAGCGCTGCACCTTGACCGGCAGGTCGGGCGCATCGAGCAGCTGCGCGAGCGTGGCGCTGGGGCTCGGTCCGCGGGGCCCTTGCTGCGTTAGGCGGTCGCGACGCTTGCGCGCGACCACCAAATCTCCGATTGACTCCTGCAACTTCCCGTGGGATAATTTGTTGTCCATCGAGTGTCTCGGTCGTTGGTGGGGGACCGAGTGTTCTAGCGCGTTGGGGGCCGCGCGCAACGTCGATCTGCGCGCATCGCCGCCGACAGGGGCGATGCGCAGTAGTAGGCTGCGCCCATGTCGCTCCTGCGGAAGTGGCTGGCGGTCTCGCTGGTGCTGGCGGTGGCACCCCAGCTGATCGACGGCATCGTGATCGACGGCTTCGGTGCCGCGGCCAAAGCGGCGCTGCTCTACGGCCTGCTCTACGTGCTGGTCGGCTGGCTGCTCTCGGGCCTGTTCTTCGTGCTGTCGCTGGTGCCCGGAGTGCTCACCCTGGGCCTGTTCTTCCTGGTCGTGCCCGTGCTGGTGCACACCGTCCTGCTCAAGTGGACGGCCGACCTGATGGACTCCTTTGCGATCCACAGCTGGTGGTCCGCGTTCCTGCTCAGCGTCGTGCTCGGCGTGGTGAACTTCCTCTTCGACGGGCGTCGCAAGCGCGCCCGCGACGATTGATGCGCCGCGGTAGCATCCTCGCTCGCCGACCGTCGTAGCCGGGACGGGCGGGAGGTCATGGACCCTCGGGAAGGGCACGGCAGCCTCGAGCGGGAGCGGCCTGGCGGTGCGTACGATGGGTCGCGCAACGGACGCGGAGGCGCGAACACCCCTATTGAAGTACCCACCGCGGGGCACTAGATTCCGCAGCCCATGGCGATCGAGATCCGTCAGCACGAGCCGGGCAAGGACCTGAAGGACTTCATGCGGGTGCCGCATCTGGTCCTGGCCAATGACCCGACCTGGATTGCGCCCCTGAACATGCTCGTCAAGGAGCAGCTCACGCCCGCCAAGAACCCCTTCTTCGAGCACGCCGACGTGGCGCTGTTCACCGCCTGGAAGGACGGTCAGCTGGTTGGGCGCATCTCCGCGCAGATCGATCGCGAGCATCTCAAGAAGCACCAGGACGGGACGGGCTTCTTCGGCTTCTTCGACACCACGGACGACGCCGAGGTGGGCCAGGCACTGGTCGACGCGGCTGCGGGGTTTCTGCGCGAGCGGGGTATGAAGAGGATGCGCGGTCCCCTCTCCCTGTCGATCAACGAAGAGACCGGCATGCTGGTCGACGGCTTCGACTACCCGCCGATGATGATGTGCCCCCACCACGCGCGCTACCAGAGCGCGATCGCAGAGTCCGCGGGACTGTCGAAGGAGATGGACCTCTTTGGCTGGCGCTATGTGGTCGAGGAGCTCCCCAGGCGTGTGGTGCGCGCGCACGAGGCCGTCACGGCCTTGCCCGAGGTGCAGATCCGTACGCTCGACAAGAAGAACGTGGACGCGGAGCTCAAGCAGGTGCTCGAGGTGTGGGATGACGCCTGGAAGGACAACTGGGCCCACGTGTCCATGACCGAGGCGGAAGTCAAGGCCTTCGTCGACACCATGAAGCTGATCATCGAGGAGCAGCTCTCGTTGATCGCCGAGATCGACGGCGAGCCCGCGGCGATCTGCTTCGCCGCTCCCAACCTCAACGAGGCGGCGCGCGATCTGGGCGGCAAGCTCAGCCCGATGGGCGTGGCCAAGCTTGCCTGGCGCATGCTGATCAAGAAGCCACGGACCGCACGGCTGATCCTGCTGGGCGTCAAGGAGAAGTTCCGCGTCCAGCGCAAGTACGGCTACCTGCCGATGGCGATGGTCTACGAGATCAAGACTCGGGGCGAGAAGCTGGGCTACGAGTGGGGCGAGCTCGGCTGGACCCTGGAGTCCAACGCGCCGGTCAACGTGATGATCAGGGCGATGGGCTGCAAGCCCTACAAGACTTATCGGGTCTTCGAGAAAACTCTGTAGTTGTCCATCCCGAGC
>JAPPOT010000695.1 GCA_028817855.1 Myxococcales bacterium
CCACTATCCCGACCTTCATCTCGAAGTTCCTGGGTGGCGGCCGCAAGTTCGACTTCACCACCAGCACGCACGGGTCGCCGCGCGCGATGGTGCCGATCGGCATGTACGAGCGGGTGATGCCGATGGACATCCTGCCCACGTTCTTGCTGCGCTCGCTCATGGTCGGAGACGTCGAGCAGGCCGAGAAGCTCGGCGCGCTCGAGCTCGACGAGGAGGACCTGGCCCTGTGCACCTTCGTGTGCCCGGGCAAGACCAACTACGGCCCGATTCTTCGCGCCAACCTCGACACGATCGAGAAGGAAGGCTGATGAAGAAGCTCCGCGAGATTCTGGACAAGCAGGCGGGCCTCTTCGAGAAGGGCGGCAAGTTCGAGAAGCTCTACCCGCTCTACGAGGCCCACGACACCCTGCTCTTCACGCCCGGCGAGGTGACGCGGACGGCGTCGCACGTGCGCGACGGCCTCGATCTCAAGCGCATGATGGTCACGGTGGTCATCGCGCTCTTGCCGTGCATTCTGTTCGCGCTCTACAACACCGGCTTTCAGATCCACAACACGATCGAGTGGGGCGGCTCCCCGCTCGACAGCTGGCAGACGGCGCTCTACACCGCGACGGGGCTGGGCTTCGATCCGGACAACGTGCTGGCCAACGTGCTGCACGGGGCCTGCTACTACGTGCCGATCTTCGCGGCCTGCTTCGCCACGGGCGGTGCGGTCGAGGTGACGACCGCGATTCTGCGCAAGCACGAGGTCAACGAGGGCTTCCTCGTGACCGGCATGCTGATTCCGCTCACGCTGCCCGCGACGATCCCGCTCTGGCAGGTGGTGCTCGGCACCGCTTTTGGCGTGATCTTCGCCAAGGAGATCTTCGGCGGCACGGGCATGAACTTCCTGAACCCGGCCCTGACGGCGCGCGCCTTCCTGTTCTTCGCCTATCCCGCCCAGATCAGCGGCGACATCTGGATCGCGGCGGAGGCCGCCGACGGGCTGAGCGGCGCGACCGCCGACGCCTTCTCGGGGGCGACCCTGCTGGCCCAGGCCGCGGTCGACGGAAACGCGCTCGTGGGGCGCGAGGGGCTGTGGATGGACGCCTTCCTCGGGTTCATCCCCGGCTCGATGGGCGAGAGCTCGGCGGCGGCGTGCCTGCTCGGCGCGCTCGTGCTGGTCATCAGCGGCGTAGGATCGTGGCGGACCATGGCAGGTGTGGCGATCGGTACCGGCATCATGGCCGTGCTGCTCAACATCGCCGGCTCCGAGACCAACCCGATGCTCGGCGTGCCGCCCGAGTGGCACTACGTGCTGGGCGGCTGGGCGTTTGGCGCGGTCTTCATGGCCACCGACCCGGTGTCCTCGGCATTCACCGATCTCGGTAAGCTGATCTACGGCTTCTGCATCGGCGTGCTGGTGGTGCTCGTACGGGCGGTCAACCCGGCCTACCCGGAGGGCATGATGCTCGCCATTCTGTTCATGAACATGTTCGCGCCGCTGATCGATCACTTCATCGTGCAGGCGAACATCAAGCGTCGGGAGGCTCGCTATGCATAGCACCGGCTTCACCGTGATGTTCGCGGCGGCGGTCTGCGGAGTCTGCTCGATCTTCGTGAGCGGCTCGGCGGTCCTGCTCAAGGACCGCCAGGAGCAGAACAAGGTCCTCGACCGTCAGACCAAGGTGCTGACCGTCGCCGGGTTGATGGACGAGGGCGACAGCCTGGGGCGTGCCGAGGTCCAGAAGCTGTTCGAGGGCAACATCACCGCGGTCGTCGTGGACCTGAAGAGCGGCCAGCCGGCCGAGGGCGTGGACGCCGCGACCTTCGATCAGAAGAAGGCCGCGAAGGACCCCGCCACCAGCGAGGTCGCGCCCGAGAACGACGCCAAGGTTCCGCGCATCCCCCACAACGCGCTGCTCTACCAGGTCAAGGAGGGCGATACCATCAAGCTGCTGGTGCTGCCGATCGAGGGCAAGGGTCTGTGGTCGACGCTCTACGGCTTTCTGGCGCTCGAGGCGGACAGCAACACAGTCGCCGGGATCACCTTCTACCAGCACGGCGAGACGCCCGGCCTGGGCGGTGAGGTGGACAACCCCAGCTGGAAGGCGCGCTGGCCGGGGCGCAAGGCATTCGACGCGGACTGGAACCCGAAGATCGAGGTTCTCAAGGGTGCGGCCGGCAGTGTCGAGGACGCCCCCTACAACGTCGACGGGCTCTCCGGTGCGACCATCACCAGCCGCGGCGTGACCCACCTGGTGCGTTTCTGGCTCGGGGAGCACGGCTTCGGGCCCTACTTGACCCGCTACCGGTCCACGCTGGCAAACAAATGAGGGCGAGGTGCTGAGGTGAGCAAAGAACGCGAAGCGGTCATCGACCCCCTGTTCAACAACAACCCCATCGCCCTGCAGGTGCTCGGCATCTGCTCGGCCCTCGCGGTCACCACCAAGATGGAGACCGCGGTGGTGATGAGCCTGGCCGTGATCGGCGTGCTGATCTTCTCGAATCTCGCGGTTAGCGCGATCCGCAATCACATCCCGCCGAGCATCCGCATCATCGTCCAGCTGACGATCATCGCCTCGCTGGTGATCATCACCGACCAGATCCTCAAGGCCTTCGTCTACGACATCAGCAAGCAGCTTTCGGTCTTCGTCGGCCTGATCATCACCAACTGCATCATCATGGAACGCTCCGAGGCCTTCGCGATGCAGAACGGCCTGAAGCTGAGCTTCTGGGACGCGATCGGAAACGGCGCCGGCTACAGCATCGTGTTGCTGGTCGTCGCCTTCGTCCGCGAGCTCTTCGGCACCGGCAAGCTCTTCGGTGTCACGATTCTCAAACCGGTCACGGAGGGCGGCTGGTACGTCCCCAACGGCCTGATGGTGCTCGCCCCGGCTGCGTTCTTCCTGATCGGAGGATTCATCTGGGCGGTGCGCGCGTGGAAACCCGAACAAAACGAGGAGGACTTCAGTGCTGGAGCACTACTTGAGCTTAGCCACGAAGGCGATCTTCGTTGAGAACATGGCGCTGGCCTTCTTCCTCGGCATGTGCAGCTTCCTTGCCGTGTCGAAGAAGGTGGAGACCGCGCTCGGTCTCGGGGGTGCCGTCATCTTCGTGTTGGCGATCACCTGTCCGCTGAACCAGGCTCTGACGGTGGCCTTCCTGCAGGAGGGCTCGCTGGCCTGGGCCGGGCTCCCGAACCTGGACCTCTCCTTCCTCAGCTTCCTGACGCTGATCGGGACGATCGCCGCCATGGTGCAGATCGTGGAGATGACCCTCGATCGCTACGCGCCCGCGCTCTACAACGCCCTCGGCGTCTTTCTACCGCTGATCGCGGTGAACTGCGCCATCCTGGGCGCCTCGCTCTTCATGGTCGAGCGCGACTACAGCCTCGGCGAGGCCACCGTCTTCGGGCTGGGCTCGGGCATCGGCTGGCTGCTCGCGATCGTCGCGCTGGCCTCGATCCGCGAGAAGATGCGCTACAGCAACGTGCCCCCGGCCCTGCGCGGCCTCGGCATCACCTTCATCGTCGTGGGCCTGATGAGCATCGGGTTCATGGTCTTCTCCGGCATTCAGCTCTGAGGACGTAGTAGCCATGGTCACGGTCATCGCAGGCGTCATTGCGTTCACGGTCGTCATCCTGCTTCTGGTGGCGGTCCTGCTCGGTGCCAAGTCGAAGCTGGTCGCCAGCGGCGACGTGCACATCCTGATCAACGACGATCCGGACAAGCAGCTCACCACGGCGGGCGGCAGCACGCTGCTCAACACCCTGTCGGCCAACCGCATCTTCATCCCCTCCGCCTGCGGCGGCAAGGGCAGCTGCGGCGTCTGCAAGGTCACGGTGAGCGAGGGCGGCGGCGCCCTGCTGCCCACGGAGGAGGGCCACGTCAGCCGCGGCGAGGCCCGCGAGGGTTGCCGCCTCTCCTGTCAGGTGAAGGTCAAGGAGGACATGAAGATCGAGCTGCCGGCCGAGATCTTCAGCGTCCAGCAGTGGAAGTGCAAGGTTCGCAGCAACGACAACGTGGCGACCTTCATCAAGGAGCTGGTGCTCGAGCTCCCGGCTGGTGAGAACGTGCCCTTCCGCGCGGGTGGCTACATCCAGATCGAGTGCCCGCCCCACGTGGTCAACTACAAGGATTTCGAGGTCGCCGAGGAGTACCGCGAGGACTGGGACAAGTTCGACCAGTGGCGTTACGTCTCCAAGGTCGACGAGGTCGTGACGCGCGCCTACTCGATGGCGAACTACCCGGAGGAGGAGGGCATCATCATGCTCAACGTCCGCATCGCGTCGCCCCCGCCGCGCCAGCCGGACGTGCCCCCGGGCAAGATGTCCTCGTACATCTTCGGCCTCAAGCCGGGCGACGAGGTGACCATCTCCGGACCCTTCGGCGAGTTCTTCGCCAAGGAGACGGACGCCGAGATGGTCTTCATCGGCGGCGGTGCCGGCATGGCGCCGATGCGCTCCCACATCTTCGATCAGTTCCGCCGCCTGAAGACGAAGCGCAAGGTCAGCTACTGGTACGGCGCCCGCAGCAAGCGCGAGTCCTTCTACGACGACGAGTTCGACGAGATCGCCGCCGAGAACGACAACTTCGAGTGGCACCTGGCCCTGTCCGATCCGCTGCCCGAGGACAACTGGGACGGGCTCACCGGGTTCATCCACCAGGTGCTCTACGACGAGTACCTGAGCAAGCACGACTCCCCCGAGGACATCGAGTACTACATCTGCGGGCCGCCCATGATGTTGGATGCTTGCCGCAAGATGCTCGACGACCTGGGCGTCGAGCCCGAGAACGTCCTGTACGACGACTTCGGCTGAGGCCCCATGCCGCGCGGGCCCCTCACGCCGCGTGCCAAGCTCTTGCTGCCCGTGGTGCTGATCGCGCTGGTGGGCCTGTCGATCCACCGGCTGCGCATCGACCCCCGGGAGGCCACGGCGACGCCGGGTGCCGGCGGCGCCCAGTCCCCGGCCATCACCGTGGGCGGCGACACCATGGGCACGACCTACAAGGTCAAGCTCGTGCCGCGGCCCGGTGTCGACGCCGCCGCCGTTCGCGGCGCCGTGCAGGCCGCGCTCGAGGAGGTCGATGCCTCCATGAGCACCTATCGGCAGGACTCGGAGCTTAGCCGCTTCAACGCCTCCACCTCGACCGATCCCGTGCCGATCTCCGACGGCCTGCACCACGTGATGGAGGTCGCCCTCGAGGTCGGGCGCGCGTCCGGCGGCGCGCTGGACGTGACCGTGGGGCCGCTCGTCGACGCCTGGGGCTTCGGCCCGACCGAGCGTCGCGAGCCCGACGCCGGTGCGCTGTCGGCGCTGCGCGCGCGCGTGGGCCTGGCGAAGCTCGGCCTGGACGACCGCGGCCTGCGCAAGGCGGCCTCGGACCTGCGCGTGGACCTCTCGGCCGTGGCCAAGGGCCACGCCGTCGACCGGGTGGCGCGCGCCCTCGACCGGCTCCGTGTCGAGCACTACCTGGTGGAGGTCGGGGGCGAGCTCTCGGCTCGCGGGAGTCGGCCCGATGGCGAGCCCTGGCGGGTCGCGATCGAGAAGCCGGACGAGGCGCGGCGCGCCGTCGAGCGCGTGCTGCCGCTCTCGGGCAGCGGCCTGGCGACTTCCGGAGACTACCGAAACTATTACGAAAAGGACGGCAAGCGCCGCTCGCATCTGATCGATCCACGCAGCGGCCTGCCGATCGAGCACGGCCTCGCCTCAGTCAGCGTGGTGCACCCGCGCGTGGCTGTGGCCGACGCCTGGGCCACCGCCCTGAGCGTGCTCGGCCCGGTCGCCGGTCCGGAGGTCGCCGAGCGAGAGGGCCTTTCCGCCCTTTTCATCGTGCGGCAAGCTGATGGAGGTTATAGAACGCAGGTAACGCCCGCCTTTGCGGCAGCGTTCCCGGACAAGTAGCCCCATGGAAGCCTTCCTCGCCACCTTCACGCTCTTCGCCCTGGCCATGGCCGCCATGGCGATCGGCGTCGCCTTCAGCGGCCGGCGCCTGAGCGGCTCCTGCGGCGGCGTCGCCGGCAAGGACTGCACGTGCAGCATTGCCGAGCGCAAGGCCTGCCAGATCAAGCAGGTCGATGCCGACTACGAGGCGACGCGCCGTGATCCGGACGGCAAAGCGCACCTCGACGTCCTCCCCGACCGGGATCTCTAAACAGTCCGTCCCCGAACCGCCGCCCGCCCCCCCCACCCGACCAACCGTTGATGAGGCGGCCCGGTACGCTGTGCCTGTCTTC
>JAPPOT010000350.1:0-9615 GCA_028817855.1 Myxococcales bacterium
GGGCGGGGCTCGGGGACGGAAAGACTAGAGATGTCCTTCGCAGGTGGAGCCGCTGTTGTTGTCGCTGTTGGTGCCGTCCGGGCAGGTCGTGTTGCCCCAGGCGACGTCGGTGAGCATGGCGCCTGACATCGACGCATTGCGCAGGTTGGTGTCGCGCATCAGCGAGAAGCTCAGGTCCGCGTTGTTCATGTTGGCGCCCTGCAGGTCGGCGCCGTCGAAGTCGGCGCGCCAGGCGAAGGCCTCGGTCATGATCGCGTCGGTCATGACCGCGTCCTGGAAGATGGCATCGTCGATGTTCGCATCCGTGAGATCCACGTCCGCGAGGTTGGCGCCAGTCAGATCCGAGCGGCCGAGATCCGCGCCAGCCAGGTTGGCCTGGGTCAGCGTGATCCCGGTGAGGTCCGCGTCGCTCAGGTCCGCGAAGCTGAGCTCCGACATCGCGAGGTCGCACATCGAGAGGTTGCGGCCCGCCAGATCGGGGCTGTCGGCGATGCTGCAGCGGTCGGGATCATCGGGGTCGACCATCGAGTCGCCGTCCCCGCCGTCCCCATCGTTGCCCCCGGGCCCGGCGTCCGCGTCCTCCTCGCAGATCCAGACGCCGTCGCTCTGGCTGCAGGTGCCACAGTTGTCCGTGATGTCGCCGTTGGAGTCGAGGTCGCAGCCGAAGATGATGCCGGCGTCCTCCTCGCAGTCGGTCTCCCACAGCACCACGTCGACCGAGCGCGTCTCGTAGTAGACCTCGAGCACGTCGGCGTTGCCATCGCTGCCGTCGATGCACCAGTCCTCGATCACGGTCTTGTACTCGAAGTAGAGGTCCCCGGTCTCGTCGTCGAAGACCACCACGACCACGTCATCCTCGCCGTCCTCGTCCAGGTCGACGGAGATGTTCCACTGGTCGTCACCCGAGTCACCCTCCTGCTCGGTGTCGGTGTTGAGGCCGTGCAGGCCGGCGCTCGTGGCGTCGCTGTTGTCGGGCGGGTCGTCCGGCTTCGTGCCGCTCAGGACGTCGCTCGGCACCGGACCGCCGATCGCATTGCTGTCGCCGCTGTCGTCCGGCATGCCCATGCCCGCGTCCGCGTCCGTCGGTGGGTCCTCGCCCGTGTCGCCATCGCCGTCACCGGGGCCATCGGCAAAGGGATCGTCTTCGAAGATCGAGGAGTCGTCGTCTCCGTCATCGAACTCCCCGTCGCCCACCTTGCAGGCCACGCAGAGCATTCCCGTCAGCGCCAACACAACGAATCTAAGCATTTGCCGTCTCCCTCTCGACGCGCGACCGGGGGCCGCACGCGATCAGTACCACGTGGTTCTCACGTGCCAACACTAGGAACGTTGGGACCGCATTTTCATTCAATTGCGGGGAGATCCGCCAGTCGATCCAGCATCTTGCGTGCACTTGCGCAATGGGCCGCGGTGACGCGAGAGGGGTGCGATTCGGGCCTACCCCGTACGCACCGGGCGCCGCAGGCCTGGTAGGGTCTGGCCATGCTGTCGCGGTGGCCCCTCCCCCTCGCCCTCGTGCTGCTCGGGGCGCTGGCGCCGCGGCCCGCGCAGGCCTACGCGATCGTCGGCAACGGGGAACAGGCGCTCTCCCAGACCGGCCTGCGCGCCGTCTTCGCGGACAACGGCGACGGCACCATCACCGCCTGGCTCGACATCGACTACGACGGCCCGGCCGAGCGCTTCGGCTGGATCGTGCCGGTACCGGGCGTGCCCGAGGTTGGCATCTCCAGCCGCGCGGCCCTGGACCGCCTGCAGGGCCTGACCGATCCAACCTACCGCGTGGACGCCTTTCCCCACGGCGAGTGCGAGGTACGCCAGCCCATCGCCGGCGTGGGACCGCCCTACATGGCCGACCGCCCGATCGCGATCTTCGACAGCGGCGAGACCGGCCCCTTCGACTACCTCGTGGTCGGCCCGGACGCGTCCCAGGACGATCCCATCGGGGCGCTGATCGGCTGGCTCGAGGACGGCGGCCTGGTCTCCCCCGAGCTTGATCGCGCGCTGCTCGAGGAATACCTCGACGCCGGCCACTCGCTCGTAGTCCTGCGCCTGAGCAAGGATCACGACACCGGCTCGATCCGGCCAATCCTGCTCACCTACGAGGCCGAGCGGCCGGTGTTGCCCCTGCGCCTGTCGGCGGCTGTCGCGGAGGACGACATGGAGGTGCGCGTCTGGGTGCTGGGCGCGACGCAGGCGGTCTCGACCAACTATCCGGCCGTTGAGCTCAATCAGGCGCGCCTCGACTGGTTCGACCCGACGCCGGACTACCAACCGCTGGTGGCCGAGGCCGTGGACGAGGCAGGCGGCCAAGCTTTCCTGACCGAGTTCGCCGCGGGCGCCGGCGCCCTGGCCGACGGCTTCGTGATCGCCGGGCGCGAGGGCTTCGAGCTCTTTCGCGACGGCAGCCTCGGCGATCCGAACGTCCTGGTCGACGCCTCGGTGCTGGTCTTCGGAGACTGGGATGGCTTCGAGGAGGCGGTGCGCCAGCACGCACCCGACGCAGCGGACCTCGACAGCGGCGAGCTGCTCGGCTGCATCAGCTGTCACGTGGACGACATCGACGCCTTCCTCGACACGCTCTTCAATGACGTGATCGACCCCGTCCTAAGCGTGCACGATGCGCTGCTTACCGCGACCACGGTCACGCGCTTCTTCACGCTGATCGACGGCGACGAGATCGAGCAAGACCCGGAGTTCGACTTCAACCCCGACCTCGAGCCGCTGCTGCCGCTGCACATCGCACGCGGCGCCCTCAGCTGCGACTACACCTTCGACGTGGAGCTCGAGCACGGCACCCGGGTGCGCGGCACCTGGGGCCAGTGGCCGAGCCGCGACGACCTGCCCGCTGCCGTGCGCGTGGTGCAATACAACACCTCCGGTACGGGCGAAGTATTGACCGACAACAGCGAGCTGATCGACGCCGCCTTCGCGCCCGAAGATGGGGCCCAGGCGCCAGGCGGCGATCCCGGGTCCGCGGACGAGTCGGACGACGAGGCCGCGGACGACGAGGCCGCAGCCGACGGCCCGGTCGATCGGGGGTCGATCTGCACGGCGTCAGTGGGAACTCGACGAACGAACACAGCTGCATTCGTCTGCGTCGTCGCGCTGTGCCTGCTCGCGCGACGACGCCGGCGCGCCACGCGCTAAGTCAGATGCATCAGACGCCCCGCGCCATGTTCATGGGTGACGCTTGCGGGCTGTGCACCGACCCGGAGTGGGGAGATCCAGACCAAGGGATTCTAGCGCCACGGCGGCGCCTACCTGACGACGTGCGTGGTGCAGCACGGCGCCTAGGCGTGCCTCGCCACAAAGAGGCCATCTCGATGGGCTCCCCAGAGTCCGGGCGGGCCCGTCACGGCTCCATGGAGTCGGGCACGGAGGGCATGCAGAGCTCCACCTCCTGCTCATCGGCACAGTCGGGCCGGTCCTGGCCCGCGTGGAATTCGGGGGCCCAGCAGTCGGCGCCCGGGGGCTTGAAG
The DNA here is from genome assembly GCA_028817855.1 of Myxococcales bacterium. Lineage (GTDB taxonomy): Bacteria > Myxococcota_A > Polyangia > Polyangiales > JAFGIB01 > JAOUOP01. The sequence goes on from JAPPOT010000350.1 coordinate 3,480, forward strand.
AACACATCTTCGGTTTCGGCCGCACCGATGAGGGTGCCCGTCTCATCGTCGTAGTGGCGGATGTCCCAGCGGCTGCGAACAGTCGTGACCCCGCAGCCGGACGTCACCCACACCGGCCAATCGCAGAGGCCAGCATCCGCGTCCTGATCGTAGCCGTCGAGGCGCTCCGAGAGAGTCTGGTCACAGCGATCGTCCCCGCAGAGCTGCTCGAGCTCCAGCCGCGCGCCTCGGTCGAACAGCTCGTCATCGTGAAAGAAGGAGGGCTCGAGCTCGCAGTTGGACTCCGCGGGCCCGGGTGGCGGTGCTGCGTCGGCAGGGCTCCCGGCGCTTGCGTCCACGCCGCTCGGGTCGCTCGCATTGGGTGCGCTCGCGTCCCGGTCGGGGGCGGTCCGGTCGACCGCCCCGTCGGGTGCGTCCCGAGCGCCGCCATCGCGCTGTTCAGCCCCCCCGTCATCGCTGCAGCCGCCGAGGCTCAGAGCGAGGAACCCGAGCCGCAGGGCCGATTGGCGCCGAGTGCGAGCGGTCCATGCCATGGCCTGAGCATGACGCGACCGTGGGGGTGGTGCGACCCCCCACCGCTGCTGGTCATGGCGGTCAGCGAGCGCCGGTCGCTAGCCTTCGGCCCACCACAACCCCTCGGATCATCGCGCCCCGCTCGGAGCACCGGGGCCCAGGAGGGGCTACAATCCGCGCATGAAGCGCCGCCGCCTCTGGCTCAGCACCGGCCTATCCGCGCTCGTGGCCGCGGGGGCCTACCTGTGGCTGGACCGCGAGCGCACCGAGCTGCGCCACGCCTGCCTCGACGCCCTCGGCGCGCGCATCGAGGCGGGAGTCGATCCCCGCGTCCTGTTCGAGCAGGAGCTTTCGACGCTGCAAACCCATGTCGAGCAGAGCCTCGTGGCGCGCACCGAGATGCTGCGCGTACGCCGCGCGCTCAACGAAGAGGCCGACGCACCCGTCGGCTCCGCCCAGCTCGCCACGCTCAAGGAGGGCATGCAGGCCTACCTGAAGGTGCGGGCCGGGCTCTACCGCATCGCCAGCGCCTATGAGTGCGCGCCCGACGTCAGCGACGCGAGCCTGGCCGAGCACGGCGTGTCGCCCGAGCTGCGCCTCAAGGCGCTGATGCTCTCCCTCGGCGCCGCCCTCACGCTCTACGACAACTACATGCTCGGCGTCGTGCTCTTCGAGGGTGACGAGCGCTTGCGACGCATCCTCAACGACCCCGACAGCGGCTTCGGCCTCGTGGCGAACAAGCTCGAGGAGATGACACTGGCGGCTTCTTCCATCCAGAACCGGGCGCGCATCCGGCGCGCGATCGAGCGCTTCGAGGCCGGGCGTCCGAGCTTCGCCTCCGCCGACGAAGACTCGGACTTCGCCTATCTTGCGCAGCTGATCGACAACAGCCCCAGCTACAACTTCGTTCGCAAGGTTCGCGTCGGCGACGTCGCCGCCCTCAAACTGCAGGCCTTCTCGCGCATCGGCGAGGACTCGGTGGCAGAGCTGCAGGCCGGTGGCATGGACGTCGTCAGCGGGCTCTTCGGTAACACCATCGGGCTCTACGAGGCGCGCAAGGGCAAGCTGTACGAGGACCCGGAGGTGTTGGCGAAGGTGCGCGCCACCCTCCAGCCCCTGGACATCCTGCTGGAGAAGACACCATTCCGCCTGAGCGACAAGCTGATCCCGGGGCACTTCGGCCACGTCGCCCTGTGGGCGGGCACCCCGGAGGAGCTTCAGCAGCTCGGCGTGTGGTCCCACGAGGTGGCGGGACCGCACCACGAGCTGCTCGCGTCCGGACACGGCGTGGTGGAGGCGCTGCGCAGCGGCGTGCAGCTCAGCAGCTTGGAGCACTTCATGAACGTGGACGACCTGGTGATCCTGCGCCCGGTCTTCACCCCGGAGGAACGGGAGCAGCAGGTGCGCGAGTCGTTGGTGCTCGCCCTGCGCCAGGTGGGCAAGGAGTACGACTTCAACTTCGATGTCGACACCACGGACAAGATCGTCTGCTCCGAGCTGGCCTACATCTCGATCCCCGCGGTGGCCTGGCCCACCGACGAGCAGCTCGGACGCCACACCATCAGCCCGGACAACGTGGCCCAGATGGCGCGCGAGAACATGCCGCTGCAGGTCGTGCTCTTCTATCGCGACGGGCAGCTCGTGGACCCGCAGGAGCAGCTGCCGCTCTTCAACGAGCTGCTCGGTTTCTAGAGCGCATCTAGATGCGCTTCTAGGCCGAGGAGCCGCGCTCGAGCAGCTCCGAGACCGCCCGGCTCAGGGCCTGCTGCTGCTCGCCGGTGAGCTGATTGAAGTGCACGCCACAGCGACCACCCACGCGACCTTGCGTGTAGCGGATGCTGCCCACGGTCTCGAAGCGCGGCACGCCCGGCAGGGTCACGCCGAGGCGGATCTCACTGCCCGCCGGCAGCTCCGCAAACTCCTGCGCCACCACCAGGCCCACGCCACCAACCGCCGCGTCGAGCACGTCGACCTTCACCTTGACGATGCCCTCGCCGAAGTCGACACCGATATCGTAGTCAGCTGTCGGACGAACCCGGACGTTCTGTCGGCGCTCTTGCACCGTGACATTGTAGGGTGCCCGGCGCCGTCTGGAAAGCTGACGACCAGGCTGGGCCATGTCGCCCATGGGGCAGTGGCGGCGCCAGAGAGGGCCATCGCGACTCCACACGCCGGCGCCGTCGCGCACCCGCGCGATGCGCGCTCGACTGGCAAGGCGCTCCGAGCGCATCCGCGCCCGACGTGGACATCGATCTGCACGCGTGCACGGACGCCGCGTTCGACGGTCGATGGTGATCGCCACGACCGTCGGAAGCGCGCCCGACGGTCGGAGGCTCGGGGTGATCCTCGGCGCAGCCGCCCACCGTCATCCCCTGCGAGCGCAGCGCACGGGAAAACCGCACGTCGCATCCACCTCCACGTGTGGCACGGCGATTGCGGCAGGGCACCCACGATGACCACGGAGCGCTCACCCGCGAGCGCAGCGGACACGCTGGCCCACGCCCCCGCTGCACATCACACCCGCGCTGCCCGCAGGCGATCGCGGCGCCGCAGCCCTACCAAGGCGCGCGAGCATCGGCCAGACAGTCCCAATGTAGGGACATTGCCCGCCTGTCGGGACCGGCATTGGATGGTGACGGGATGACGGAGCACTCTCAGGAACCCCTCCTGCTGTCGACGCTGCAGACCGCGGCGCGCGCCGACGCGCGGATTCGGGCCACCGTCCCCTGCCTGACGCTCGCCTGTCATCCCGACTCGCGCCGAATCGGCGAGCGCGCCCTGCTGACCCCATTGCTGGTGCGCAAGCCGGTGCTGCTCAGCCGCGTGGACACCGAGTTCGCTCTGCCCGGTTCGAGCAGCAGCCGCCCACTCGCCGATCCCTACCTGAGCCGCAACCCCCTGCGCATCGTGGCTGGACCCGCGCCCGGCTCGATCGCCCTCGAGGGCCTGTCGAGCAAGGTCGCGATCGATGGCGAGCTCATCGCCGAGGGACACGTGCTACCCGCCCACGCGATCGAGGCCGGCGTGGTCCTCCAGCTCTCGAGTCGGATCGTGCTGCTGCTCCACGCCGCGTCGGGCGACCAGCCCACCGAGGTCGAGGGGTTGCTCGGACACAGCGACGGCATCGAGGGGGTGCGCAAGCGCCTGCGGCACGTGGCGCCGCTCGACATCCCGGTGCTGATCGTCGGCGAGACCGGCGTCGGCAAGGAATGCGTCGCCCAGGCCGTGCACGCGCAGAGTGTTCGCGCCGAAAAGCCCTTCGTGGCGGTGAACATGGCGACCCTGACCGACCACACAGCGAGCGCCGCGCTCTTCGGCCACGCGCGCGGTGCCTTCACCGGCGCCCTGGCGCGGCACCGCGGCTTCTTCGAGCGCGCCAGCCACGGGACCCTCTTCCTCGATGAGGTGGCCGACACCCCGGCGGAGGTGCAGGCCATGTTGCTGCGTACGCTCGAGACCGGCCGCGTGCAGCCCATGGGCGACGAGCGCGATCGCGGCGTGGACGTGCGCGTGGTCGCGGCCACCGACGGCGACCTGGACGACGGCGTCACGACCGGCTCCTTCCGTGGCGCCCTCAAGCATCGCCTGGCGGGCTACGAGATCCACGTCCCACCACTGCGACGGCGCCCCGACGACATCCCCCGATTGCTGGTCTACTTCCTGGGCGAGGAGCTGCACACGCTCGGCCGGGCAAGCGCCCTCGAGCACGAGGCCCACAGCGCCCAACCGCCGCTCGCGGGCGAGCTGGTCGCGCGCCTGCTCACCTACCCCTTCCCGGGCAACGTCCGCGAGCTGCGCAACGTCGCGCGGCAGCTGGCGCTCGAGCTGATCACGACCGGCCACGTGGCCCTGACGCCGGAGCTCGATGCACGCCTGACGCCGAAGCCGGCGGGCTGCACCGCACCGACGAAGGCGCCAGCCATGCCAGCCTCAGCCACGGTGCACGCCCCGACCGCGAGGCGGCCCGAACGCGCCACCCACGATCTGGGCGAAGACGCGCTGCTCGCCGCCCTCGAGGAGCACGGCTGGTCACCCCACCGCGCAGCCGCCGCGCTCGGCATCGCGACCAGCACGATCCACTACCTGCTGCGCAAGGCGGGCATCCGTCGCGCGACCGACCTGGACGACGCCGAGCTGATCGCCGCGTCCGAGCGCTGTGGCGCCGACCTGCACGAGATGGCGCGGGCGCTCAAGGTCTCACCGCGGGCGCTCAGACTGACGCTGACGCGCCGGCGATTGGGCTAGGGAGTGGATGCAAGGCCGAGAAGCAATCGCCGAGATTCGCCCAGGAGCGGCTCACCTCGAGAGAACCCTCGACGTAGCACAGCGACGCCTCCGATCTTCGCACGCCTCGGTGAAACATCCGGGCTAGGCGATCATCGGCCCGGCCGACCGCCTGCTGACCCCCCGCGGGTGCTCGGCTATCATTCCCGGCGAGGGGGAATCTCGACGTGAGCACGCAACAAGCACCAAACCTCGCCGCCCGAGCCCACGCGCCCAAGGGCAGCAAGCGCGGCTGCCTCTACGCCGCCCTGATCGTGGGCGCCCTCGGCATCTTCGGTGTGATCGCGCTGGGCGCTGCGGGCTACTATTGGTTCAAGGCCAACGAGGACGACCTCAAGACCATGGGCACCGAGGCCGCGATCCAGGGCGATGCCTACGGTCAAGGCAAGACCGCCGACGACTGCCTGCACGAGGGACTGCGACAGCTCGACGAGTGCGGCGGCAACTTCGACATCATGTGCCAGGCACAGGCATCGCTCTTCACGCAGTACTGCTTCGCCCCCGCCGAGGTCCCGCCGGACTTCTGCGAAGGGGTGCCGAAGAGCGAAGAGATCATGGACAGCGTCAGCTGGCGGGCGGGCCGCTGTGGCGCCATCGCGCGCACCGGTGATCAGAGCTGCGGCCGCTTCATGGAAGTGATCCAGAAGTACTGCCACGGCGAGTAGATCAGCCGCCGCCGGGCGGGCCCTGGTCGTGCTCCGATGCGGCCTGCACGAGGTGTCGACAGGGTCACACCTAGCCAACCTGGGCGGCGTCGGGATGAAGCCGGACCTGCCGGAGCGTATCTTCGCAGCCCTTCTAGTCGCGCGACGGCGGCACTGGCTTTGGTCTGAGCGTCGCGCGCGCGGCATCGTCGAGGCCCACGGCGGCATGATCGACCTCGAGAGCGAGCCGGGCGGTGGCACGCGCGTGTCGGTGTACTTGCCTCTCACCCAGGACCGCCCGAAGCGACAGCCCAAGCCGACCCCGCGCAGCGCCACCTCGGGCTTCACCGAGGAGGGAATCGACGAATCCGACGGCGAGACGCCGGTGGACGCGGTGCTCCCCAAGCCCTACGGCGCCGCTGACCTGGCCGGCGCCCTCGAGCGCGCCATCGGGCCGCGCGAGGGCTGAGCCCGACGCCGCCACCGGCGCCGCAGCCGGACCCCGATCAGCAACGACGCGAACAGCGCCAGCCACGCGGGCCCCGCCGCAGCCCCGGCACCGGGTCCGGCCCGGCAGCTGCAGCTCGCGGTCGCCGCCTCGTCCTCCTCCTCCGGGTCATCGCCGCCGGCGTCCGCCGGGGGACCTCCGTCGCCACCGACGCCAGCGTCGCTCGCGGGCCCACCGCCGCCCGCAC
>JAPPOT010000350.1:9625-23198 GCA_028817855.1 Myxococcales bacterium
GACCGCCTGCGGCCCCGCCCCGTCGCAGCGCCCCGGCTCGGGAAGCTCGCTGCAATCGGTCACCACCAGCCCCGCCTCCGGATCGCAGAGCTCGAGCCGGTCGCCATCGCAACGCCCGTCCTCGGTGACCTCGCCGCAGGGATTGCAGTCGAGCAGATCGGTACCCCCCGGACAGCGTTCGGGCGCGTCGCAGCGCCCGTTGTCGTCGAAGGGGCACCAGTCCTCGGGAGCCTCGATCACGGCCGAGCTCGACGACAGGCAGTTGTAGCCCCGATCGTCGCCTGCGAAGCCGCAGACTTTACCGTCGCGGATGCACGGGACGCGCAGCGTGCTCTCCGTGGAGGGGTCGCAGTAGACCAGCGTGTTGCCGTCGCAGGCGCCATAGTATGTGCTGCCCCCCCGCACGTCGTCGCAGGCGAAGTCCAGGTCGAGCAGGGACTCGCAGTAGCCCGCGGTCAGACACGCCCGCGAGCCGTCGCTGACGGTCGCGCAGCAGCCATACGCGTCTCCGCAGTCGAGCTGGGAGGTGCACTCGTTGGAGCAGAAGCCCGTCTGCAGGTCGTCGCTGTCGGCCACGCAGAAGGGTGTCTCGGCGCCGCACTCCTGGTAGGCTGAGGGGTCGCAGCTCGCCGCCGGATCCAGCCCGTTGGGATTGAGGCAGTCGAAGCCGATACGCGAGTCGACCAGGCCACAGACCAGGTCAGCCCCGGCGCAGTCCACGCGCTCGATGCCGTCGGGTCCGCAGTAGACCAGGTCCTGGCCACTGCAGCGTCCATAGAAGGTCTCGGCGCCACAGCCGCCCGGCGGGATCACGCACTCGGAGGTGACGGCGTCGGCCACGTAGCCGCGGTTGCACAGGCAGTCGTAGGCGTCGGGGTCCGCGTTCGGGTCCGGCCACTCGGGATGGCTGTTGTCCGGGCAGTCGGAGCTGACCACCACGCAGCCCCCGTCCAGCCCGAAGGGGCTGCCCTGGAAGCCCTCGTCGCACTGACAGTCGCCGAAGGCGTTCGGTGAGCTGTTGGACGGGCAGGCCGTCCCGAGCTGCACGCAGTCACTGCCGAGCGCGAAGAAGCCGTCCTCGCAGTAGCACTGACCGGCCACCTGCACGCTGTTGTCCGGGCACTGGACCTGGGCATAGGCGATGCACATGGTGCCATCGGCCGAGGGCGTGAAGCCCTCCTCGCAGGCGCACACCCCACCCTGCTCGCTGGAGTTGTCCGGGCAGGCCGCCCCCTGCCCTTGTGCGACGCCGAGAACGCCCACCGCCACCCAGGCGCCGGTCACCGCCTCGCAGTCCGCCGGCTGCGCCTGGTCCAGGGCGACCAGCTCATCGCAGGCCTGCTGGGTGGCGCGCGCCATCTCGTCGAAGGTCGACAGCCGCGTCAGGTGGCGCGAGAGGGTGCGGTACCAGACCCGGCCCACCAGCTCCCGGCTCGTGTCCTGGGTCGCGAGAAAGGCCGCGCGGTTGGGGATGCCGCTGTTGATGTGCACGCCGCCGTTGTCCATGAAGATCGGCAGATCCTCGAAGTCGCGCATGTGGGCGGGCTGGTTCTCTCTGCCGGGATCCTCCATGTCGCGCACGATGCCGGAGCCGCCGCGCCTGCAGTGCTCACCGATCGTCCAGTCGTCGGTATCGATCATCACGCCCATCACATCCGAGATGCTCTCGTTCAGGGCGCCGCTCTGGTTCAGGTAGACCAGGCCAGCGGTGGTCGCCACCACGCCATGGGTCAGCTCGTGGCCGAGCACGTCCAGGCAGCGCGCGAAGGAGCGGAAGACCACCCCGTCGTCGTTGACGCCGATGAAGGGCTTGCCGTCGTCGCTGAAGAAGGCGTTGTCCATGCCCCGGCCCAGGTGCACCGCCACGTGCACGTCGCCGCCCTGGCCATCCCACGAGTTGCGCTGGTGCTGATCGCTGAAGTAGTCGAGCACACGGCCGATGCCGTGGTGGGCGGTGGCGTGGTCGGCCGGCCAGTCGCCGGCATCGCGCGAGCCCATGAGCGGAAATGCGTGGGCCTGCTCGCCGGTGGTCTCGGTGCCGCCCAGATTGCCCGCATGCTGCGTCCAGATGTGGCCGGCGCGCGTGCCGTCCAGCAGCACGTAGACGTCGTCCTCCGTGTAGAGCGCGATGTCGAGGTCGAGCGCATTGCCGTCGTGATCCGCTGCGCTGCCCCGGGTGGCCTCGAGCGTCGGGCCCAGGCTCTGGGTGTAGACGGTCGGATGCTGGCCCAGCAGCGCACCGGCGACCGCATCGATGTAGCTGTGGTACCCGCGGGGGGTGCCGTCGGCGCCGGCAAAGCGATGGGCGATGCGCCAGCTCGGCACCCCGGCGCGCTGCTCGTCCTCCTGCCCCACCCAGATGCCGAGCTCCGGCGCCGATCCGGGCGCCAGCGTGCCCGTCGCTGAGCGTCCGATCAGCGATGCCGCCGCGCGCCGCTCCGCCGCCTGCGGGCCGAGCCTCAGCTCACGCGGGGGCTGGAGCGTGGTCAGGCCCTCGGCGTGCACCGCAGTCAGCGCGCCAGCGCCGTCGAACTGGGCGCGAAGCTCGGCCAGCCAGACAGTCAACCCGCCCAGCCGCAGGTCGTAGACCAGGTTGAGCCCGCCGTCAGCGTCCAGCTGCCGCTCGCGCTCCACCAGCTCCAGATCGCCGCCCGGCGCCGCGAGCCCGAAGCTCGGAAGCGCGCCCTCGAGCATGCGCCGTGCGGCGCGCGCGCCACGGCCCTCGGCGTTGGGCACGCGCCCCATGAAGGTGCGGAGGCTGGCCAGCTCGGGATCCAGCTCCAAATAGACCGGCGCGGTCGAGCGCCGCACGAGGCTCAGCAGCCCCTGCTGCACGCGGGGCGTGGGCCTGCGCGCGCGGGGCGTGGCGGCCAGCGAAACGGCGCGCGCCTGCGGCCTCCCCTTCAGCGCGCCGTCCAGCACGAGCGGACGCGTGCCAACGCTGCGCGCGCCGGACAGCCGCGGCTTGCCGACCTTGCCCGCGGGGCCAGCAGGCACGATCACCGGCGCATCATCCGCCTCCAGATCGGTCAGCCCGGCGGCGCGCCCCTCGATCGGCCCCTCCTCGTGGGCGGGGGAAGCACACGCGGCGAACGCGAGAGTCGAGAGAACCAACAGACGGGACTGCATCGGAGGGTGGGCCACGGTTGAAATGGACGCGGTGCGGGGGTTCTACTGTGGAGCATGGTAAGCGCTTGTTTTGCTCGGATCCATCGCGCTGGGCTCGTAGTCCTGCTCTGCACGCTCGCCGGCGCGGCGCACGCCCAGGGCTCGCCCCCGGCTGCGCCAGCGGTGGTGACGATCGACGCCGTGGATCCCAACCGCTTCGGCGCGGAGGCCGTGCTCACGATCAAGGGCAGCGGTTTCGCCGCGGGTGACCGCCTGCAGCTCGGTGCCAAGCGGCTCGAGCTCCTGGAGCTGACGGCAAACCAGGTCAAGGTCCGCATCCCGAAGGACACCCGCCGCGGCGGCACACTCGGGCTCAGGCGGGGGCGCAAGAAGCTCGCCACACACGGCGGCCTGACCTTCGTGCCGGCGCCGCGCCTGATCGCGGCACGCCCGCGCTACGCCACGGTCGGAGACGTCGTGACCCTGCGCGGGCGCAACCTGACCGACGTGGAGGAGCTGCGGGTGGGCGGACAGCCCGTGAAGGTCGCCAGCGCGCAGGCCCGCTCACTCACCTTCCAGGTCCCGGCCGGCCTGCGCGGCGGCGCCGTGAGCGTCAAGGGCGTGGGGGGCGAGGCGAGCCTGCGCAAGCCCTACGAGATCCACTACCCGGCCATCATCGAACGCGTGCAACCCGCGCGCTTTGCGGCCGGCGCGCGGCTCGTCGTGCACGGCAAGGACTTCGCGCCCGACGACCGCCTCACGCTCGGCCGCTCGCGCATCGAGGACGCGACGATCACGCCGACGAAGATCGAGCTCACCGTACCGGCGCGCATCCGACGCGGCGGCGCGCTCACCATCGCGCGTCGCGGCAAGCCCAAGGTGCGCTTCGCCGCGCTCGAGCTGGTGCCCGCGCCGCGCCTGACCGCGGCGCGCCCGCGCAGCGCCTCGCCCGGCGACAGCGTGACCCTGCGGGGGCGCAACCTCACCGCGATCGATCGCCTCACGGTCGGCGGACAGGCCGTGAAGATCGGCAGCCGCGACGCCCGCAGCCTGAGCTTCGTCGTGCCCAGTGGCCTGCGCAGCGGCGTGGTGACCGTCAAGAGCCTGGGCGGAGAGGCGAGCCTGCGCCGCCCCTACGAGATCTACTACCCGCCGGTGGTCTCTGACGTGAGCCCCAAGCGCTTCGGCGCCGGCGCCAAGCTGCGTGTGCGCGGCAAGCATCTGGCCGGTGTGCGGACCGCGACGCTCGGACGCACGCGCCTCGCCGTGCTCGCCCAGGACGACACGAGCATCGAGCTGCAGGTCCCGGCGCGCGCGCGTCGGGGCGGCGCGCTCAAGCTCAAGCCGGGGCGGCGCCCGGCGGTCGAGGTCGACGGGCTCGAGCTGGTCGCCGCGCCGCGCCTGCGCTCGATCTCGCCGCACACCGCCAGGCTCGGGGAGCGCCTGCAGCTGCTCGGCCGCAACCTGGCCGCGACCGAGACGGCGCGCATCGCGGGCAAGAAGGCCAAGGTGGTCGAGCGTCACGCGGACCGACTCGTGATCGAGGTGCCAAAGGACGCGACCAGCGGCGACGTTGCGGTCGAGTCCCCCGGCGGCACGGCGGCCCTCTCCCTCGCCTTCACGCTCCAGATCGATCCGGCCGTCGTGGGCTCGGTGCGCTACGCGCCACACGCCAAGGGTGGCGCGCGCGGCGTCGTGCACGGCCAGCGCTTCACCCCCACCACCACCTTCGAGCTGGACGGGGCCGCGATCGACGCCAAGGTCCTGGACGAAAACCGCGCGAGCTTCCGCCTTCCGCGTGTGCCCTCCAGCCAGCTCCACGCGCTGGCCGCGATCAAGAACGGCGTGCGCGGCCCCAGCTACAGCATCGACGGCGGTGCCGGCGGCTACCGCTTCCGGGCGGACCAGGTCCGTCGGATGCTCGCCGGCAGGCTGCCCGTCTATACGCTGCAGGAGGTGCACGCGGACCTGGAGCAGTCGCGCGCGATCTTCGCCAAGCCGGCGGGCGCGGGCAAGGATGCCCTGCCCACGGTCTCGAAGAAGTCCGGCAGCCGCAAGGCGGTTCGGCGCTCGTCCCAGGCGCTCGCCGACGAGCTGGCGCGCATCACCGTGGCCCAGCGCGTGCTGTGCGCTGCGATGGCGCGCGGGCGCGCGGCGAGCAACAAGAACGCCTACCCCGGCATGCTGCTCGCGCTCGCCACCAAGCAGGCCAGCCACCTGATGGCCTCGGGTCTGGAGCCGCTCTGGAGCGGCCTGCCGGCCGACGTGTGGACCACGCCCAAGCGCGCAGCCGAGCTCGGCATCGCGGACGTCGACCGCAGGCTCGAGGAGATCCTGAAGGCGCGCCACCTGCTGGCACGGGAGTGCGCCGATCGCTTCCACCCCGCAACCAAGCGCAAGCTGGTCGCGCGCGCCTGGGAGACCGTCCATGCCGGGCTGGCGCGGGACTACGAGAAGCTCGTCGAGGGCGCCTTCGATGGCATGCTGCGCAGGGCGGACAGCGCCGCGGCCGGCTCGGAGCGCCTGCGCAAGGCGCTCGACGCCTTCGGCGGCAAGCGCCGCGCCTTCTGGGAGCAGCGCCTGGCACGGCTGCTCAAGCGCGTGCAGGATCGATCCAAGGTCACGGGCAAGGGGGCGCGCACATCCAAGCGGGCGAAGAAGGTTGGGAAGCGATGACGCGCACCGCGGTCGCGGCACTGCTCTTAGGCTGCGCTCTCACGGCCTGCGGCCAGGTCGGCAACCAGCCCGCGAGCCCCGAGCCTCCGCACAGAGGTGAGGAGTCCAACCCTCCGCAGGTCGAGCCGGCCCCCGCGGAGACGCCCTCGGCCGAGCGCACGCCTGACGCGAAGGACTGCGGGGGCAAGACCTGCACCCCTCCCGAGCAGTGCATCCAGTACTCGGGCATCGCGGGCCCGCGCTACCCGCTCTACACCTGCGGCATCCCCTGCGACGCCGAGGGCGGCTGCCCGGAGGGCATGACGTGCGCGATCATCGCCGACGGTCCACGCAAGTGCCGGTGAGCAAACCTGCCCCTGCCCTTGCCCCACTCCGGTCGATCGCTTGGTCGCCCACTGCCTGAAGTCCCGGGCAAGGCCAGGGGCAGGTTGTGTGGCGGGTCACGGGCGACGCCGTGCTGCCCGGAGCGGACACGGTGCAGATGACCAGGGGCACGCCCGGCGCCTTGGCTGGCCGCACTTGGCTGGGTTGTCGGGGGGTGACCGTGGTAGCGTTCGCGCCGCATGGGGGTGCACTGCACGAGCTGCGGTCATGACAATCCCGCCCACGCACGCTTCTGCCTGCAGTGCGGTGGGCAGCTGTCCGTCCCCTGCGAACAGTGCGGGGAGTTGCTTCCCCCCAACGCGCGCTTTTGCCTCCAGTGCGGCGGACCCGCGCGGCCCTCGGTGCCCCCGCCTGCCCCGACCGCGGACGGTGAGCGGCGCCACCTCACGGTGCTCTTCTGCGACCTGGTGGGCTCGACCGCGATCGCCGAGCGCCTCGATGCGGAGGACTGGCGCGACACCGTCGTGCGCTTCCAGCAAGAGGTGATCGGTGTGATCGAGCAGGCCGGTGGCTATGTCGCCCAGCACCTGGGTGACGGCCTGCTCGTCTACTTCGGCTATCCGCGCGCGCGCGAGGACGACACCGAACGGGCCCTGCGCTGCGGTCTGGCACTGGTGCGAGCGACCCGCTCGCTGAACCCCGAGCTGCAGGCCCTATACGACGTGGAGCTGAGTCTGCGCGTCGGCCTCCATACCGGTCCGGTGGTGGTGAGCGAGGTAGGCGGCACACGACGGGAGACCCTGGCCCTGGGCAATACCGCCAACGTCGCCGCGCGCGTGCAGGGCGCCGCGGAGCCCGACACGGTCCTGATCACCGGGGCCACGCTGAGGCGCGTGCAGCGCCTCTTCGTGACGGAAGACCGGGGCGAGCAGCCCCTCAAGGGCATCGAGAAACCGGTGCAGTTGCACGCCGTGACCCAGCCGAGCGGCACCCGCGACCGCTTCGAGCGCACCAGCCACCAGCTCACGCCCTTCGTGGGGCGCAGCGAGCAGCTCGCGCGAATCGACGCCAGCTTCGCGCTCGCTTCGACCGGCTCGGGACGCGCCATCGCGATCAGCGGCGAGGCCGGCATGGGCAAGTCGCGCCTGGTGCACGCCTTTCGCCAGAACCTGGAGGGGCAGCCCCACGTCTGGCACGAGTGCCGCGCCGCCGCCTACAACTGCGACAGCCCGCTTCAGCCCTGGCTGCAGCTGCAGCGCGAGTTGATCGGGATCGGCAGCGCGGGCTCGGCCGTCGAGAAGCTGCGACGACTGGAACAATCGGTCCACGAGCTCGGCTTCGATCCGACCGAGGCCGTACCGCTCTTCGCCACCCTCCACGGCCTCGAGCTGACGCCGGACTTCGCGCTGCCGCCGCTGAGCCCGCTGGGGCTGCGCAAGCGCACGCTGTCGCTGCTCGCCGAGTGGGTGCTGCGGCTCTCGCGCAAGGAGAGCACCGTGCTCTTGATCGAGGACCTCCACTGGCTGGACCCATCCTCGGTCGAGCTCCTCGGGCTGCTGCTGGCGAGGATCGAGCAGGCTCCACTGCTGCTCCTGCTGACCTACCGCCCGGACTTCGCGCCCACCTGGGGCACGAGCCAGACGGTCACCGAGCTCGCCCTCGAGCGCCTCGATGGGCGCGATCTGCGCATGCTCGTCACCAGCGCGACGTCGGCCGGCGTGCTGCCCGACGCGTGGGTGGACGCCATCGCCAGCCGCTCGGACGGCGTCCCGCTCTTCGCCGAGGAGCTCACCCGCGCTGTGGCCACCGAGGCACAGGCAGCCGCCCCCGAGGCGCTCGCGATCCCGGACACGCTCGAGGATTCGCTGATGGCGCGCCTCGAGCAGACCGGTGAGGTGAAGGAGCTCGCACAGCTGGGGAGCGTCTTCGGACGCGAGTTCACCCTTGAGTTGCTCGAAGCGCTATGGACCCGAGAGCCCCCGGCGATGCACCTGGCGCTGCGAAGGGCCGAGGAGGCGCGCGTGCTGCTGCGCGTGAACGACGGCGACGAGGTCCTCTACTTCTTCCGTCACGCCCTGATCCGCGATGCCGCCTACAACTCGCTGCTACGGCGCACCCGAAGGCGCCTCCACGGCAAGGTCGCCGAGACGCTGCGCACCCGGCACCCCCAGACGGTGCGCGAGCAGCCCGAGCTGCTGGCCCATCACCTGACCCAGGCGCACCAGCTGGACGCCGCGATCGACGCGTGGCGCGATGCCGGCGCCCGGGCGCTCTCGCGCGCCGCTCATGAAGAGGCGATCCGCCACCTGAGGCGCGCGCGCGAGCTGCTGTCCGAACGGCAGAGCGACTCCCGCGCCCTCGACGTGGAGCAGATGTTGGGGGGCGCGCTGGTGGTCGCCCGCGGCTGGGCCCACGACGAGACGCGCGAGGCCTGGGAGGCGGCTGCGCGACTCTGCGACCCGGACCAACAACCCTTGCGCGCAGGCGCCATCGCCTGCGGGCTCGGCGATGTCTACTCGTCCACCGACCTCGCGAAGTCCCTCGCACGCTTCGAGACGCTGGTCGAGGACGGAAGGCGTCGGGGGCTTCCCCTGCTCACCATCGCGGGCCACCAGGGCGCCGCGATCCCGCTGCGCTATCTGGGACGCTACGCGGAGGCGCGCCAGCACCTGGACGCCGGCCTTGCGATCTACGACCCGGAGCAGCACCGCTTCATGGAGTCCGGCTTCCACGAGGAGAAGGGCATCAGCCTGCTGTGTTGGTCGGCCTGGCTGCACTGGGACGTGGGCGCCCTGGACGCGGCCCAGCGCGACGCCGCGCGGGCGATGGAGATCGCGGAGCGGCTGCAGAACCCCTTCGCCATGTGCTTTGCAGGATCCTGGGCAGCCATCATGGAGAGCTGGTGCTGCAATTGGGAGCGCGCCATCGAGCTCGGCGCAGCCGCCGCCACCCGCGCGGCCGAGCAGGGCTTCGTGCTGCTGGAGGCGATGGGACGATTCGGTGAGCTCTCGGGACGCGGCATCCTCGAGGGCATGGAAGAAGCGGCCGATCTCTTCGGCCTGGAGATCCAACGACTGGCCGCGACGGGCAACACCCTCGGAGGTGCCGAGGTCTTCGCCGTGCTCGCGAACCTCTTGCTCGAGCAGGGCCGCAGCGAACAGGCGCTGGGCGCCATCGAGATGGGCCTGGGACTGTCGAGCGCCATGCAACAACCCTGGTGCGATGCCTGGCTGCTGACCCTGAAGGCACGCACACTCATTGAGCAAGGTGATGGACCGGCAGGGGAGCAGCTGCTCAGGCGTGCACTGCTGGTCGCGCGTTCGCAAGGTGCGCGCTCTTACGAGCTGCGCGCCGCGACCGCCCTCGCCGAGCTATTGCACGCGCGGGCAGACGACGAAGAGGCGCGCGACTCGTTGCGTCCATCGGTCGGCGCATTCCATCCCGCCATGCACAGCGTCGAGCTCGAGCGCGCGCGCCAGCTGATGTCGCTATTGGACTAGCGCGAATCCTGCTACTGGTGTGGCGCTGCGCAAGTCCGGGGGCTCGCGCGGCCAATCGCAGCTCGGGAGGGACCATGCCATCTACCGGCAACAGCCGTCCAGGTCGCTCGATGCTCTGGCGCGCCTTCATGGGTGCGCTCGGACTTCTGGCGCTCCTGCAGTTCATCGTACTCGCCTATGTCTTCTTCGGGCCGGTGGTGATCGAGCCGCATGGCTGGCACCCGAAGGCCAACGCAGACGTGTCGGGACCCTACGTCCCCAACGATGCGCTCACGCGAGGCCGTCTGGTTTCGCCACGCTGGGTCGAGCCCGGCAACCGCGAACGCATTCGCTATCAGGGTGCGGGCCCCGAGACGATCGCGGTCGGGCCCGACGGGCATCTCTACACCGGCCTTTGCGACGCCGCTCCCGGCGGCAAGCTGTCCGACCCGCCGCCATGCCTGGAGCACGAGGAGACCCAGGGCTGGATCATGCGCGTCAATCCGAAGGACCCCCACGACGTGGAGCGCTACGTGCGTACCGGCGGGCGGCCGCTCGGACTGGCGTTCGACGACAAGGGACAGCTCTACATCGCCGATGGCGAGAAGGGCCTGCTGCGCGTGCAGAGCAACCTCGAGCCCGGGGTCGCCGCCGCAACAGAGGCGGCCGAGGTCGAGGCCGAGTTCCACGCGGTCGTTCCGGTGGCGACCTGCAACCTGGACGACGACGAGCCCGACGACCACCCGGGCTACGCCGACAGCGTCGACGTCGGCCCCGACGGCACCGTCTGGTTCACCTGTCCTTCCCAGCGCTGGCCCCTGGCGGAGATCAGCAACGACGTACTCGAAAACCAACCGACCGGGCGCGTCTTTCGCTACAGGCCCTGCACCGCGGACGACCCGCTGGACTGTGACAAGCAGCTGATGCTCGACGGGCTGATGTACGCCAACGGCATCGCGGTCCGCCCGGGCGGACGCTCGGTGCTGGTCAACGAGTGGGCCGGCTTCCGCATCAAGGAACTGCACCTGAACGCGACCAACGAGGTGATGGAGGTCACCGACTTCATGGACAATACTCCGGGCTACCCGGACAACCTCACCATCGCCGAAGACGGCACTGTCTGGGTCGGGCTCGTGATCCGGCGCAACGCCATCGTGGATCGGTTGCGCCCCTACCCCTTCCTCGTGAGCGCGCTGGCGCGCCTGCCGGGCATCGAGCTGGAGCGCTACGCGTGGGTCATCGGTCTCGACCCGGAAGGCAAGCTCAGGTGGAGCCTGCAGGACGAGACCGGCTTCTTCGACCAAGCCACCGGCGCCTACCCCCTGGGCGACGCGCTCTACATCGGCAGCTACACAGAGACCGACATGCTGTGCGTGAAGCACCCCGGTCGGGAGCTGGACCACGACCCCTGCGACCCCTGGGCCAAGCCGCCCGAGCTCGCTGCCGCCCTGGTGCCCGCGGCCGGTGACGGCGGCGATGGGCTCGCAGAACCCCAGGCGACGACCGAGCAGGTGCAGCCGTGAGCTCCGAACGCCGCGTACGCCCGTTGGCGGTCCTGTCGCTGATCGGGGTGGTGATCGGCGGGATGGTGCCCGCCTGCAACTCGCCCGAGTTCGAGCGCGCCCCCGACATGGTCTACCTCGAGCAGGGCTGGGGCCTCGACAACGAAGGTTGGGGCCCGCGCGAGCGCGCCCTCTACTACTACACGCCCCAGGGCACGATGCTCCACAAGCTGCGCTACATCTGGTTGCAGCACCTGGAGGGCACGGATGGTCCGCTCGCGGCCCCGGAGCGCCTCTCGCGCTTCGGCTTCCTCTACGAGCCCGATCAGTTCGATCCGAACTTCGAGGGCGGGGAGCTGAACCCGGGCAACTTCCCGATCGGCTTCGCGAAGCACACAGACCAGGTGACCGGCGAGGCCTTCCTCGACGTCACCTGCGCCGCCTGCCACACCGGTCAGCTCGACTACAAGGGCGTCTCCATGCGCGTCGACGGCGGCCAGCCGATGCACGCCTTTGCGTGGACCAAGCCCGGCCAGTTCGTGCTCGAGCTCCTGAGCGCGCTCAACAGCACCTACGCGAACCCGATGAAGTTCGACCGCTTCGCGGAGAAGGTGCTCGGCACGCGCTACCCCGACGCCAAGCCGGAGCTGCGCGAGCAGCTGGCCGAGTCCATCGCGGGCTTCACCAAGGAAGGTATCACCACCGCGGGGCTCTACGAGGACCACGGCTACGGCCGGCTCGACGCCCTGGGCCGCATCGCCGACACCGTCTTCGGTGAGATCGACGTACGCAACATGAAGGTGACGGACGCGCCTGTGAGCTACCCGCACGTCTGGGACATCTGGAAGTTCGACTGGGTGCAGTGGAATGGCAGCGTGGCCCAGCCCGTCGGACGCAACGTCGGCGAGTCGCTCGGGGTCAAGGCCCGGATCAAGATGGTCGACGAAAGCGGCAACCGCGTCCCCGCCGACGTGCTCTTCGACTCCGGCGTGCTGCTGCGCGAGCAGCACTGCATCGAGAGCACCCTCTGGAACCTGGGACCGCCTCGCTGGCCCGAGGAGATCCTCGGGAAGATCGACCAGGACCTGGCGATGAAGGGCAAGGACCTCTACGACAAGCGCTGCCAGGGGTGCCACGGGCCGCACGTCTACGAGAAGCCGCCCCAGATGGAGCTCGCGCCCTTCGCAAACGCGCTCGAGACCGCGCCCTACGAGCCCAAGCGCTACGACTGCAAGATCCACGAGAACGAGCGGCAGCCCTCACCGGGCAAGCCCATCGAGTGGAAGATGTGCATCGTGCCGGTCTGGGACATCGGCACGGACCCCCAGGTCGTCAACAACTTCCTCGAGGCCCGCTACGACGCCAGCGTGCTGAACCCGGCCGATCCCCTGTTGCGCGAGATCTCCGGGGCCGAGGGGCTCGAGATCGTGATCAATGCCGTCAGCGACAAGCTGGTGAAGCAGCTCGGCATCACGAAGGAAGAGTTCGACTACATGAACTGGGGCCGCGAGAACGAGTTGCGCGACATGCGCGGCTACAAGGCGCGGCCCCTGCACGGTGTGTGGGCCACGCCGCCCTTCCTGCACAACGGCTCGGTGCGCACGATCTACCAGCTCCTCTCGCCCCAGCCGGAGCGCGAGAAGAAGATGTGGATCGGAAGTCGTGAGTTCGACCCCGTGCACATCGGCTACGAGAGCGAGGAGCTCGAGTGGGCCTACGAGCTCGACACCTCCAACAAGGGCGACCTCAACACGGGCCACCAGTTCACCAACGCCGGCGGCATCGGCGTGATTGGGCCCGAGCTCGAGCACGACGAGCGCATGGCGCTGATCGAGTACATCAAGATCCTCGGCAACCCCAAGTACGACCCGGACTACGCGAGCTACGCCGAGCCGCGGGCTGGCCCACCGGAGTGCCCCGATACCATCCAGGGCCCCGCCTCCACCGCAGAGCTCAGGAGAATGCGATGACACCCATGCGAAAGCTCACGGCTCTCATGCTCGTGGCCGGTGTGGTCTCGGTGGCCATCCACGGCATCTTCTTCGACCCCGTCGTGGCCGACGACGGCGAGCACGCGCTGACCCCTCAGGAGCTCGCCACGATCGTGGAGATCGAAGCGCTCGCGATGAAACAGATCCGGCTGGCCAGCCAGCCGGATCATCTCTACAAGCGCGACGCCCATCCGGCGCCCCACGGCTGCGTACAGGCCGAGTTCCACGTCAACGACGAGGATGCCATCGACGAGGAGCTGCGCCACGGCGTGCTCGCGCAGCCGGGCAAGAAGTACGACGCCTGGGTGCGCTTCTCCAACGGCTTGTTCGCGGACGACAACGAGATGGACGCCCGCGGCATGGCGATCAAGCTGATGGGTGTCCCGGGCGACAAGCTGCAACCGATGAACGCGAAGGGCGAGCTGGTCGATCCGGACGCCGCGAAGGCCGAGACCCAGGACTTCGTGATGATCAACAACCCCACCTTCCCCAT
>JAPPOT010000850.1 GCA_028817855.1 Myxococcales bacterium
GGTTGGGCGCGGGCGTTGCGGGTTGCGATAGCGGGGAGCCCTGGTGCTCGGCGGGGGCGTTCTGCCTGCCGACGCTCGAGTGAGGGGACGGTGCGCGCAGCGCGAGCCGCATGCGGTACCCGCGAGCACGCCGCTAGGTGGCGAGCTCGAGCAAGGCGTCGGCCTGAGTGCGGGCGGCTTCGCGGTGGCGCTCGTGGAGCTGGCGAAAGAGATCCTGGGCTTCGACCGCGGGCCAGTCACCCGGCAGCAGGTGCAGGGGCACGCGCGGGTCGTCCCGCAGGGCGCGTAGCCACTGGGTGCTGAGCCGCATGGTCAGGGCCAGGGCGTCCTCGACCGGCGCGGCATCCAGCAGCGGGCGCCAGGTCTCGAGGAACTGGCGGTAGCGCTCGGCGATGGCGTCGAGCTCGAAGGCCTCGGACACGAGCGTGCGCGGATCGTCGGGGTGGACGCTGTCGGCGCGAAAGACGCGCACGTGGTCGTGCAGCTCGAGCTCACGCAGAATCGGCTCCACGTCGGGCGCCGATGGCGCGACCCAGACGCCGTTCTGGAGCGGCGCAAAGCCGGCCCACGACAGGCGCACGCGCAGGTCGTAGCGCTTGCGCTGCCAACGCTCGGGCAGCGAGAAGGTGACCAGCGTCCAGCGCTCGACCGACTGGCGGTTGACGGCGCCGGTCAGCCAAATGCGCTCCCGGCCACCTTCCAGGATCGACACGCAGCGCGAGGTCATCTGGAAGTAGCTGCGGCGGCCGCTGCGCTGCTTGTCCAACAGCCCGCGCCGCTCCATGCGGGCCAGCGTCGCCCGGGTGGCGTGCTCGGTGATGCCCACCCGCTCGAGCACCGCGATGATGCTGCCCGCGAAGACCGCAGGCAGGTCCCGGTCCAGCAGGTGCTCGGCAAGCAGGGTGAAGATCACCGACTGCGGGCGCAGCCACTCCTCATAGCCGGTTTGTTCCGTGATTTCAGTGTCTTGCACAGTTGATCCCGGGGCGCCCGCGGAGCCGGCAGCTCCCGGATCCCCTCATACCACTTTTGATATTCGACATCACATTGACAGCTGTTCTATGAATGTCTAACAACGAGCCATGCGCGCCGCCGTGGCCACCCGCATCGACGCCGATCACCCCCTCTCGGCACTCGAGCTCAAGGACGACTGGCCCCTGCCCGAGCCCGGTCTCGGGCAGGAGGCCATCCGGGTGGCCGCCACGACCGTCAACATGCACGACCTGTGGACCCTGCGCGGGGTCGGCATCTCGCCGGACGCCTTCCCGCGCATCCTCGGCTGCGACATCGTCGGCTGGGACGCGCGCGGGCGCGAAGTGATGGTCACCGGGTGCTTCGGCGATCCCGACGCGGGTGGCGGAGACGAGACCTTCGATCCCAACCGCTCACTGATCTCCGAGGACCTGCCCGGTTCCTTCGGCGAGGTCACGATCGTGCCCAGCCGCAACGTGATCCCGAAGCCGACCTGGTTGAGCTTCGAGCAGGCCGCCTGCCTGAACGTGGGCTGGTCGACTACCTACCGCATGCTCTTCACCCGCGCCCAGGCGCAGCCGGGTGAGCGGGTGTTGATCCAGGGCGCGGGCGGCGGCGTGGCGACGGCGGCGATCGCCATGGCCGCCGCCGCGGGGCTCGAGGTGATCGTCACCAGCCGCTCGGAGGGCAAGCGCGCGCGGGCCCTGCAGCTCGGCGCCCACAGCGCGGTGCCGACCGGGCAGCGCCTCGACGACCCGGTCGACCTGGTCGTGGAGACGGTGGGCGAGGCGACGTGGAAGCACAGCCTGCGCTCGCTGCGCCCCGGCGGGCGGATCGTCACGGCCGGCGCGACCTCCGGCGCCGACATCGGGCTCGAGCTGGCGCGGCTCTTCTACAAGCAGCTATCGGTCATCGGCTCGACCTCCGGAACGCGGGCCGAGACCCAGCGCATGCTGCGCTTCATGGAAGCGGCCCAGCTGCGCCCGGTGATCGACTCGGTCTACCCGTTCGAGCGGATCCACGCCGCCTTCGAGCGCACCCAGGCACCCGATCTCTTCGGCAACGTGGTCCTGCGCGTGGCCCCCGAGCTGGCCGGGGAGACGCCGTGCTGACCCTGCGCGATCCGCTCGAGCACGCGAGCCGCCTGCACGCGACGCGCACGGCGGTGATCGACGGGGAGCGAGCGCTGAGCTACGGCGAGCTGTGCATGCGGGCCTCCCGCCTGGGCGCAACCCTGCGCGGGCTCGGCCTGGCGCGCGGTGACCGGGTGGCGCTGCTGGCATGGAACGGGCACCGCTACGTGGAGGCGTTCTGCGGAATCCCCGCGGCCGGTCTCTGCATCGTCCCCCTCAACACGCGCCTGGCGCCGGCCGAGCTGATCACGATCGCCCGTGACAGTGGCGCGCGCGTGCTCCTGACCGACCGGGACCCGGGCGCCCTCGGCGAGTGCTTCGAGCACGTGATCACGATGCCCGATGGCTACGAGACCCTGCTCGAGCGCATCCCGGCCATGCCCAACTGGCCCCTCGAGGAGGACCAGGTGGCCGCCCTCTTCTACACGGGCGGGACCACCGGCCTGCCCAAGGGCGTGATGCTCACCCACCGCAACCTGGTGGCGAACGCCTTCCAGAAGGCGCTGGCGTGCTCGCTCAGCGCCAACGACGTCTTCCTCGCCACACCCGCCATGTTCCACGTGGCCGGCATCGCGCCGCTCGTGAGCCTGCTGTGGCTGGGCGGGCGCATCGTCACCCTGCCCTCCTTCGACCCCGAAGCGTGCCTGGACCTGATCGACCAACACGGCGTGACCGTCTTCATGCCGGTGCCGACCATGCTCGCCGCGATCGTCGCGGCCCAGCGCGCGCGACCGCGGGACGTGAGCTCGCTGCGCCTGCTCGGACACGCCGGCTCGCCAATCGCGTCGGAGGAGATCGAAGCCGCCCATCGCGCCTTCCCCGACACCGAGCTGGCCCAGTTCTACGGCGCGACCGAGACCGCGTCGCTGGTGACCTGCCTGCGCGACGAGCAGAAGGCGATCGGCAGCGAGCTGCTGGGCAGCTGTGGGCGGGCCGCACCGGGCCTGTCGGTGCGAGTGATGCGCGAGGACGGCGGCGAGTGCGCCCCCGGCGAGGTGGGCGAGATCCTGATCCGCGGCGCGAGCGTCACGCCCGGCTACTGGCAGCGACCGGAGGCCACCGCCGAGGCCCTGCGCGACGGCTACTACCACTCGGGCGACCTGGGCCGGATGGACGCCGCGGGTCACCTCTTCGTGGTCGACCGCAAGAAGGACATGATCATCAGCGGCGGCGAGAACGTCTACTCCGTCGAGGTGGAGGACGTGCTCTACCAGCACCCGGCCGTGCGCGAGGCCGCCGTCATCGGCGTCCCGGACGAACGCTGGGGGGAGGCGGTGCACGCCATCGTAATGGTCGACCCGGCCGATCGCGACGACCAGCTGGCCGAACGCCTGAAGGCCCACTGCCGCGAGTCGATCGCGGGCTTCAAGGTCCCGAAGCGGATCGAGATCCAGACCGAGCCCCTGCCCAAGTCGGGGCCGGGCAAGATCCTCAAGCGCGCGCTGCGCGGGCAGCGCAGGGGAGCGGGACAATGACCGGGCAGCGCGCGAGCGTCGGCAGCGTGGACGTGCCGACCGGGCACTTCATCGGCGGCGAGTGGCGGCCGGGATCGGGCGAGACGATGTCGGTCCTCTCGCCGATCGATCAACAGGAGCTGACCCAGGTCGCCGCCGGCGGTCCCGACGAGGTGGCTGCGGCGGTGCGTGCGGCGCGGGCGGCCTTTCCCGCCTGGGCCGAGCTGGAGCCGATCGCCCGCGGCCAGGTGCTCGACGCCTTTGCGCAGCGCATCCGCGAGCGCAAGCAGGAGCTGTCGACCGTCGAGACGCTCGACAACGGCTCGCTGCTGATCGCCAACCAAAAGCGCATCGTCGATCGCGCCGCGCACAACCTGGAGTTCTTCTCGCGGCGCGCGCTGGAGCTGTCGAGCGACGTGATCGAGGGCAGCGTGGTCGACAACCACGTGCGCCACGAGCCGGCCGGCGTCGCCGCCCTGATCACCCCTTGGAACGCGCCGCTCATGCTCTCGACGTGGAAGCTGGGGCCGGCGCTGGCGGCCGGCAACACGGTCGTGCTCAAGCCCCCCGAGTGGGCGCCGCTCAGCTGTGCCCTGCTGGCGGAGATCGCGGCCGAGGTGGGCATCCCGCGCGGGGTCTTTAACCTGGTGCACGGCGAGGGGGCGCGCGCCGGCCAGGCGCTGGTCGGGCACCCGGACGTGGACCGCATCAGCTTCACCGGCTCGGTCGAGACCGGGCGGCGCGTGGGCGCGGCGGCGGCGGCGAACGTCACACCCGCGAGCCTCGAGCTCGGGGGCAAGTCGGCGTTTGTCGTGTTCGAGGACGCCGACCTGGAGCAGGCCGCCAAGACCGTCGCCGCCCAGTTCAACAACGCGGGACAGGTGTGCCTGGCGGGCACGCGCATCCTCGTGCATGCGTCGATCGCACGGGACTTTCAGGCGCGCGTGCTCGAGGCCTGCAAGCCCTTCAAGGTGGGCGACCCGCGCGAGCGCGGCGTGCGCGTGGGGCCGCTGATCCATCCGCGCCAGCTCGAGCGCGTGAGCGGGTTCGTGGCGCGTGCGCTGGACGCCGGCGCCCACCCGCTGCTCGGCGGCAGCGAAAGCGAGCTGGGCGGGCTCTACTACCAGCCGACGATCCTGGCCAACGTGAAGCAGGACGACGAGATCGTGCAGCAGGAGGTCTTCGGCCCGGTGCTGACGTGGCAGACCTTCGAACACGAGGACGAGGCCTGCGAGCTCGCCAACGGGACCACCTACGGGCTCGCGGCGGTGCTCTACAGCGGCGAGCGGGCTCGCGCCGAGCGAGTGGCCAGTCGGCTGGTGGCCGGCACGGTGTGGGTGAACTGCTTCTTCGTGCGCGACCTGGAGGCCCCTTTCGGCGGCGCGCGCCAGTCCGGCGTCGGCCGCGAAGGGGGCCTGCACAGCTTCGACTTCTTCTGCGACATCAAGAACGTTGCGATCAAGCACGACAGCTTCACCGGGGAGGCGGAGGCCGCAGATGGGTGAGCTCGTCGCGACTGCGGTCGTCGCGCACCAGCCGATGGTCATGGTGCCGAAGAAAGTGCGGGTCGCGCTCGGCGGCAGCGGCGCCGACACCACGCTGATCGAGCCGGGCTTTCGCTGGCTGCGGGAGGGCTTCGACAAGCTGGGTGTCGACACCTTCGTGATCATCGACACCCACTGGTTCACGACCACAGAGCACGTAATCGCGGGCGCCAACCACTTCCGCGGCAACTACACGAGCGAGGAGATGCCGCGCAACATCTGCGACCTCCCCTACGACTACCCTGGCGCGCCCGAGCTGGCAGCCGCCTGGCATGGGGTCTGCAAGGAGCGCGGGCTCTTCACGATCAACGTGACGGCGCCGAGCCTGCCCCAGCACTACGCCACCCTGAACCTGGTGGAGCACCTGCGCAGCGACCAGCGCGTGCTGTCCTGCGGGGTGGTGCAGACCGGCGAGCGCGACGACTTCCTGGCGCTGGGCGCGGCCCTGGGCGAAGCGATCCGGCGCGCCGAAGACGCGCGCGTGGCCGTGCTCGGCAGCGGCGGCATGAGCCACACCTTCTGGCCGCTGTCGCAGATCCGGGAGCACTTCGCCTACGACCCGGCGCACGTGATCTCCCCCGAGGCGCGCGCGGTGGACGCGGAGATCCTCGAGCTGTGGGCGCAGGGCGACCACGCCGCGGTGCTCGCGCGCTACCCCGAGTACCTGAAGCGCTTCAAGCCCGAGGGCCGCTTCGCCCACTACCTGATGGCGCTGGGCGCCATGGGCGGCCCCGAGTGCCGCGCACCGGGAGCGCAGCTGTCGAGCTACGAGAACGCGGTCGGCACCGGTCAGGTGCACGTGCTCTTCGATCTGACGCGGGACGAGGCGGGACGATGAGAGCGAAGGAGCCCGGCACGCGCGAGCCCTCCGCGGAGCGGACCGCAGGCGAGGCCGCGAAATGAGCGCGGAGGAGCGCAGCGACGACCTCGCGGGTTGGGGGGACCCGAACGGCTTCGCCGGTCGGGGGGGAGGGTCGCGGGACCCTTACCCGGGGCGGGCCGCAGGGCCGCTGAAGGGCTGGACGCTGCCACAGTCGCGCTCGGGGCGATCGGCGATCGTG